>NZ_JBHSOA010000054.1:33848-106100 GCF_042655885.1 Streptomyces chlorus
GTGCCGGGAGCGGGGGTGGCGGGTTCGGGCCGGGGGGCGGACGGCTTGCGTTCCGGCTCCTCCTCGGGGCCCTCGGCGGCCCGGCCGCCCGGCAGGGCGAGGAGGTGGGTGCGGGAGGCGGGGACGACGGACAGGGGGCCCTTGGACAGCGGACCGGCGGACGGGACGCCGTGCGCGGAGTCGACGGCCGCGCGAACCGTGCGGCCGGCGAGGCGGGCACGTACGTCCTGTTCGGCCAGGAGCCGGCAGCGGCCCAGGAGGGCGGCGGCGGCGGGATTGCCGCGCAGCGCCCGGAGGGCGGCGAGGTCGTCGGCGTCGGGGCGGTAGCCGGCACCCAGCACCTCCTCCAGAAGCCTGAGGTAGCCGGCGACGGTGCCGGGAAGGGCGGCACGGTAGCGGCCGAGGTCGGCCACCAGGAAGGCGCGCAGGCGGGCGCTCTCCCGCGTCGCCTCGTCGAGGGACTCGGTGAGGCGACGGCAGTCCTGGACGTCTTCGGCCGAGGCGGACGTGGGGTGCAGGGCGAGGGCGAGGGCACGGCGGAGCACACGCAGCTCCGCCGCGCCGAACGCCATGCCGCCGCAGGATCCGTAGGGCGTGGGCATGCGGCGACGATACGCGCTAATCAGACAAACAACGCATAACGCACGGGCGTGGCGTGCGGGTACGGCGCACGGGTCCGCCCGGGCGGACCCCGCGAGGAGCGGGTGCCGCTCGACGAGGGCCGCCCGGTCCCGATCCGGACGCGGTCGGCGAATCCGTCGGGCCCGCAGCCTGGATCCGCAGCCGTGGCACTTTCCGGGGATGTATCACGGCTGCGGCCGGAACACCCGGGGCCACAGGGTGCGGGCTCGCGGGGCCCGGAACCGCTGGGGGAACCGACCGACAGCATCCGCTCCGCGCGGGGCCCGGCCCGCTCCACGAGGCGTGCGGGCCGGCAGCCCCCGTACGGCCGGGACCGGCCGCCCGTGGCCCGCGTCCCGGTCCCGGTCCCGGAGCACCGCGTCCGGGACGGATCCCGGGAGCGTCGCATCCGGGATGCGCTACATCCGCGCCACGTTCCGTTCGTAGACCAGGCGCAGGCCGATCAGGGTGAGCCAGGGCTCGTGTTCGTCGATGACCGTGCTCTCGCCCAGGACCGTCGGCGCGAGTCCGCCGGTCGCGATGACGGTCACCTCCTCGGGGTCGTCGGAGAGCTCGCGGGCCATCCGGCGGACGACGCCGTCGACCTGGCCGGCGAAGCCGTAGATGATGCCGGACTGCATCGCCTCGACCGTGTTCTTGCCGATCACGCTCCGGGGCCGGGCCACCTCGATCTTGCGGAGCTGCGCACCGCGGACGCCGAGCGCCTCGACGGAGATCTCGATGCCGGGGGCGATGACGCCGCCGATGTACTCCCCGCGCGCGCTGACCGCGTCGAAGGTGGTGGCGGTGCCGAAGTCGACGACGATGGCCGGCCCGCCGTAGAGGTCGACGGCGGCGACCGCGTTGATGATGCGGTCCGCGCCGACCTCCTTGGGGTTGTCGGTGAGGATCGGCACGCCGGTCTTGACGCCCGGCTCGACCAGGACCGCGGGGACGTCGCCGTAGTAGCGGCGGGTCACCTCACGGAGTTCGTGCAGGACGGAGGGAACGGTTGCGCAGATGGCGATGCCGTCGATGCCGTCGCCCAGTTCGTCGCCGAGCAGGGGGTGCATGCCCATGAGGCCCTGGAGGAGAACGGCGAGCTCGTCGGCGGTACGGCGCGCGTCCGTGGAGATCCGCCAGTGTTCGACGATGTCCTCGCCGTCGAACAGGCCCAGGGTGGTGTGTGTGTTGCCCACGTCGATCGTCAGCAGCATGGCCGGCCCCTACTCTGCCGCTCGCAGGTCCAGGCCAATGTCCAGGATCGGCGAGGAGTGGGTGAGGGCGCCCACGGCGAGGTAGTCGACCCCCGTGTCGGCGTACGCCTCGGCGTTGTCGAGGGTGAGCCGGCCGGACGCCTCCAGGGTGGCGCGGCCGGCGACGAGAGCCACCGCCTCCTCGCACTCGCCGGGGGTGAAGTTGTCCAGCAGGATCAGGTCGGCGCCCGCGTCCACGACCTCGCGGAGCTGGTGCAGGGTGTCGACCTCGACCTCGATCGGTACGTCGGGGAAGCGTTCCCGGACGGCCTGGAAGGCCTGGGCGACGCCACCCGCGGCGACGACATGGTTGTCCTTGACCAGGGCGGCGTCGGAGAGCGACATGCGGTGGTTGACGCCACCGCCGCAGCGCACGGCGAACTTCTCCAGGGAGCGCAGGCCCGGGGTGGTCTTGCGGGTGTCGCGGACCTTGGCCTTCGTGCCGTCCAGCACATCGGCCCACGCGCGCGTGGCCGTCGCGATGCCCGAGAGGCGGCACAGGATGTTCAGGGCGCTGCGTTCCGCCGTGAGGAGGTCGCGGGTGCGGGTGGTGACGGAGAGGAGCTTGTCGCCGGCTTCCACCCGGTCGCCGTCCTCCACGTGCCGTTCGACCTCGAACTCTGCCGTGCAGACCACCGAGACGACCGCCTCGGCGATCCTGAGGCCCGCCACGACGCCCGCTTCCCGCGCGGTGAAGTCGGCGGTGGCGACGGCGTCCTCGGGGATGGTCGCGACCGTCGTCACGTCCACGCCGTGGGCGAGGTCCTCCTGGATGGCGACGTTGGCGATGTCCTCGACCTCCACCGGGTCCAGACCGGCGTCGGTCAGGAGCTGGGCGAGCGCGGGGTCGAGGCCGCACTCCAGGTAGGTCTCGTCATAGCTCTCGTCGCCGTCCGCGCCGCAGGCGCAGCCGTCGCCGCAGCCACCGGACGGGGCGAGGGGAAGGTCTGGGGTGGTCACTGCTGTCACTGCTCCTGGGAGGCCTGGGGCGGGAGGTTCGGGAGGTTCGGGACGTCAAGGAAGGCCGGGACGTCGGGGAGGGTCGGGACGTCGGGGAGGGTCGGGGGGAAGTCTGTGGTGTCGGTGGTGTGCGTCGCCAGCGTGCGGTCCGGATTCAGCCGTACGACGATGTGGCGGCGCCAGGCGGTGTCGTCGCGCTCGGGCCGGTCCTCGCGCCAGTGGCAGCCCCGGGTCTCCTCGCGCCGCAGCGCGGCGGCGACCAGGACACGGGCGACGCACAGGAGGTTGGTCGCCTCCCAGGTGTCGACGCCGGGCTCGGCGGTCTTGCCCTGCTCGTCGAGGGCGTCACGGGCGGCGGCGTGCAGCCGCTGGAGCGCGTCGGCGGCCTGCTCGAGGGAGGCTGCGGAGCGCAGGACACCGGCTCCCCTGGTCATGATCCGCTGGATGGTGAAACGGGCCTCCGCGGGGAGGAGGGGGTGTCCGGGGCGCTCGGCGGGCGGGAGGGGCTGCGGCGTAGGCGCGTGGAGGGTGTTCCCGGCCCGGCTCCCGGCGATGTCGGCGGCGATGCGCTCGGCGTAGACCAGGCCCTCCAGGAGCGAGTTGGAGGCGAGCCGGTTGGCTCCGTGCACGCCGGTGCAGGCGACCTCCCCGCAGGCGTAGAGGCCGGGGACGGTGGTGCGGCCGTGGAAGTCGGTGCGGACGCCGCCGGAGGCGTAGTGGGCGGCGGGGGCGACCGGAACGGGCTCGGTGACCGGGTCGATGCCGTGGGCGCGGCAGGCGGCGAGGATCGTCGGGAAGCGGTGCTCCCACATGTCGGCGCCGAAGTGCCGGGCGTCGAGATACATGTGCTCGGCGCCCAGCTCCCGCATCCGGCGCATGATGCCCTTGGCGACGATGTCCCGCGGGGCGAGCTCGGCGAGTTCGTGCTGTCCCGCCATGAAGCGCACGCCGTCGGCGTCGACCAGGTGGGCGCCCTCGCCGCGGACCGCCTCGGAGACCAGGGGCTGCTGGCCCTCCGCGTCCGGGCCGAGGAACAGGACGGTCGGATGGAACTGCACGAACTCGAGGTCGCTGACCTCGGCGCCCGCGCGGAGGGCCAGTGCCACCCCGTCGCCGGTCGAGACGGAGGGGTTCGTGGTCGCGCTGAAGACCTGGCCCATGCCGCCGGTCGCCAGCACCACCGCGGGGGCGTGCACGGCCCCCACGCCGTCGTGCTGGCCCTCCCCCATGACGTGCAGGGTCACGCCCGCGCCGCGGCCCTCGGCGTCCGTCAGCAGGTCCAGGACGAGCGCGTTCTCGATCGTGCGCAGCCCCGCCCGTCGCCCACCGCCTCCCTTGCCCGAGAGCGCTTCGCGTTCGCCCCTCCCGACCGCGCGTACGGCCTCCACGAGCGCGCGGGAGATCTCCGCGCCGGTGGCGTCCCCGCCCGCGTGCGCGATGCGCCGACGGTGGTGGCCGCCCTCGCGGGTGAGTTCCAGGCCGCCCTCTTCGGACTCGTCGAAGTGGGCGCCAGTGGCGATGAGACGGCGTACGGCGTCGGGGCCCTCGGTGACGAGGATGCGGACCGCCTCCTCGTCGCACAGGCCCGCGCCGGCGACCAGGGTGTCGTCCCGGTGCTGCTCGGGGGTGTCGCCGTCGCCGAGGGCCGCGGCGATGCCGCCCTGGGCCCAGCGGGTGGAGCCGTCGTCGAGCCGGGCCTTGGTGACGACGACGGTGGCCAGTCCGGCGGCCTCGCAGCGCAGCGCGGCGGTCAGTCCGGCCACGCCGGAGCCGACGACCACGACGTCCGCCTCGATGGACCACCCGGGCGCGGGAGCGTGCAGTCGTATGCCGGTGCTGGTCACGAGGCGGCTCCGAGGGTGCCGAAGGTCAGGGGTATGTTGTCGATCAGGCGGGTCGCGCCGACCCGGGCGGCCACGGCGAGCACGGCCTCGCCGGTGAAGTCGTCGCCGATCTCGGTGAAGTCCGCGGGGTCGGCCAGGGCCAGGTAGTCCAGTGTGAGCGGCGGGGTGAAGCGGGCGGCCCCGTCAAGCACCTGGCGGGCGGCGACGCGGACGGCCTCGGGCCCGCCCGCCGTGGCGACGGCGTGCGCGTCGGCCGCCGCGCGGGACTCCCCGAGCGCGTTCAGCGCCGCCACGCGCGCGCGCGTGGCGGGCACTTCGCGGGCCCGCGCGCGCAGCGCCTCCTGCGCGGCGTGCCGGTCCCGGCCGGCGAACAGGGCGCCGGACAGGGCGAGGGCGGTGCGCCGCTCCGCGGCGGAGAGGTAGCGGTTGCGGCTGGACAGGGCCAGTCCGTCGGGCTCACGGACGGTGGGGACTCCGACGATGTCGACGCCGAAGTTCAGGTCGCGGACCATGCGGCGGATCAGGGCGAGCTGCTGGGCGTCCTTCTGGCCGTACAGGGCGATGTCGGGGCGGGTGAGGTGCAGCAGTTTGGCGACGACGGTGAGCATGCCGTCGAAGTGACCGGGGCGGGCGGCGCCCTCCAGGCGTTCGCCCATGGAGCCGGCGCTGATGCGGACCTGGGGCTCGCCGCCCGGGTAGACCTCGTCGACCGACGGGGCGAAGACCACGTCGGCGCCCGCCTGCCCGGCGACCTCGAGGTCGGCGTCCAGGGTGCGCGGATAGCGGTCGAGGTCCTCGCCCTCGCCGAACTGCAGCGGGTTGACGAAGACGGTGACCACGACCTCGCCCTCGGCACCCGCGAGGTCGCGCGCGGCGCGGATCAGGGTGGCGTGGCCCTCGTGCAGGGCGCCCATGGTCATCACGACGGCTCGGCGGCCCGTACGCGCGCGTGCGTGCAGGTCGGCCGCGGTGCGCAGCAGGGTGGTGGTCATCGGGGGTCCCCTTCGCCTTCGCCGCCTCGATTGCCTTGGTCACCGGGATTGCCCCGGTCGCCCCGGTCGCCTCGACCGCCGGGACTCGTCGTCCCGTCGGCGAGTACCCCGAGGAGGTCCTCGGCGAGCTCCGGCTTCAGCAGGCCGTGGGCGAGGGCGCGGTCGGCGGTCGCGCGGGCCATCGCCAGATAGCCGGCGACGGTCTGCGGGGCGTGCCGGCGCAGCTCGGTGACATGTACGGAGACGGTGCCGGCGTCACCGCGCGCGACGGGGCCGGTGAGGGCCGCGTCGCCGGAGCGCAGGGCGTTGTCCAGGGCGGCGCCGAGCAGGGGGCCGAGCATCCGGTCGGGGGCCTCGACCCCGGCGGTGCGCAGCAGCTCCAGGGACTGGGCGACCAGGGTGACCAGATGGTTGGCGCCCAGGGCGAGGGCCGCGTGGTAGAGCGGGCGGTTCTCCTCGGCGATCCACTCCGGTTCGCCGCCCATCTCGATCACGAGGGCCTCGGCGGCCAGCCGCAGCTCCTCGGGCGCGGTGACGCCGAAGGAGCATCCGGCGAGCCGCTGCACGTCCAGGGGGGTGCCGGTGAACGTCATCGCCGGGTGCAGGGCCAGCGGCAGCGCGCCGGCCCGCAGGGCGGGGTCCAGCACCTTCGCGCCGTACCGCCCGGAGGTGTGCACGAGGAGCTGTCCCGGCCGTACCGCACCCGTCTCGGCGAGCCCGGCCACCAACTCGGGCAGCGCGTCGTCCGGGACGGTCAGCAGCACCAGTTCGGCCCGCTCCAGCACCTCGGCGGGCGCGACCACCGGCACGTCGGGGAGCAGCTGCTCGGCGCGCCTGAGGGAGGCGGCCGAGACGGCGGACACGGCCACCGGACGGTGTCCGGCGAGCTGCAGGGACGCGGCCAGGGCCGGTCCGACGCGTCCGGCGCCGACCACACCGACGCTGAGCCGCGCGGGGCGGTCCCTGGGATCTGGCTGTGGGCTTGTGTTCACGCGACGACGGCCTTCCCGTTCCAGTCCGCTCGGGGTACCGGACGATTTTTCGTCATGTTAACGCGAAACGCGGCCGGTCCCCCGGCGCGCGGTGGTCCACAGGGTGTGGGTTCCGCAGGGAAAACCCGGGTGCCCGCGCGCATCCGTACGCGGGATGATCCCGGGCATGGGTGATACGACGGAGAACGGCACTGCGACACAGGACGGGCGGCAGGCCGGGGCGGAACCGGGCCCGGACCGGAAGCCGGACCAAGGGGCGGATCAAGGGGCGGATCAGGAACGGGGGCAAAAGCTCCGCGCGCGGCGGATCGCCGCCTGGCGCAGCGCCCCGCGCGCGCTCGCGCGCCTGGGCTTTCTCGGGCCTCTCCGGGAGCGGCTGGCCCTGCTGGACGCGGCGGCGGGCGTGTACGACCTGGACGAGACGGCCGACCTCTACGGCAACGGCGTCGTCGAGGCGCTGGAGGAACGGGTCGCCGGACTCCTGGGCACCGAAGCCGCCGTGTTCTTCCCGACCGGGACGATGGCCCAGCAGGTGGCCCTGCGCTGCTGGGCGGGCCGTACCGGCAGCCCGGTGGTCGCGCTGCACGGGCTCAGCCACCCCGAGGTCCATGAGCGGAACGCGTTCAGCCGGGTCAGCGGCCTGCGTCCGGTGCGGGTGACCGGCCAGCCCCGGATGCCGACCGCCGCCGAGGTGCGGGACTTCGACGAGCCCTTCGGCGCGCTGATGCTGGAACTCCCCCTGCGGGACGCCGGTTTCGTGCTGCCCACCTGGGAGGAGCTGACCGAGGTGGTGGACGCCGCGCGGGAACGCGAGGCCGTGGTCCACTTCGACGGGGCCCGGCTGTGGGAGTGCACGGTGCACTTCGGCCGTCCGCTGGAGGAGATCGCCGCCCTGGCGGACAGCGTCTACGTGTCGTTCTACAAGTCCCTCGACGGCTTCGGCGGCGCGGCGCTCGCCGGCCCGGCAACGCTGGTGGAGGAGGCCAAGGCCTGGCGGCACCGGTACGGAGGCAATGTCTTCCAGCAGTTCCCGACCGCCCTGTCGGCGCTGATCGGTCTGGAGCGTGAGCTGCCCCGGCTGCCCGAGTACGTCACCCACGCGCGCGTGGTGGCCACCGCCCTGCGCGAGGGGCTGGCGGAGGCCGGGGTGCCGTGGGCGCGCGTCCACCCCGAGGTGCCGCACACCCACGACTTCCAGGTGTGGCTGCCGTACGACGCCGATGTCCTGGCCGAGGCGGCCGTCCGGGCGGCCGAGGAGACGGGCGCCGGGCTGTTCGCCAACGGCTGGGAACAGCGGGGCCCCGGCCTGGCGCTCACCGAGGTGTACGTCAGGGCGGCGGGCCTGGAGTGGACGGCCGACGACGTACGGGCCGCGGCTGCGGACTTCGTACGGCGGCTGCCGGAAGCGAAGGCGCAGGGGCGTAGAGGCGTAGGGGCTGGCGCAGGGGCGTAAAGGCTGAGGGGCAGCGCAGGGACAGTGGCTCCCGATCGCCGCCCCGATTGACAGGGGCCGTCAATCGGGGCGGCGCTGTCAGCGGCGGGGTGCACGATGAGGGCATGAGTGTGCGCATCGACATCTCGGGGCTGCGGCCGATGGGGCTGTCCCCTGCTCGCGCGGAGTCGGGAGCTTGGGGGAGGATCGCCGCCGTGCCGTCCCCGCTGGCCGAGCTCGGCATGGCGCTGCACGCACTGTCCGAGCCGGCCCACCATCCCGGGCTCCAGAGCTGGGTGACGGGCGTGACCGCACGCCTGGACCCGCATCTGGCGGACCGGATGTGCGAGGCCGACTTCCTGTGGCGTATGACGTTCTCGGACCTGTTCCTGGCGTGCGCGGGCGTCCCCGGCGGCGCGCTCCCCGGCACGGATCTCGCCGAGGAGCTGGAGCTGCTGGACAAACTGTCGGACGAGCAGTTCGTGGCCGCCGCGCTGGAGTTCACCTGCGCGTTCCCCTACGAAACGCCGGGCCCCGGCCCACTCACCGACGAGAGGATGCGCCACCGGGCTCTGGAGCTGGCCGCCGCGCGGGGGCCCCGGCAGGTGCGGTTCACGGAAGGGCTGCTGGCCGATCCGCCCCGGATCCGTGCCTGGCTGCGGGAGTTCCTCCAGGACTGCGACAAGGCGTTCTTCGCCGAGGCCTGGTCCCGGCTGCGTCATCAGCTCGCCGCCGACACCCGGCTCAAGACGGACCTGCTGCGGCGCAAAGGGCTGGCCGAGGCACTGGCAGCGGTGTCCCCTGCGGTCACCGTCGACCTGGACGCCGGCCTGATCACGGTCGACAAACTCGGTGACACCCGTACGGCCACGGCCGACGGCGGTCTGCTGCTGATCCCGACGAGCCTGGGCCGGCCGCACCTGATGGTCCTGCACCGCTATGGCTGGCGGCCGGTGCTGCACTACCCGGTCGGCTCCCCCGAGCTCGCCGCGCCGCCGACGGTCGAGCAGCTGGCCCTGCGGATGACGGCGCTGTCCCACCCCGTCCGCATGCGGTTGTGCCGTCACCTCGCGCGCAGCGCTTACACCACCGGGGAGCTGGCCCAGATGCACGGCATGACGGCCCCGGAGATATCCCGGCACCTGGGCGTGCTGAAGAAGGCGGGTCTGCTCACCACGCGCCGCCGCGGCCGGTACGTACTGCACCAGCTGGACGTGACGGTCGTGGCCCGGCTCGGCAGCGACTTCCTGGAGGGCATTCTGCGCTGACGGCGGCCCCGGACACGGGCCGGCCGGAGCGGATCGGCCGTGCGGATCGGCCGTGCGGATCGGCCGAAGCGAAAGTGGCGAAGCGGGTCAGTCGAAGCGGATGTGGCGGATGCCGACGCCCGCCTGCCGCAGCCGGGTCCGCAGCGGGCCCTCGTTGTTGGGGCGCAGGGTCAGTCCGGCCAGGACGGCGATGCGGTCCGCCGTCTTCGGGACGGTCGTGTCGTCGGTCCACAGATGCTCGGCGAACTCCGGCTCGGCGAGCCGCTCCAGGCAGTGGTCGAGCTGCCGCACGGCCCAGCTCTCCCGGCGCAGGCCCGCGTTCTTCCCGCCGACGTACTTCAGGAGGCGCCCGAAGCCGCGTTCGCGCAGCCGCCGCAGCACCGTCTCGCGTTCGGCGAGAAGGGCGAAATGGCGTACATCGTGGCCGAGTTCGCGCAGCCGGCCGACGGTCTGGGCGAAATGGCCGGAGTCGGTGACGGTCATGGGGACGATCACCACGCCCTCATGCCGGGTCAGGGCGAGGTCGAGGACCTCGACGACCCCCTGCCGCCAGGAGGCCAGGTCCTGGAAGTCGTCTATCAGCGGCCTCCGGCCGCGGGCCCCCCGGAGTTCCGGCGGGAGCATCCGGTGCAGGCCGAAGCCGAGGTGCTCGGGGTCGCAGATGACGCTGCCGGGCAACCGGCGCCGTATCTCGTGTGCGGTCTGCGTCTTGCCGCCCCCGAAGGGACCGTTGATCCAGAGCAGCATGCGCAGACCCTACCGACGCGGAGACGCCCGGTCAGCCCTGTGCGCAAGGTCAGCCCTGTCCGCCGGCCCGTACCAGTCCCGTCTCGTAGGCGAGAACCACCACCTGCACCCGGTCCCGCAGCCCCAGCTTGGTCAGGATGCGGCCCACATGGGTCTTCACGGTCGCCTCCGACAGCACCAGGCGGGCCGCGATCTCACCGTTGGACAGGCCCTGCGCGACCAGCATCATGACCTCCCGCTCCCGCTCGGTGAGCCGCTCCAGCTCCTTGTGCTGGGGCTGCCTGGTGGTGCTCGGCAGCATGGGTGCGAAGCGGTCCAGGAGCCGGCGGGTGGTGGACGGGGCGACCACGGCGTCACCGCTGTGCACCGCGCGGATCGCGGTGAGCAGTTCGCCGGGCGGCACGTCCTTGAGCATGAAGCCGGAGGCGCCGGCCTTCAGCCCGGAGAAGGCGTACTCGTCGAGGTCGAAGGTGGTCAGGATCAGCACCTTCGGCGGGTCGGTGTCCGCGCAGATCCGGCGGGTCGTCTCCACCCCGTCCAGCTTCGGCATCCGGACGTCCATGAGCACCACGTCGACGGCGGTGGAGCGCAGCACCTGGAGGGCCTCCACGCCGTCGCCCGCCTCCGCCACGACCTCCATGTCCGGCTGGGCGTCGAGCACCATCCGGAACCCGGTGCGCAGCAGCACCTGGTCGTCGACGAGCATCACGCGGATCGCCATCAGGGCCTCTTCCATCTCCAGAAGGTGTTACAGGTGTCAATAAAGGGCGCGCACAAGCGTTCAGGTGTCAATGAGCGGGTTTGAGGGGCAGCAGGACGCTGATACGGAATCCTCCGCCCGGCCTCGGACCCGCGTCCAGGGTGCCGCCGACCATACCGACCCGCTCGCGCATGCCGATCAGTCCGTGCCCCTGGCCGTCGAACCCGCCCTCCTCGTACAGCTCGTGCGGGGCGCCCTTGCCGTCGTCCTCGACGAGCAGACCGAGACCGTCGTCGAAGTACACCAGGCGCACGCTGGCACCCGTGTTGGGCCCGCCGTGCTTGCGGGTGTTGGTGAGCGCCTCCTGCACGATGCGGTACGCGGTGAGTTCGAGGCCGCTGGGCAGGGGACGCGGGGTGCCCTCGATCTTGAAGTCCACCGGCAGCCCGGATTCCCGGCACTGCTCGACGAGGTCCTCGATCTGCCGCACGTCGGGCTGCGGCACGTATTCCCCGGCCTCCTGGTGCTCGCCGGTGCGGAGCACGCCGAGCAGACGGCGCATCTCGGCGAGCGCCTGGCGGCCGGTGGAGGAGATCGTCTCCAGTGCCTTCTTGGCCTGGTCGGGCGCCGCGTCGAGGACGTAGGCGGCGCCGTCGGCCTGCACCACCATCACCGACACGTTGTGCGCGACGACGTCGTGCAGCTCGCGCGCGATGCGGGCGCGCTCGGCGGCGACCGCGACCTTCGACTGTGCCTCGCGCTCCTTCTCGAGCCGCGCGGCGCGCTCCTCGAGCTGCGCGAAGTAGGCACGCCGGGTGCGGATGGAGTCGCCGAGCACCCAGGCGAGGACGAAGGGCACGGTCAGGAACACCACCAAGGCGATGTCGGCCGCCACGCTCACGTTGTCGAGCGGCCAGCGCACCTGCGCCACCGGCGCCGCGCACAGACCGGCGCCCAGCGCGAGACGGGAGGCCCAGCGGGCGCCGACGGCCGCGACCGTGTAGACGATCACCAGCAGGGCGAAGTCGGCGGGCATCGTCGCCACGTCCAGGACCACCTGGAGGAGGCCCACCACGACGGCCAGGACCAGCATCCGCTCCGGCATCCGGCGGCGCAGCGCGACGACCAGCGACAGCAGCAGCACGACCGGTACGGTCACGGCTGCCGGTTCGGTCCCCTTGGCCTCCTCAACGGTCGCTCCACTGAACACCGAAATCCCGAACAGGGCCACGGCCCAGAAGCCGTCGACCCATGCCGGGTGTCTGCGGAGAAAATCATAGAGGCGCTGCACGTGACCCAGCGTAGGGAAGCGAAATGCGTGCAGGGGTCAACCGGAGGGCCGATCCCCGGTCCGCACGCGTACTCCGCAAGGTGGAGGCCCGGCATGTCCCCGCACGTAACCTGGGCCGGTGACGACGGCGGCGGCGGCGACGAGCCGGTGGTACCGGTGACATGGGTGACGACGAGCGGGTGGAACCGGTGACGGCAGGGGCGGAAGGCGGCCCGCGCGGGTGGCGGGCGGCGACCCGGGCGGCTCTGTACGGGCCGGACGGGTTCTACCGCGGGCCCCAGGGCCCCGCCGGGCACTTCCGTACGTCGGTGCACGCCTCACCGCTGTTCGCGGGGGCCGTGGCGCGTCTGCTGTGCCGGGTCGACGAGACGCTGGGCCGGCCCGCGGTGCTCGACTTCGTGGACATGGCGGCGGGCCGGGGCGAACTGGCCTCCGGTGTGCTCGCCGCGCTGCCCGCCGACGTGGCGGCACGCACGCGTGCGTACGCCGTCGAACTCGTCGGCCGTCCTGGCGGTCTCGACCGACGGATCGAGTGGCGGGCCGAGCCCCCGGAGCGGACCACGGGGCTGCTGTTCGCCAACGAGTGGCTGGACAACGTGCCCCTGGAGGTCGCCGAAGTCGACCCGAAGGGCGTCCCTCGGCTGGTCCTGGTGGGCGGCGACGGAACGGAACGGCTCGGGCCTCCGGTCACGGGCCCGGAGGCGGAGTGGCTGGCACGGTGGTGGCCACTCACGGGTGAGCAACCCGTGACGGACGGCGGGGAGGCCACGACGGAGGGGGAGGCCACCCCGGAGGCCACGAGCGCGGTGGGACTGCGGGCGGAGATCGGGCTGCCCCGGGATCTGGCCTGGGCGTCAGCGGTCGGGACGCTGGCGCGGGGGCTCGCGGTCGCGGTGGACTACGCGCACACGGCGAGCGCGCGCCCGCCGTTCGGGACGCTCACGGGCTTCCGGAAGGGGCGCGGGACGACGCCCGTACCGGACGGGTCGTGCGACATCACCGCGCACGTCGCCCTGGACGCCTGCGCGGCGGCCTGCGTGCTTCCCGGCGCCCGTCTGCTCCCCCAGCGGACCGCCCTGCGCACCCTGGGCCTCACCGGCTCGCGCCCCCCGCTCACCCTCGCGTCCACCGACCCCGCGGGCTACGTACGGGCCCTGGCGGCCGCCTCGGAGGCCGCCGAGCTCGTCGCGCCGGGCGGGCTCGGCGACTTCGGGTGGCTGCTGCAGCCGGTCGGGATCCCGGACGTGTTCGCGGACGCCGTCTGAGACGGCTCCCCGCTTCCACGCCCTCCCGTCCCTCCCGTCCCTCCCGTCCCTCCCGTCCCTCCCGTCCCTCCTGCCCTACTTGTCGATGTCCCCCACCACGAAGAACATCGACCCCAGGATCGCCACCATGTCCGAGACCAGCGTCCCCGGCAGCAGTTCGGTGAGCGCCTGGATGTTGTTGTACGACGCCGAGCGCAGCTTCAGCCGGTACGGCGTCTTCTCTCCCTTGCTGACCAGGTAGTACCCGTTGATACCGAGCGGGTTCTCGGTCCACGCGTATGTGTGCCCCTCGGGCGCCTTGAGCACCTTCGGGAGCCGCTGGTTGACGGGGCCCGGGGGCAGGTCGGCAAGCCGGTCGAGGCACGCCTCGGCGAGGTCGAGGGCGTGGTACGTCTGCTCCAGGAGGCATTCGAAGCGGGCGAGGCAGTCGCCCTCCTCGCGGGTCACCACCTTCAGGACGTCCGCCAGCTCGCCGTACGCGAGGTACGGCTCGTCGCGGCGCAGGTCGAGATCGACGCCGGAGGCACGGGCGACCGGCCCGCTCACCCCGTACGCGTGCACGGCCGCCGGGGAGAGGACGCCGACACCGCGCGTGCGGCCGCGGAAGATCTCGTTGCCGAGCACCAGGTCGTCGAAGCGGTCCATGCGGGAACGCACGTCGGCGACGGCGCTGCGCGCGCGCGTGGTCCATCCCGCCGGAAGGTCCTCCTTGAGACCGCCCACGCGGTTGAACATGTAGTGCATGCGCCCGCCGGAGACCTCCTCCATGACGTGCTGGAGCTCCTCGCGCTCCGTGAAGGCGTAGAACATCGGTGTGATGCCACCGAGTTCCAGTGGATAGGAACCGAGGAACATCAGGTGGTTGAGCACCCGGTTCAGCTCCGCGAGCAGCGTGCGCAGCCACACCGCGCGCTCGGGGACCTCCATGCCGAGCATCCGCTCCACGGCGAGGACCACGCCCAGTTCGTTGGAGAACGCCGACAGCCAGTCGTGGCGGTTGGCCAGCATGATGATCTGCCGGTAGTCCCGCGCCTCGAACAACTTCTCCGCGCCCCGGTGCATGTAGCCGATCACGGGCTCCGCGCTGGTGATGAGCTCGCCGTCCAGGACGAGCTTCAGCCGCAGCACGCCGTGCGTGGACGGGTGCTGGGGCCCGATGTTGAGCACCATGTCGGTGCTCTCCGCGGCGCCGCCGATGCCGACCATGGTCTCCGTCGTAGGAGTCATGAATACAGTCTCCCCTACGTACGCTGGGGCCATGGAGACGGGGAACCCGCACGACACGGGTACAGCGGGACCGGAACAGCCCGCTGAGGCGACGGCGACCACCGGGACGACGACGGGACCGACGGCAGGACCGGCCGCGACGACGGAAGCGGTGGAGTTGGCGGTCCTTTCCGGCGCACCGGCGGCCCCCGGTGACGAGCCGAAGTGGATCGCGCTGCCGCCGGGGCTGCTGAAGGTGCGCCGGCTGATGCTGGTGCTGTGGCTGGGACTGCTCACGCTGGCCGCCGGGCTCGTCCCGGGCCTGCTGGCCGGGCCCCGCTGGGCCGCGTTCGCCCTGCCGCCACTGGCCCTGCTGGTCTGGGGCTGGGTGATGCTGGAGCGCAACTGGCGCTCCTGGCGGTACGCCGAGCGCTCCGACGACCTGCTGATCAGCCGGGGCGTCCTGTGGCGTCAGGAGACGGTCGTGCCGTACGGGCGGATGCAGCTGGTCGAGGTGACGTCCGGGCCCGTCGAACGGCACTTCGGTCTGGCCAGCGTGCAGTTGCACACGGCGGCCGCGGCGACCGACGCCACCATCCCCGGTCTCGTACCGGCCGAGGCGGAACGACTGCGTGACCGGCTCACGGAGCTGGGCGAGGCCCGATCGGCGGGGCTGTGACCGTCCCACAGGCCCCCGAGGCCGTACGCGAGCGGCGGCCCGTGCTCGAGCGCCGGCTGCACCCCGTCACGCCGCTCAGGCGGGCGTGGGCGCCCGTCGCGGTCATCATCGGGTGGGCGCTGCACGACCCGGACCAGGCGCAGCGCCAGCTGACCCGGCTGACGACGACCACGCTGCTGATCGGCATCGGCGTCCTCATCCCGGCCGCCGCCCTCTACGGCTTCCTGACCTGGTGGTTCACCCACTTCGCGGTGACCGACAGCGAACTGCGCATCCGCACCGGGCTGTTGTTCCGGCGTACCGCGCACATCCGGCTGGAGCGGATCCAGGCCATCGACGTCACCCAGCCGCTGCTCGCGCGGGTCGCGGGCGTGTCCAAGCTCAAACTCGATGTCATCGGGACCGACAAGAAGGACGAGCTGGCCTTCCTCGGGGCCGACGACGCCCGCGCGCTGCGTGCCGAACTGCTCGCGCGGGCGGCCGGTTTCGCACCCGAGACGGCACACGAGGTGGGTGAGGCTCCGTCCCGGCAGTTGTTGCGCGTGCCGCCCGGCGTCCTCGCCCTCTCCCTCGTGCTGACCGGCGCTACCTGGGGCTGGCTGATCGTCGCCGCCGTCGCGCTGCCGCTGCTGTGGATGACCACCCACAGCCTGTGGACGCTCCTCGCCGCGGCCGTCCCGATGATCGGCGCGGTGGGCGCGAGCAGCGTCGGCCGGTTCGTCACCGAGTACGACTGGACCCTGGGCGAGTCGCCCGACGGGCTACGGATCGACCACGGTCTCCTCGACCGGGCGCACGAGACGGTACCGCCGGGGCGGGTGCAGACCGTGCGGATCGTGGAGCCGCTGCTGTGGCGGCGCCGGGGCTGGGTGCGGGTGGAGCTCGACGTGGCGGGCTCGTCCAACTCCCTGCTGCTGCCGGTCGCTCCGCGCGAAATCGCGGAATCCGTCGTCGCGCGGGTGCTGCCCGGCGTCGGCGTGCCGTCGCACGCGGAGCTGTCCCGGCCGCCGCGGCGCGCGCGGTGGTGCGTGCCGGTGTGGTGGCGAGGCTACGGACTCGCCGTCACCGGCACCGTGTTCGCCGCACGGCACGGCCGGCTGACCCGGACCGTCGCGCTGGTGCCGCACGCCAAGGTGCAGAGCGTGCGGCTGGTCCAGGGACCCTGGCAGCGTGCCCGGGGCGTCGCGGACGTCCATGTGGACACCGGGGCCAACAAGTCCGTGGTGGCCCGGCTCCGGGACGCCGACGAGGCGGCGGAGCTGCTGCGGGCCCAGGCGGAACGGTCCCGGACCGGCCGCCGGGACGCCCGCCCGGACCGGTGGATGGCCTGACCCGGCCGCCCTGCGCCCCGGCCTGGACACGGCGAACGGGGACACGCGAACGGGGTCCCGCACGTCTCCCGCGCGGGACCCCGTTCGCCGTGTGGCCGGACTGCCGTGTGGCCGGACTGCCGTGTGTTCTCTGTGCCGTCAGGAGACCGCGCTGCGCAGTCCCTTCGTGCCGGCCTCGGCCTCTGCCTCGGCCTCTTCGTCTGCCGGCTCCGGCTCGTCGTGCGCCGTCAGGTCGATGACCTGGCCGACGCCCCGCGCGTCGCCGGCCGGCTCGGACTCCGGCTCGGCCTCGGCCCTGTGCGAGGCCGGGGTCTCCTCCTCGGCCGCGTCGGCGGCCTCCTCCTCATTCTGCGTACCGAAGAAGTCGAAGGTGCCGTCGGACACCGGGCGCCGCACAGGCTCCGTCGGCGGTACCACCGCGACCGCGGTCGGCACGGTGAAGTGCCCGGCGGGCCGCCGCACAAAACTGCCGGGCGGGGCAGGCAGGGCAGGCTGTGCGGACTGGGCCGGCGACTCGGGCGTGGTGCCGGGGTCCGAGCCGGGGGAGGTGGTCGCGCGCCCGTGCTCGGCAACCGCCTCGGACTGCCCCTCCGCCTCGTCCTCCTGCGGCTTCCTCGCCCTGGGGGGTTCGGGGCCGTCGTCCTCGGGGGTGCCGTCGCTCCGGGGGGACCCGGCGGTGTTCTCCGGCCGGGTGTCGTCCCTCACGGACGCGGAGCCACCGTCCTTCGCCGGGTGGCCGCCCTGGGGGGTGCCGGCGTCGGTCGGCGCGTCGTCGGCCGTCGTCTCCGCGGCCTCCGCGTCGGTCGTGTCGGCGGTGTCGGCGGTGTCGGCGGTGTCGGCGGTGTCGGCGGTGTCGGCGGCATCGACGACGTCCCGCGCGGGGCGGTCGTCACCCTCGCCATGGTCGGCGAGCCGTACCAGCGCCGCGTTGGCCCGCAGGAACAGCGTGGACCCCGCCGGCGAGAAGACCTGGGGAGCCGCGGGCCGCCCGGCCTCCTCCCCGCCGTCCGCGGTTGCCTCGGACTCGGGCGCCTCGGACTCGGGCGCGGTTCCGCCCTCGGTCCTGGCCGCCGGCACAGTCGCCTTGTCGTCGGGCCCGGCACCGGACTCTGCGGCCGACGGCCCCGCCGTCAACGCGCGCGCCGGAACCGCCGCCTCGATCTCGAGCACCCGGCGCTCCTCCAGGATCGTCGCCCGGCCGGTCTCCGCCGCGGCGTACCGCCTGAGCAGTGCCGCATGCTCGTTGCGCAGCGCGGCCAGCTCCGCACCCTTGGCACGCAGCCGCTGCTCCAGCTTGACGCGCAGCTCACGCGATTCCTCGAGGTCGGAATCCAGTTCGGCGCCCCGTTCCTCGAAACGCCACTCGTCACTGGCACGCGCGCGCGTGAGGTCGGCGACCTGCTTGCCGGCCTGGACGTCCCAGTGCCGCATGACGACCGCACCGAGGATCGCCGCGGCCGCCGCGGCAGCGGCCAGGAGGCGAAGCGTCATCGGTTGTGTGAACACCCAGGACCCCAGGGCGCAGACGAGCGAGACGCCTGCGATCGCCGACGGGGGCAACATCCTGTGCAGGGGCGGGGAATGACGGTGACGTCCACGTGGCATGGCCAGAAACTTACCGCGCGTAGGCGAATGGTGGAGCCCCGCCCCGTAAAAACAAAGCCACACCGAGGCTTTCACAGGGCATCAGAGAACTCCGCCGAACCGTGAATAGACCCGCACCGCAATTATCAAGATCATTTTCCGGGCGGGAAGCCGGTTCCGTTACACCCCACCCCTCACCGGATCGCCTCCCGCACCGGTAACGAGCCCGTCCCGAGCCGGGCCCAGGTCCGTCCCGCACCACTCCTCCGGCACCCGCTGATCCACTTGGGCTCCCGCCCGAAAAACCTACTTCCGGGTAAGGAAGTCGTGCACGAGTCGCATCCCAAGGCGCCTCCATCCCGTCTCCGCCGCTTTCCGGGATGACCGGCGAGATCCGGATACGCCCACCGGCCCTCTCACGCTCGCCGGGAATACCGGGCCGCAGTCCGGCTCCGGGCTCCTGGACCCGGGCACGAGATCCCCGGAACCGGCTTCCGGTCGCGTCCCCCGGATCCAGGTGCTTCCCGGCCCCGCCCTGGGCCTACGCTGAACATATGAGCAACAGGAGCGGACACCTTCACGTCCCGGGCCTTCCCCACTGGGACCGCTGCGCGGTCATGGGCGTCGTGAACGTGACGCCCGACTCCTTCTCCGACGGTGGCCGCTGGTTCGACACGACGACCGCCGTCAAGCACGGCCTCGACCTGGTCGCCCAGGGCGCCGACCTGATCGACGTCGGCGGCGAGTCCACCCGCCCCGGTGCCACGCGGGTCGACGAGGCCGAGGAACTCAAGCGCGTCATCCCCGTGGTCCGGGGCCTCGCCTCCGAGGGCGTCACGATCTCCGTCGACACCATGCGCGCCTCCGTCGCCGAGCAGTCCCTCGCGGCGGGCGCCGCGCTCGTCAACGACGTGAGCGGCGGTCTCTCCGACCCCGGCATGATCCCCCTGGTCGCCGACGCCGGCGCCCCCTTCGTCGTCATGCACTGGCGCGGCCTGCTGGAGGGCGGCAACGTGAAAGGCACGTACGACGATGTCGTCACCGAGGTCGTCGACGAACTGCGCGCGCGCGTGGACGCCGTGCTGGAGGGCGGCATCGCCGCCGACCACGTGATCGTCGACCCCGGGCTCGGCTTCTCCAAGGGAGCCGACCACGACCTCGCCCTCCTCGCCCGTCTCGACCGCCTCCGGTCGCTCGGCCACCCGCTGCTCGTGGCCGCGTCCCGCAAAAGGTTCCTCGGCCACGTCCTGGCCGGCCCCGACGGCGCGCCCCCGCCCGCCCGGGAACGCGACGCGGCCACCGCCGCCGTCTCCGCCCTCGCCGCCCAGGGCGGCGCCTGGGCGGTCCGCGTGCACGAGGTGCGCGCCACCGCGGACGCCGTACGGGTCGCCCGCGCCGTCGAGCTGGCACGTACCCCGGACAGCACGCCCCCCGTACCCGGCGCGCGCGGTGCCGAGGGAACCCGGTGAGCGCCCCGCACACCGATGTCGAGCAGGTCGAAGCCACCAACGCCGCCTTCTACGAGGCGCTCGAGCAGGGCGATTTCGAAGAGGTCGCGTCGCTCTGGCTGACCCCGGCCGACCTGGGCGTCGACGAGACCTACCACGACCCGGCGGACGCCGGCGTGATCTCCTGCGTGCACCCCGGCTGGCCGGTGCTCACGGGACGCGGCGAGGTGCTCCGGTCGTACGCCCTGATCATGGCGAACACCGACTACATCCAGTTCTTCCTCACCGACGTGCATGTCTCCGTCACCGGCGACACCGCCGTCGTGACCTGCACCGAGAACATCCTCAGCGGCGGCCCCGCCCCGGAGGCCGGCGAGGAGCTCGGCCCCCTGCTCGGCCAACTGGTCGTCGCCACCAACGTGTACCGGCGCACTCCCGCGGGCTGGAAGCTCTGGTCCCACCACGCCTCCCCCGTCCTCGCCGAGAACGACGAGACCGAGGACTCCGAGGCCCCCGACGACACCGAGCACCCCTCCTGAGCGAACAGGCCGACCACCGGTCCGGACCGACCACCGGACCGGACCCACCACCGGACCGGACCGGACCGACCACGGGACCGGCCAAACCCGGCTGATCACAGGACCCGGCCGGACCCCGCCGTTCCCCTCCCCCGCCCGGGAAGTGGTTGGCATCACCTCCATGCGGGTAGGGGCCGCTACCTGTCCGTGAGCCCCAGGCCCTCCTGGGAAAACGCACGGTGAAAACCTCCCGGCACGGACCGGACCCGCCCACCTCGGGGTCCGCCCTGTCGGTACCCGCGGGTAAATTCGACCGAGGCAGGGGTGCCGTCCGCACACGGCACCGGCCGGACCGACGACTGCAGGAGTGGATTCGTGTGGATCATGTCGCGTTGCACGGCCTGAAGGCCCGTGGGCACCACGGTGTGTTCCCCAAGGAACGCGAGGAGGGCCAGACCTTCGTCGTGGACCTGGTCCTCGGCCTGGACATCCGGCCGGCCGCGGCCGACGACGATCTGGCGAAGACCGTGCACTACGGCATCGTGGCGGAGGAGGTCGTGGCGGTCGTCCGGGGCGAGCCCGTCAACCTCATCGAGACGCTCGCCGAGCGCATCGCACAGGTCTGCCTCAAACACGACGCGGTCCAGGAGGTCGAGGTTCGTGTCCACAAGCCGGACGCACCGATCACCGTGCCCTTCGACGACGTGACCATCACCATCATCCGGAGCCGCGCATGACCAGGCCGTCCACCCAGGGCCACACCGACCCGACCGTTCAGCCCGTCCCCGCCTCCGTGGTCGAGCGGGTGGACGCCGCCGACACCACCCTGCACAACCCGAAGCGGGCCGTCGTCTCCCTGGGAGCCAACCTCGGCAACCGGCTGGAGACCCTCCAGGGGGCCGTCGACGCCCTGGAGGACACCCCCGGCATCCGGGTCAAGGCGGTTTCGCCCGTGTACGAGACGGAGCCGTGGGGCGTCGAGCCCGGCAGCCAGCCCTCGTACTTCAACGCGGTTGTGGTTCTGAAGACCACCCTGCCCCCGTCCTCCCTGCTGGAGCGGGCCCACGCGGTCGAGGAGGCCTTTCACCGGGTGCGCGACGAGCGCTGGGGCCCGCGCACCCTGGACGTGGACATCGTCTCCTACGCGGACCTTCTCTCCGACGACCCGCAACTGACCCTCCCCCACCCCCGCGCCCACGAACGCGCCTTCGTGCTGGTCCCCTGGCACGACATCGACCCCGAGGCCGAATTCCCCGGACGCGGACCCGTCGCCGCCCTGCTGGGCACGGTCGCCCGGGAGGGCGTCACGCCCCGCGGCGACCTGGAACTCCGGCTGCCCGAGTAGCCGTTAAGGTCGACAGAACCGCATACCGGGGCACCGGGGGAACCGAAGGGACACCGTGAGAGAGCTGCGCATCAGGGAGCTGGCCGGCGTCTTCGTCGTGGCCGGGATCCTGTCCTGGACCGGCGCCCGCCTCTGGAACTCCCTCGGCACCCTGCCGAGTGTTCCGCTGGCGGCGCCCGTCGTCCTCGCCCTGATCGCCGTGGTCCTCACGGCCACGGCGCTCTCCCTGCGCGCCCGCCTCAAGGACCAGCGCGAGCGCCGCCCCGGGGCCAAGGGCGTCGACCCGATGATGGCGGCCCGCGCGGTCGTCTTCGGACAGGCCAGTGCCCTGGTCGCCGCCCTCGTCGCCGGGATGTACGGCGGCACGGGCGTCTTCCTCCTGGAGTCCCTCGACATCCCCGCCCGCCGCGACCAGGCCATCTACGCGGGGTCCTCGGTCCTGGCGGGAATCGGCGTCATAGCGGCGGCCATCTTCCTGGAGCGCGTCTGCAAGCTCCCGGAGGACGACGACGACCACAACGGCAGAGGCACGGCCCCGGCGGTCTGACGCCCGCTCAGCGGGCCATGATCAGGCTCATCGCCTCGTTGCGCGTCGCCGCGTCCCGCAGCTGCCCGCGCACAGCCGACGTGAGGGTCTTCGCGCCGGGCTTGCGGATGCCCCGCATCGACATGCACATGTGCTCGCACTCGACCACCACGATCACCCCGCGCGGCTCCAGAATCTCCATCAGGGAGTCCGCGATCTGGGTGGTGAGTCGTTCCTGCACCTGCGGGCGCCGGGCGTAGACGTCCACGAGCCGGGCCAGCTTGGACAGCCCCGTGATCTTTCCGCTGGTGGCCGGGATGTACCCGACATGGGCCACACCGCGGAACGGCACCAGATGATGCTCACAGGTCGAGTACACCTCGATGTCCTTCACGAGCACCATCTCGTCGTGACCGATGTCGAACGTCGTCGTGAGCACGTCCTCGGGCTTCTGCCACAGGCCGGCGAATATCTCCTTGTACGCCCGCGCCACCCGGGCCGGCGTCTCCCGCAGGCCCTCCCTGTCCGGGTCCTCGCCGACCGCGATCAGCAGTTCGCGTACGGCGTTCTCGGCGCGCTTCTCGTCGAACTCGCCGATGGTGGACTCGCCGTCCAGCGTCACGGGGTCGGTCATGTGATGCCTCGTTCCTGTGCCTACGCGCGCGTGTCGGACACACGCACTCTCAACTGCGGATACACAAAAATCCGCGCCCCCCAGGCTAGAACCTGGGGGGCGCGGCATCCATTCCGGGACCAGTGGGGCCGCCCGGAGAGCCGGTCAGCTCTCGGGACGGTCCTCCGGGGCCGGCTCGGGCGCCGGGGCAGGTTCCGCGGCGGTGCTCTTCACGGTGGAGATGGCCGGCGTCGCGCCGTTCACCCCGTTCGTCAGTGCCAGCTCCTTGGGGGAGAGCACCGGCGGGCGGGTGGACGGCGTACGGCGGGAGGAGCCGGTCCAGGCGGGCCGGGGCGGACGCTTGACGATCGACGCGAAGACCTCGGCGATCTCCTGCTTGCCCAGCGTCTCCCGCTCGAGGAGCGCGAGGACCAGGTTGTCGAGCACGTCGCGGTTCTCGACCAGGATCTCCCACGCCTCGTTGTGCGCGGTCTCGATGAGCTTCTTGACCTCTTCGTCGACCAGCGCGGCGATCTCTTCCGAGTAGTCGCGCTGGTGACCCATCTCACGTCCGAGGAACGGCTCGGTGTTGTCGCCGCCGAACTTGATCGCGCCGAGACGCTCGGTCATGCCGTACTGCGTGACCATCGCGCGGGCCAGGCCGGTGGCCTTCTCGATGTCGTTGGCCGCACCGGTGGTCGGGTCGTGGAAGACGAGCTCCTCGGCCGCGCGGCCGCCCAGCATGTAGGCCAGCTGGTCCAGCATCTCGTTGCGCGTGGTGGAGTACTTGTCCTCGTCCGGCAGCACCATCGTGTAGCCGAGGGCACGGCCTCTCGACAGGATCGTGATCTTGTGGACGGGGTCGGCGTTCGGGGAGGCCGCCGCGACCAGGGCGTGTCCGCCCTCGTGGTACGCGGTGATCTTCTTCTCCTTGTCCGACATGATCCGGCTCCGCTTCTGCGGGCCCGCGACCACTCGGTCGATCGCCTCGTCCAGCATGTGGTTGTCGATCAGCTTCTGATCGCTGCGTGCGGTCAGGAGCGCGGCCTCGTTCAGCACGTTGGCCAGGTCGGCACCCGTCATGCCGGGGGTGCGGCGGGCGACGGCCGACAGGTCGACGTCCGGAGCGACCGGCTTGCCCTTCTGGTGGACCTTGAGGATCTCCAGCCTGCCCTGCATGTCCGGGCGGTCGACCGCGATCTGACGGTCGAAGCGGCCGGGACGCAGCAGAGCCGGGTCGAGGATGTCCGGCCGGTTCGTGGCGGCGATGAGGATCACGCCGCCCTTCACGTCGAAGCCGTCCATCTCGACGAGGAGCTGGTTCAGGGTCTGCTCGCGCTCGTCGTGACCACCGCCGAGGCCGGCGCCACGATGGCGGCCGACCGCGTCGATCTCGTCGACGAAGACGATCGCCGGAGCATTGGCCTTGGCCTGCTCGAACAGGTCACGGACCCGGGAGGCACCGACACCGACGAACATCTCGACGAAGTCGGACCCGGAGATCGAGTAGAAGGGGACGCCGGCCTCGCCCGCGACGGCGCGCGCGAGCAGGGTCTTGCCGGTGCCGGGCGGACCGTACAGCAGCACACCCTTGGGGATCTTCGCCCCGACGGCCTGGAACTTCGCGGGCTCCTGCAGGAACTCCTTGATCTCGTAGAGTTCCTCGACCGCCTCGTCCGATCCGGCGACGTCGGAGAACGTCGTCTTCGGCGTGTCCTTGGTGATGAGCTTCGCCTTGGACTTGCCGAATTGCATGACGCGGGAGCCGCCGCCCTGCATCTGGTTCATCAGGAACAGGAAGACCACGACGATGAGGACGAAGGGCAGCAGCGACAGCAGAATGCTCACGAACGGGTTCTGCTTCGACGGCGAGACCGTGTAGCCGTCCGGGATCTGCTTGTTCTGGAACTTGTCCTGCAGCGTGTTGGCGATGGTGACACCCTGGTCACCGATGTAGCTCGCCTGGATCTTCGAGCTGTCCCTGACCTTTTGGCCGGCCTTGAGCTCGACCTTGATGATCTGCTCATCGCCGGTGGTCAGCTTGGCCGACTCGACTTTGTTCTGGTTGATCGCCTGGACGACCTCGCCGGTGTCCACCGTCTTGTAGCCGCCGGAAGAGCCGACGACCTGCATCAACACGACCACGGCGAGGACGGCCAGCACGATCCACATGACCGGCCCACGGAAGTATCGCTTCACGTCCATCCATACGGAGCGGTGTCGCCCCGTCCCTCCTGCCATAGTGAGTTTGATAAAGACTGTTCTTCGGACGGTACCCCAGCCTTGCCCCCCGAAGCTGCGAGGGACAGTCGGCATTCGCGTCCACGCATGCTCCAACGGCGCGGACGCCGCCGGGGTTCCCGATCACATACGGCGCTGCGGCCGCGGTTGCTCAGCCGCCGTAGACATGAGGCGCGAGCGTCCCCACGAACGGGAGGTTGCGGTACTTCTCGGCGTAGTCGAGGCCGTAGCCGACGACGAACTCGTTGGGGATGTCGAAACCGACCCATTCCACGTCGATGTTGACCTTGGCGGCCTCGGGCTTGCGCAGCAGCGTGCACACCTTGAGGGAGGCGGGCTCGCGCGAGCCGAGGTTGGAGATCAGCCACGACAGGGTCAGGCCGGAGTCGATGATGTCCTCGACGACCAGGACGTGCTTGCCCTTGATGTCGGTGTCGAGGTCCTTGAGGATCCGCACCACACCGGAGGACTGGGTGCCCGCCCCGTACGAGGACACGGCCATCCAGTCCATCGTGACCGGGGTGGACAGCGCCCGCGCGAGGTCGGCCATGACCATCACCGCGCCCTTGAGGACGCCGACGATCAGCAGTTCCTTGTCCGCGTACTCCGCGTCGATCTTCGCGGCCAGCTCAGCCAGCTTGGCGTCGATCTCTTCCTTGGTGATGAGCACCTTCTCGAGGTCGGCACCCATGTCTTTCGCTTCCACCCGCATCACTTTCGGTCGTCCCACCGGCTGCCCCGTACCGTCCGCGGCTCTGCCGAGGATACGTTTTTCAGCCTTGCCGAATCACCAGTCTGCCACCCTGGCGACGGACCACGACCCGGCCGGGGAGATTGATGGCCCCCTGGCCGCGCCAGCCGGTGATCAGCCGGTCGATCTCCTCGATGTGCCGAGCGAACAGCGAACCGGCCGGGGCTCCCGCGTCGATGGCCGCGCGGCGCAGCACACGGCGGCGCACGGCGGGCGGAAGGGCGTGCAGCCCCGCGCACTCCAGCCGGCCGTCGGCGTCGCGGACACCGGCCTCGGCCCGGCCGGCCCAGGCGTCGAGGGCGTCGGCGTCGTCGCGGGAGAGCTGGGCCGTCCGGGCGAGTGCCTCGACCACGCCCTTGCCGAGGGCCTTCTCCAGGGCGGGCAGACCCTCGTGGCGCAGCCGGGACCGGGTGTAGGCGGGGTCGGTGTTGTGCGGGTCGTCCCAGACGGGGAGGGACTGGACCATGCACGCTTTGCGGGCCGTCTGCCGGTCGAGCCGCAGGAAGGGCCTGCGATAACGGCCGGCGGCCCCCGAGACCGCGGCCATTCCGGACAGGGAGCGGATGCCGGAGCCGCGGGCGAGCCCCAGCAGGACGGTCTCGGCCTGGTCGTCGCGGGTGTGGCCGAGCAGGACGGCGGCGGCCCCGTGCCGTTCGGCGGCGGCGTCGAGGGCGACATAGCGGGCGTCGCGGGCGGCGGCCTCGGGACCGCCGTCGCGGCCGACGGTGACGGCGACGGACTCGACGGGGTCGAGGCCCAGGCCGCGCAGGCGCAGGGTCACTTCGGCGGCCCGCAGGTCGGATCCGGCCTGGAGGCCGTGGTCGACGGTGACACCGCCCGCGCGCACGCCGAGGCGGGGGGCCTCGAAGGCGAGGGCGGAGGCGAGCGCCATGGAGTCGGCGCCGCCGGAGCAGGCCACGAGCACGAGCGGGGCCGGTTCACGCTCGCGCGGGGCCTCGGGGATACGGCCGGGCCCGGCGGGGCCGACGGGGGACCGGCTGTGTTCGCCGGGGTTTCGGGTGTGTTCGTCGAGGATGTCGTGGAGTACGCGGCGGACCACCAGGCGTATCGCCGCGACCGCAGGATGGGGACCCATGTCCGGTTCCCTTCATGAAGTTTTCGGGGGGGGTGAGCCCGGGATCGGTCACTCAGAGTGTGTATATGGTGACAGAGGCGGGCCGCTCCTCGAGCATTGCACGCCTACTCTTCGCTCACGGTCCCTCGGACGGGTGATTGAGGGCCCGTCCGCCGGATTCACTTCACTTCACCCCATATAGCCCCGTTCGCAACCCCGTTGCCGGGCGTCGTGCCGTCCCGTACCCGCGCGGCGCACGCCCGGCGTTCGGGTGCACACGCGACGCACGCCCGGTTCACGCCTCGGGTTTGCGGTGCACGCGGGTGATCCACTCCGCGGGCTTGGCGATCTCCGCCTTGGTGGGGAGGGTGTTGGGCGAGGTCCACACCCGGTTGAAGCCGTCCATGCCGACCTCCTCGGCCACCGCGCGGACGAAGCGTTCGCCGTCGCGGTACTGGCGGAGCTTGGCGTCCAGGCCGAGCAGTTTGCGCAGGGCCAGGTCCAGGCGGGAGGCGCCCTTCGCGCGGCGCTGCTGGAACTTCTCGCGGATCTCGGCGACGCTCGGCACGATCTCGGGCCCGACGCCGTCCATCACGAAGTCGGCGTGTCCCTCCAGCAGGGACATCACGGCCGTGAGCCGGCCGAGGATCTCCCGCTGGGTGGGGGTCTGCACGAGTTCGACGAGGGAGCGCCCGTCGTCCTCCTCGCCCTCGGGCCGGCCGCCGGCGAAGGACTGGACGGCCTCGCGGATCCGCTCCAGGACGGTCATGGGATCGACGTCGGTCTCCCCCAGGAACGACTGGATCTCGCCCTGCATGTGGTCGCGCAGCCAGGGCACGGCGGAGAACTGGGTGCGGTGCGTCTCCTCGTGCAGGCACACCCACAGCCGGAAGTCGTGCGGGTCCACGTCGAGTTCGCGTTCCACGTGGACGATGTTGGGGGCGACGAGCAGCAGCCTGCCCCCGCCGTTCGGCGCGCCGGACGGGCCGCCGGCCGGCAGGTCGCGGGCGGCGGGGGCGAAGGTCTCGTACTGGCCGAGGACGCGGGAGGCCAGGAAGGACAGCAGCATGCCGACCTCGACGCCGGTGACCTTGCCGCCGACGGTGCCGAGGAGGGCCCCGCCGGGCGAAGTGCCGCGCCGCTCCTGCATCTTGTCGAGGAGCGGCTTGAGCAGTTCACGGAAGCCGGCGACGTTGGCCCGGACCCAGCCGGGACGGTCGACGACGAGGACGGGGGTGTCGTGCGTCTCGTCGGTACCCAGCCGGGTGAAGCCCCGGACGTGCGTCTCGGACGCCTTCGCGTGCTTCCGCAGTTCGGTGACGACGGCCCTGGCCTCGTCACGGCTCACATCGGGGCCCGGCCGCATGAGCCGGGTCGCGGTCGTGACCGCGAGATCCCAGTCGACCATCCCGGAAGAGGCAGCACCACCGAAACTCGTCATGCTGCAACGGTACGTGAGGAGCGCGGTACGGGGCAGGGCGGCGAGGCAGCCGGCAGGCGGCCGGAGGTCACCGGCAGCCGCACGCCGCCAGGGCCGTGGCCGCCTTGTCCAGGGCGGCCTGGGCGGCCGTCGGGTCGGTGGTGCCGGTCGCCAGGAAGGCGAAGGCGAGCAGCCGGCCCTCCCGGTCGACGACGGTGCCCGCCAGGGCGTTGACGCCGGTGAGGGTGCCCGTCTTGGCGCGTACGACGCCGGCCGCGCCGTCGGCGTAGCGGCCGGTGAGGGTGCCGGTGAAGCCGGCGACGGGCAGGCCGGTGAGGACCGGGCGCAGTTCCGGGTGGGCCGGGTCGCCGGACTTGACGAGCAGCGCGGTGAGCAGGCCGGCGGTGAGCCGGTTGTCGCGGTCGAGGCCGCTGCCGTCCTTGAACGCGGCCCCCTTCAGCGGGACCCCGAGCTTCTGGAGCTGGGCGCGGACGGCGGCGGAGGCGCCCGCGGAGTCGGCCCGTCCGCCGGTCGCGATCGCGGTCTGGCGGGCGAGGGCCTCGGCGAGGTCGTTGTCGCTGTTGGTGAGCATTCGTTCGACCAGGGTGGCGAGCGGGGGCGAGGAGACCGTGGCGAGGGTGCCGGCGCGGGTCGTGGACTTCGACGGGCCGGGGGGCGTGGCCTTGATGCCGTGGCCCTCCAGGAACGCGCCGAACTGGCGCGCGGCGTCGGCCGCGGGGGCGTCGACGCGGGTCGCGGGGCCGCTGGTGGAGTCGTCGCCGCGGGCCTCGTCGGCCATCAGGGGGGTGATGAGGGCGAGGTTGGGGTTGACCCCGATCGGGTGCCGTTCGCCGCCCGCGTAGAGGGTGGTGTCGTACGACAGGGTCACCTCGCGCACGCCGCGTTCGGCGAGGGCGGCGGCGGTGCGCCCGGCGAGGTCCTGCAGGCTCGCCGAGCCGGTGGGGTTCTTCTTCCGGGCGGTGAGGGTGGGGTCGCCGCCGCCGACGAGGATGACCTCTTTCGTGTCGGGTTCGAAGGTGGCGCGGGTGGTCAGGCGGTGGTCGGGGCCGAGCGCGGTGAGGACGGCGGCGGCGGTGGCGATCTTCGTGGTGGAGGCAGGGGTGAGGGCGTCGTCGGAGTCGTCGCCGTACACACTCCTGCCGGTGGACACGTCGACCACGGAGGCGGAGAGGTCGCCGAACGCCGGGGACTTCAGCAGCGGGGCGAGGGTGCCCACGAGGGCCTTGCCGCCGGGTGCCGACTTCACGGTGGTGGCGCTGCCGCCGAGGCCGGTGAGCACGGAGGGGGCGCTGGGGGCCGTACGGGGGCCGCGGGGCGGTGTACCGGCGTTGCCGCGGGTGCCGCCGTGATCTGCGCCACGCGTGGCCTCCATGGCCACGGCCCGGTCCTGCTCGGCCGTACGCTGACCGGCGGAGTCCCAGGGACCGGCGGCGGTCACCGCTCCTGCGGCCAGCACCGTCCCGGCGGTGGCCGCGACCACGGTGAACTGCCAGGTCCTCGACCAGGTCCCCGGCCAGGCCACCGACCGCGTGATCCGTGGCCCGGCGGCCGTGGCGACACTCACGAGACGGCTCGGCCGCAACCGCGCCAGACGCGGCCGAGCGGCCGCCGCGGCCCGTGCCAGACGGGGTCGTACGGCGTCCGCGAACCGCGCCACATGCGGTCTCGCGGCCCGCCAAGGCCTCAGCTCTGGCACGACCACCAGCCCCTTTCGCGATCACACACCTGCGTGAGGGACACTTAATCACCAGAACTATGTGCTGATCATGGAGGAGCCACCGGTGGAGTTCGACGTCACGATCGAGATCCCGAAGGGTTCGCGGAACAAGTACGAGGTGGACCACGAGACGGGTCGGATCCGTTTGGACCGTCGACTCTTCACCTCGACCGCCTACCCGACCGACTACGGCTTCGTCGAGAACACTCTCGGCGAGGACGGCGACCCGCTGGACGCGCTGGTCATTCTTGACGAGCCGACGTTCCCGGGCTGTCTGATCCGCTGCCGCGCGATCGGCATGTTCCGGATGACGGACGAGGCCGGCGGCGACGACAAGCTGCTGTGCGTCCCGTCGACGGACCCGCGCGTGGAGCACCTGCGGGACATCCACCACGTGTCGGAGTTCGACCGTCTGGAGATCCAGCACTTCTTCGAGGTCTACAAGGACCTGGAGCCGGGCAAGTCGGTCGAGGGCGCCAACTGGGTGGGCCGGACGGACGCCGAGATCGAGATCGAGCGGTCCTACAAGCGTTTCAAGGAGACGGGCGGCCACTGAGCCCCCTCCGCACGGACAGCGGAACGGGCCGCACGCATATGCGTGCGGCCCGTTCCGCTGTCCGTGCGCATACTGGCCCTGGGGCTGCCGGCCGGGCCCCGACGGAAGTGCAGGTACAAACGGGGGTGCAGGTACAACGGACGTCTCGTACAGGGAGCAGAGAAGGTGACGGACGCGGAGGACCGCAAGCCCCAGTCGGACGAGGCGAGGAGCGCCTTCAGCGCTCCGGCCGGACGGACGGCCACGGCTGATACGGAGTCGTCGACGACATCCGAGTTCGCCGTTCCGGAGGGGCTGGCGCTCGCAAAGGCCCAGAGAGCCCCCACGGAGTCGGAGACGACGTCCGATTTCGCCCTGCCCCAGGGCCTGGAGGCGGCTCCGCAGCAGCCCGCCGAGACGGAGGGCTCGGCGTTCAACCCGCCAAGCACGTACGACGCCAAGCAGGCTCCGCCGGCGTTCAACCCGCCGCGCGGGACCCCGGCCGTCTCCCTGCACCGGGACGTGCCCTGGCAGGACCGGATGCGCACCATGCTGCGCATGCCGGTGACCGAGCGGCCGGCGCCGGAGCAGGTGCACCGGCACGACGACGCCGGGCCCGCCGTGCCCCGCGTGCTCGACCTGACGCTGCGTATCGGGGAGCTGCTGCTGGCGGGCGGCGAGGGCGCGGAGGACGTGGAGGGGGCGATGTTCGCCGTCTGCCGCTCCTACGGCCTGGACCACTGCGAGCCGACCGTCACCTTCACCCTGCTGTCGATCTCCCACCAGCCGTCGCTGGTGGAGGACCCGGTGACCGCGTCGCGCACGGTGCGCCGCCGGGGCACCGACTACACCCGTCTCGCGGCCGTGTACCAGCTGGTGGACGACCTCAGCGACGACGAGACACACATCTCCCTGGAGGAGTCCTACCGGCGGCTCGCGGAGATCCGCCGCAACCGGCACCCCTACCCCACCTGGGTGCTGAACGCGGCCAGCGGACTGCTGGCGGGCTCGGCGTCGGTGCTGGTCGGCGGCGGTGTCCTGGTGTTCGTCGCCGCGGCGCTGGGCGCGATGCTCGGCGACCGGCTGGCGTGGAAGTGCGCCGACCGGGGGCTGCCGGAGTTCTACCAGTTCACGATGGCCGCGATGCCGCCGGCCGCGATCGGCGTCGCGCTGACGCTGGCGCACGCGGACGTGAAGGCGTCCGCGGTGATCACCGGTGGCCTGTTCGCCCTGCTGCCGGGGCGGGCCCTGGTGGCGGGCGTACAGGACGGCCTGACGGGCTTCTACATCACCGCGGCCGCGCGGCTTCTGGAGGTCCTGTACTTCTTCACGGGCATCGTGATCGGGGTGCTGGTGGTGCTCTACTTCGGCGTGCAGTTGGGCGCCGGGCTGAGCCCGGACGCGGCGCTCGTCCTGACCGAGCGCCCGCTGTGGCAGATCGCCGCGTCGCTCGGGCTGTCGCTGGCCTTCGCGGTGCTGCTCCAGCAGGAGCGGTCCACGGTGCTGCTGGTCACCCTCAACGGCGGGGTCGCCTGGGTGGTGTACGGCGCGATGGCCTACGCGGGCGACATCTCCCCGGTGGCCTCCACGGCCGCGGCGGCGGGCCTGGTGGGGCTCTTCGGGCAGCTGCTGTCGCGGTACCGGTTCGCCTCGGCGCTGCCGTACATCACGGCGGCGATCGGGCCCCTGCTGCCCGGTTCCGCCACGTACTTCGGTCTGCTGGCGATCGCCCAGAACGAGGTGGACGCGGGTCTGGTGTCCCTCTCGAAGGCCGTGGCGCTCGCCATGGCCATCGCGATCGGGGTGAACCTCGGTTCGGAGATCTCCCGGCTTTTCCTGCGGGTCGGCTCCGCCGAGAAGCGCAGGGCGGCGAAGCGGACGCGCGGTTTCTGAGGCGGGACCGTCCGGTCCCCGGATACACGAATCCCCGGGGTGCGCGGGTGTCGCGCGCCCCGGGGACGGGTTCGGTGCGGCGGTTCAGTAGCCCTGGTTGTAGGGCTGCTGCCGACGGGGGTCCGGGCCCTGGCCGCCCTGCCCCCCGTAGTACTGGTCGTAGCCGCCCTGGTCGTTGCCGCCCTGGCCGTTGCCGTACGGCTGCTGGGGCCTCTGGGGCTGCTGGGGTTGCTGGGGCTGCTGGTAGCCCTGGTTGCCGTAGGGCTGCTGCTGCTGCGGGTAGCCCTGGTTGCCGTGCGACTGCTGGGACTGCGGTCCGTCCGGGGTGATGCGGCGGAGCTGGGTCGTGGCGTCGTCCATGACCGGCGGCTGGGCGTACGGGGGGGCCTGCCGGTCGTACGCGTCGTACTCGCCCTGCTGCGGGGTGTCCGGGTTCTCGCCGCCGCCGCGCTTCTTCTTGGCCCGCTCCCGCAGGTACTCGACGATGATCGGGACCACCGAGAGGAAAACGATCAGGATGAGGATCGACTCGACGTTGCTCTTGATGAAGCCGATCTGGCCGAGCCAGTAGCCGGCGAGTGTGACGCCCGTGCCCCAGGCCACGCCGCCGATGAGGTTGTACGTGAGGAAGGTGCGGTACTTCATCCGGCCGGCACCGGCCGTGATGGGGGCGAAGGTGCGCACGATCGGCACGAAGCGGGCCAGGACGATCGCCTTGGGGCCGTACTTCTCCATGAACTCGTGGGCCTTCTCCAGGTTCTCCTGTTTGAAGAGCTTGGAGTTGGGGCGGCTGAAGAGCTTCGGGCCGAAGAACTTGCCGATCATGTAGCCGACTTGATCGCCCAGGACGGCGGCGATCACTATCAGTGTGCACACCAGCCACAGCGGCTGGCTGATGTAACTGCCCTCGGCCACGAAGAGGCCCGCCGTGAACAGCAGGGAGTCGCCGGGCAGGAACGCGAAGAATCCGGACTCGGCGAAGACGATCAGCAGGATGCCGGGGAGGCTGAAGGTCTCGATCAGATAGTTCGGGCTCAGCCACTCGGGGCCGAGCGCAAGGGTGGTCACGGGAGTGTGGCTCCTGCTGCTTGAGGGGGCGGGCGAGGCTGGCTGCCAAAACTATCAACGCAGTCGTCCCGGCCCAGGTTCCACGGGCGTACCCAGGATTGCACCGTTCCCCCTCCCCGACGAAGCTGGGGGCCATGGACATCGAAGAGTACGGCGGTGGGCAGGGCCCCGGGACCGACGTCCTGGTGGTCACGACGAACGACGTCCCGGGGTACAGGGTGCAGGAGGTGATCGGAGAGGTCTTCGGCCTGACCGTCCGGTCCCGGCACCTCGGCAGCCAGATCGGCGCGGGTCTGAAGTCGATGGTCGGCGGCGAACTCAAAGGGCTGACCAAGACGCTCGTGCAGACCCGCAACCAGGCCATGGAGCGCCTGATCGAGCAGGCACGCGCGCGGGGCGCCAACGGCGTGCTGGCGTTCCGCTTCGACGTCACGGACGCTGCGGACGTGGGCACCGAGGTGTGCGCGTACGGCACCGCGGTGGTGCTCGTACGCGAGTGACCGCGCGGTACACCGCCCCGGTTCCCGGGAAGGGATCGGGGCGGTCGCCGGGCGGTCCGGGCTCAGCCGCTGTGCCGAGCCGCGTTGGCGACGATCGCGTCGCGCAGGTAGGCCGCCAGGCCGGGACGGATGTTCTCGTACGTCCGCGTGAAGCGCGGGTCGGCGACGTACATCTCGCCCAGGCAGGTGTGCGTCTCGTGCCCGCAGTCGTAGTACGCGCGTGTGATGAACAGCCGGTGCTCCTCCGCCGTGTCCATCGCCTCCTCGGCATCGGCCGGGGCGCCGGCCGACATCAGGTCGGCCATGCGCAGGTGAATGGCGTCGAACTCCTCGGTGACGCGTTTCCAGTCGTCCTTGGTGGAGGACGCGGTCCGCTGCCGGGACTGCCGGTGGGCGTCGGTGTCGCCCCAGCGCTCCCGCACCTCGTCCTCGTACTGGTCCGGGTCGAAGTCCCCGAACACCTCGAACTTCTCCTCGGGCGTGAGATCGATGCCCATGTCGCGTGCCTCCATGGCGTGCTCCACGGCCGCCGCCATCTTCCTCAGCCTCTCGATCCGGGCGGTCAGCAGGTCGTGCTGTCGGCGCAGGTGCGCGCGCGGGTCTGCTTTCCCGGTGGCCTGATCGTCGAGCAGGGCGGCGACCTCGTCGAGCGGGAAGCCGAGCTCCCGGTAGAACAGGATCTGCTGCAGCCGGTCGAGGTCGGCGTCGCTGTAGCGCCGGTGCCCCGCGCGGTTGCGCTCACTCGGGGTGAGCAGGCCGATGCCGTCGTAGTGGTGCAGGGCACGCACCGTGACCCCGGCGAACCCGGCGACCTGTCCCACGGAGTAGCTCACTTCCGCTCCCTTCTCGGTACGCACTCCACCCTGAGTCCTCACGCCACGTGAGGTGCAAGTCGGATGCCCTCCGGCCGTTTCACGCCGACCGCTTCAAGCTGACCGTTTCATGCCGCTTTGGGCGCTTGGTCCGTCTATCGTGTGCGCGTGGTCCAGGACAGCGCGCAGCAGGAACCCTCCGCCGCCCCGGCGTCCCGGGCACGCGACCTGCTGCCGTCCGTCGTCCCCGCGCTGATCGTGGGGGTGGCGGCGAGCCTGCTGCTGGTGGGCGTGAGCCTGGCGGCCGAGCAGCTCCAGGACGCGCTGTGGCAGGACCTGCCGGACGCGCTCGGGGTCGGCAGGTACTCCGTGCTGTGGATGTTCGTGATGCTCGTCGCCACCGGGATCGCGGTCGGTCTGGTGGTATGGAAGATGCCGGGCCACGCCGGCCCCGATCCGGCGACCACCGGCCTCGACGCCCCCGTGCTGCCGCCCGCGGTGCTGCCGGGGCTGTTGCTGGCCACCGCCCTGATGCTGGCCGGCGGACCGAGCCTCGGGCCCGAGAACCCGATCATCGCCGTGAATGTCTCCCTGGCGGTCCTGCTGGGCACCAGGGCGTTCCCCCGGGCCCCGGAGCGTGGCTGGGTGGCGTTGGCAGAGGCGGCGACGATCGGCGCGCTCTTCGGTACACCGGTGGCCGCCGCGCTCGTCATCTCCGAAGCACTGGCGGGGCAGCGGATCAAGGGACAGCTCTGGGACAGCCTCTTCGCGCCGCTGGCCGCCGCGGGGGCCGGTGCGCTCACCGCCTCCCTGGTATCGCAGCCGAGCTTCGACCTGCACCTGCCGCCGTTCGGCCGTCCCGGCTGGGCGGACCTGCTGTCGGCGCTCACGGTTGCCTCGGTGGGCGCGCTGCTCGGCATGTGCGCCGTCCACGCCTTCCCCTACGTCCACGGGGCCTTCCGGCGGCTGCGGCATCCCATGCTGATGCTTCCGGCCGGCGGGGTGGTGCTGGGCGCGCTGGCGGCTCTGGGCGGGCATCTGACGCTGTTCAAGGGGCTCAACGAGATCGCGGAGCTGGCGGCCGACCCCGAGGGCTGGTCGGCGGGCGAGTTCGCGACTCTGACAGTGGTGAAGCTGGCCGCCCTGCTCGTCGCCGCGTCCTGCGGGTTCCGGGGCGGGCGGATCTTCCCGGCTGTGTTCGTCGGCACCGCGCTCGGGCTGTGCGCCCACGCGCTGGTGCCCGGTGTGCATCCGGCGGTGGGCGTGTCGGCGGGGGTGCTGGGGGTGCTGCTGGCCATCACCCGGCAGGGCTGGGTGAGCCTGTTCGTCGCCGCGGTCCTCGTCGCCTCACCGGGAATCCTCACGCTGCTGTGCGTCGCGTCGCTTCCGGCCTGGCTGCTGGTGACGGGGCGCCCGCGGATGCAGCTGCGGACGGACGGAACCCCGATCCGATGACCCCACTCACCACGTTCCCCGCATCCCCCACCGCACGAACCCCGGAGGCACCCATGCCGCTCCACAACGCTCCCCGGCGCGACGAGCGCCCCTTGTCCGTCAACCCCTTCCTGGGCCCGGCCAACCCCATCGGGGACATGACCGAGGCGCCGCCCAAGCACCGGATGCCCGACGCGCCGATGGCGCCCACGACGGCGTATCAGCTGGTGCACGACGAGCTGATGCTGGACGGCAACGCACGGCTGAACCTGGCCACCTTCGTCACCACCTGGATGGAGCCGGAGGCCGGCCTCCTGATGGCGGAGTGTCAGGACAAGAACATGATCGACAAGGACGAGTACCCGCGCACCGCCGAGCTGGAGCGGCGCTGTGTGTCGATGCTCGCGGCCCTGTGGCACGCGCCCGACCCGTCGGCGACCGTGGGCTGTTCGACGACGGGGTCGAGCGAGGCGTGCATGCTCGCCGGGATGGCGCTCAAGCGCCGCTGGGCGCGGCGCAACGCCGACCGGTACCCGTCGAAGGACGCCCGGCCGAACCTCGTCATGGGTGTCAACGTCCAGGTCTGCTGGGAGAAGTTCTGCACCTTCTGGGAGGTGGAGGCCCGTCAGGTACCCATGGAGGGCGACCGGTTCCATCTCGACCCGCGGGCCGCCGCCGAGATGTGCGACGAGAACACCATCGGCGTCGTCGGCATCATGGGCTCCACCTTCGACGGGTCGTACGAGCCGATCTCGGACCTGTGCGCGGCGCTGGACGAGCTCCAGGAGCGCACCGGCCTCGACGTCCCGGTGCACGTCGACGGGGCGTCCGGCGCGATGATCGCGCCCTTCCTCGACGAGGGCCTGGTGTGGGACTTCCGGCTCCCGCGCGTGACGTCGATCAACACCTCGGGGCACAAGTACGGGCTGGTCTACCCGGGCGTCGGCTGGGCACTCTGGCGGGACGCGGACGAGCTGCCCGAGGAACTGGTCTTCCGGGTGAACTACCTGGGCGGCGACATGCCGACGTTCGCCCTGAACTTCTCCCGGCCGGGCGCCCAGGTGGTGGCGCAGTACTACACGTTCCTGCGGCTGGGCCGCGACGGCTACCGCGCGGTGCAGCAGGCCGCACGGGACGTGGCCCGCGGGCTCGCCGGACGGATCGGGGAGCTCGACGACTTCCGGCTGCTGACCCGGGGCGACGAACTGCCGGTGTTCGCGTTCACGAGCGCGCCCGGGGTGACGGCGTTCGACGTCTTCGACGTGTCCCGGCGGATGCGGGAGAGCGGCTGGCTGGTGCCCGCGTACACCTTCCCCGCGAACAGGGAGGACCTGTCAGTGCTGCGGGTGGTGTGCCGCAACGGCTTCTCCGAGGACCTCGCCGACCTGTTCGCCGAGGACCTGGCCCGGCTCCTCCCGGAGCTGCGCCGACAGCCGCATCCCCTCATCCGCGACAAGAACGCGGCCACCGGCTTCCATCACTGAGTGGGCCCGGCTCCGGACCCGCTCAGCGATGAGCGAACCCGGCTCCGGGCCCCGGGGTCCCGCTCACGGCTCAGCCGCGCGAACCTCCGTACACCGCCAGCGGGAAGAACACCGCGAGCAGGGCCAGGGGCCAGGTGACGGCGGCCCACACGTGTCCCGGCTCCCCGCCGGGGCTGCCGAAGAGGTCGCGTACGGCCGTGGCCGTCTGCGACATCGGGTTCCATGGGACGACCGTGCCGAGCCAGTCCGGCATGGACTCGGGCGCCGCGAAGGCGAGTTCGAGGTTCTGCCGGCCGCCGAGTTCCTCGTCGAGCGTCGCGTGCCGGCCCAGGAAACGCACGGAGGCCGACGTCCGACCAGCCTGCCGGTGCCTCAGCGCTTGTCCCCCGGGTGGTACTCCCCCGTCGCGTACGGGTTCTCCTGGTCCTCGGCCAGGATGCCGACGAACGGATCGCCCTCCCCGGCGAAGGTGTAGGAGCCGGCCTCGATCCGTCCGATCAGGCCCCTGGTCCACTCGGCCTCCGCGTCGGCCGTGTGCACCCACAGGTTCATGATCTCGCCGATGTGGCCCAGCGGCTCGGGGCCGCCCTCGGGCACGTAGTGCTCGGTGACCGCGGCCCGCCACTCCTCGATGCGCCGGATCCGCTCCTTCAGCAGCGCCACCGCCTCCTGCCTCGGCAGGTCGACGACGAAGCCGATGGCCGCCGACTTCACGTCCATCTTCTGGTCGTAGGCGACAAGGGCCTCGCGCAGCAGCGTGTAGTACGCCTCGTTCCCCGCCGCCGTGATCTCGTACTCGGTGCGCGGCGGGCCGCCGGCCGTCGAAGGCGCGATCTCGTGCGCGTGCAGCAGCCCTTGCTTCGCCATCTGTTTCAGGGCGTGGTAGATCGAGCCGGGCTTGGCGTTGGACCACTCGTGCGCGCCCCAGAACTCCAGGTCGTTGCGCACCTGGTAGCCGTGGGCCCGCCCGTGCTGGCGCACCGCGCCGAGCACGAGGAGACGGATCGCTGACATGGGCTCCAGCGTAGGCCGCGGGCGGTCACTCCCAGGAGCTGCCCTGCTCCTTCGCGACCAGCTCGAAGGCGGTGGCGCCGTCCAGGGACTCGCGGAGGATGTCGGCGTGGCCGGCGTGCCGGGCGGTCTCGCGGATCAGATGGAGACACAGCCAGCGCATCGAGAGCCACTCGTCCTGCGGGTTCCAGGACGTCTTCGCCAGCAGGAAGGTGTCGTCGAGGCTGGGCACCGCGCGGATGAACGACTCCGTCTCGGTGGCCACCTTCTCGTAGTACGCGAGGTACGACTCCACGGTCTCCTCGCCGACCAGCCGGAAGCACTCGTGCCAGTTCGACTCGTCCCGGTGGACGGCCGGCGGCTCGCCCTTGGCGCGGGCGATCCAGACCTGCTCGATCTCGGCGACATGCTTGAGCAACCCGGCCAGGGACAGCTCACTGGCGCTGGGCCGCGACGCGGCCTGCTCGTCGGTGAGGCCGAGCACCGACCGGCGGATGCCCCCGCGCTGCTCCTCGATGAACGCCAGCAGCGCCCCGCGCTCGTCGCCCTGAGTCTCCGCGGGAACGTGAGTGACCATGACGGCCGCCTTTCGTCGGTGAGGCTTCGCCCCGGTTTCCCTGACACCGACGACGCTACGGGCCCTTGCGGTCAGGTGCTGTCCGCAAGGGCCCGGGGAGGAAGAGCGAGTCAGAAGGGGCGGCTCAGAAGGGGAACCCGCTGCGGCCGTGCTGCACCGAGATCCACTTCATCGTGGTGAAGGCGTCCAGCATCGCCTCGCCGTTCAGCCGGCCGTTGCCGGAGTTCTTCTCGCCGCCGAAGGGGACGATCGGCTCGTCGTGCACGGTGCCGTCGTTCACGTGGAACATGCCGGTGTCGATCTGCTTGGCGAAGTTGACCCCGCGCTCGATGTCCCCGGTGTGCACCGCGCCGCTCAGCCCGTACGGGGTGTCGTTGACGAGGCGTACGGCCTCCTCCTCGCCGTCGAACGGGACGAGGAAGGCGACCGGGCCGAAGACCTCCTGCCGGAGCAGGGCGGAGTCGGCGGGGAGGCCGGTCAGGACGGACGGCTCGACCAGGTTGTCGGTCCGGGCGCCGCGCACCAGGGCGGTAGCGCCCTCGGCGAGGGCCTGCTCCACGACACCGGCCAGCGAGTCCGCCTGCTGGGAGTTGATCACCGGGCCGATGACGGTCCCGGGGTCGCGCGGGTCGCCGGCCTTGAGGGACTTGACCTTGGTGACGAACTTCTCGGTGAACTCGTCGGCCACCGAGCGGTCCACCAGCACCCGGTTGGCGGCCATGCAGACCTGGCCCTGGTGGACGTACCGGCTGAACACGGCCGCGTCGACCGCGTAGTCGACATCGGCGTCGTCGAGGACCACCAGCGCGCTGTTGCCGCCGAGTTCGAGGATCGAGCGCTTGAAGAGGCGTGCGCAGACGGTGGCCACGTGGCGGCCGACCGCGTCGGAGCCGGTGAAGGAGATGACCTTCGGGACCGGGTGCTCGAGGAAGGCGTCGCCGATCTCCGCGATGTCCGTGATGACGACGTTCAGCAGGCCGCCGGGCAGGCCCGCGTCCTCGAAGATCTTCGCGATCAGCGTCCCGCCGACGATGGGGGTGTTCTGGTGCGGCTTGAGCACCACGCCGTTGCCGAGCGCGAGCGCCGGGGCGACCGACTTCAGCGACAGCAGGAAGGGGAAGTTGAACGGGCTGATCACGCCGACGACGCCGACGGGCACGCGGTAGACGCGGTTCTCCTTGCCGTCCACCGGCGAGGGGATGATCCGGCCCTCGGGGCGCAGCGCCAGGTGCACCGACTCGCGCAGGAACTCCTTGGCGAGGTGGAGCTCGAAGGCCGCCTTCAGGCGCGTGCCGCCGAGTTCGGCGATGATCGCCTCGGTGATCTCGTCCTCGCGCTCCTCGACCAGCTCGAGCGCCTTCTCCAGCACCGCGCGGCGCGCGTACGGGTTGGTCGCCGCCCACTGCTTCTGCACGCGGGCCGCCGCACGGTAGGCCTCGTCGACCTCGTCGACGGTGGCTATCGTGATCGACGCCAGTTTCTCGTCGTCGTACGGGTTGAAGTCGATGATGTCCCAGGAGCCGGTGCCCGGACGCCACTCGCCGTCGATGTACTGCTGGGCCAGGTCGGTGAAGTACGACGACATGTGATCCCTCAACCCCTCAATCCCTCGCTGCCGAAGCGGGCCCGCCCCACATCGGCCTCACAGCCCGACCGGCCGGGCGATCGGCATGCGGCCGGTCGTGCGATCGGTTCGGCCGCACGGCCCGGTGTCGGTCCGTCCCGCGCGCGCCTGATCGATCGTCATCGTACTTGTGTTTCAGGAGAGTTGGAGGAGACCTCGCAGAAGGTCCCGGCTCTCCGAAGGACCCGGGCTGTCCTGCTGGAGCTCCTTGAGCGCCTTCTCGTACTGGGCGACGTCCTCGGCCTTGTCGAGGTACAGCGCGCTCGTCAGCTGCTCCATGTACACGACGTCCGAAAGGTCGGACTCGGGGAAGCTGAGGATGGTGAACGCGCCGGACTCGCCGGAGTGGCCGCCGAGCCCGAACGGCATGACCTGCAGCCGGATGTTGGGCCGTTCGGAGATCTCGATCAGATGCTGGAGCTGCCCCTTCATCACCTCGCGGTCGCCGTACGGCCGGCGCAGCGCGGCCTCGTCGAGCACGACGTGGAACTCGGGGACGTTCTCCGCGACCAGGTACTTCTGCCGCTCCAGGCGCAGCGCCACCCGTCGTTCGACGTCGGCCTCGCTCGCGCCCTGCATGCCGCGCCGGACCACCGCGCGCGCGTACTCCTCGGTCTGCAACAGACCGTGCACGAACTGCACTTCGTACGCCCTGATCAGCGCGGCGGCACCCTCGAGGCCCACATAGGTGGGGAACCAGCTGGGCAGCACGTCCGAGTAACTGTGCCACCAGCCCGCGACATTGGCCTCCTTGGCCAGGGAGAGCAGTGAGGCGCGCTCCTGCTCGTCCCCGATGCCGTACAGCGTCAGCAGGTCCTCGACATCCCTGGTCTTGAAGCTCACCCGGCCCAACTCCATCCGGCTGATCTTCGATTCGGAGGCGCGGATCGAATAGCCCGCCGCCTCGCGCGTGATCCCCCGAGCCTCACGCAGTCGCCTGAGTTGTGATCCGAGCAGCATGCGCCGCACCACCGATCCCGGCTCTCCCGCGCTCACGTTCGCCAGCCTCCCCAACGTCTGCCAGGGGCCGAAGTCTGCCACTAAAACACTCCGAGCAGTACTCGCCCGGTTACGGAAATGGAATCAGGGCGGAGGTTTCGAGCAGGGAGGAGCAGAGAGCAGGCCACGGAAGTGACAGGAGGGACATGAATATGGCGGAAAAATTAACCAACAAGCGGTACGGCAGGGCTCATTTCGGTCAACTGCACGTGCATCTGCCCTTGCATCTGCCGTACGCATCCGAAACCATGGCCTCCGCACCACCGCCGCATCGCTACGACCGCGAATCCCGGGAGTGCCTCGCATGGGGACGAATGGATCGACCATGCTCGAGCCGTTACGGCAGGGCCTTCCGCCGCTGGACCCCGCGGCCGTCTCCGACGCCGCCTCCTGTTCCCTCCCCGCCCGCTACGAAGCGGTCCGTGAGGCGCGGCAGTTCACCCGGAAGACCTGCGAGCAGTGGGACCTGGACGACCGCTTCGACGACGTGTGCCTGGTCGTCTCCGAGCTGGTCACCAACGCCCTGCGGCACGGCCTGCAGGCCTGCGCGCCGCGGCTGACGGGACAGGAAGCTCCGGTGCGGCTGCATCTGATGCGGTGGACCGGACGGCTGGTGTGCGCGGTGCGCGACCCGAGCCACGACAGTCCCGCCACCCGCGACGCGGACGACTTCTCCGCGGAGTCGGGCCGCGGGCTGCTCCTGGTCGAGTCGTTCAGCGACAGCTGGGGCTGGCAGCCGATGCGGAGCGGGCGCGGCAAGGTGGTCTGGGCGCTGTTCCTGCTGCGGCCTCCCGGCGGCGAATGACGAACGCGGCGCCTTGGAACGCCACGTTTCTACGCGCGTCGCGCAGGACGCGGGGGCCGTCGAGCGAAGCCTGCGCGGCGGGCGAGGCCGATGCGGCGGGCGCCTTCGTCAGCCGACGACCAAGTGGTCGAACTCGCCGTCCTTGACGCCGAGGAGCATCGCCTCGATCTCCGCCCGGGTGTAGACGAGCGCCGGCCCCTCGGGAAAGCGGGAGTTGCGCACCGCCACCTCGCCGCCCGGCAGCCGGGCGAACTCGACGCAGGAACCCTGCGAGTTGCTGTGCCGGCTCTTCTGCCAGGCCACGCCGTTCAGCCCGGCGGCCGCCATGCCGTTGAACACACGGGGCGCGCCGGCACCGCCATACACGTCGCCGTCGTACACATCACCGTCGTACACGTCGTGGTCCACAGGTCGCTCCCCGTTGTGCACTGGCTGGTGTGGCCATTGATGCAGTGGTCAACTGACCCGGATCATAGCTTTGTTCAAGTGCAAACGCATGGGCAGATGCACGTGCACGCGGGGTGTTCCCGCAGTTACAGCCCTGCGGCCCGGCCTGCGGAACCCCGTGTGGGTTGAGACGCATACGGGGGCCCTCATGTTCCCTCACTGCCTTCGTGTGTCCTTCCGCGCCCTCATTAGTCCCGCAAGCGGTCTCTTTCCTTCGTCAACTAACAGTTCTTATAGGGAGGTAGGGCCGTCTTCCGAGCCTTCCTGACCATCCGCGCGAGCTGCCGCTGCGGTAGTGCGGCGGGTGCCGTCCTCGCCACCGTGCGGTCCCCGTCACCGCGCGGTGACGGTGCGGTGCGAGGTGGGTCACCGGGGCTGGTGGGGTGCCGGGTACGTCCTGTTAGCTGTCTGCGGTCGTTCCGGCCGACGTGGCCGGCTACAGGCAGGGGGCTTGCGGTGACATTGGTGGATCAGGGCAGTACGGGGATGCCGGCGGGCTCGGGAGCGGCTTCGAGGCCGGTTTCGGAGGCGCCTCGGAGTGCAGCTTCGGATGCGCCTTCGGTCGGGGCTTCGGTGGGAGCTTCGGTGACTACCTCGTCCGCGTCGCGCTCCTGGCGCGCCGTGTCACGCCGGCGCGTGCGGCTCGCGGTCGCGGCCACAGGCCTGGCCGGCGCGCTCGTCCTCACCGGGTGCAGCAGCGACAGCGACTCCGGCGACGACTCCACGCCGTCCGCCGAGCCGTCCACCTCGGCCACCACCGATCCCGACGGCGGCACCGGCGAGACGGACGAGACGGGCGGTTCGGACACGAGCAGTGCCCCGGCGGGCGAGCTGGAGGGCAGCTGGCTCACCACGGCCGACGGCAAGGCCGTGGCGCTGATGTTCACCGGTGAGCAGGCGGCCCTCTTCGCCACGGGCGGCACCGTGTGCAGTGGCACCGCACAGGAGGATGCCGGAACCTCGACGATCAGCCTCAAGTGCGCGAACGGCAACGAGGACCGGGCGAGCGGCACGGTCGACTCGGTGAGCGGGGCCACCCTGAAAGTCACCTGGGAGGGCTCCCTCGGCACCGAGACGTACACGAAGGCCGAGGGCAGCCGGCTGCCGTCGGGTCTTCCGACCGCGGGGCCGGGGTCGTAGAACCTGCTCCTGCCGTGAGGGCACCGGCCCTCCGAATGCACGAAGTGGGGCCCCCAGGGTGTGATGATCTGTGGGCTGCTCCACAACCCCAGGGGAATCCTCATGCGCGCCACGCCGATCACCGTCACCGCTGTCACCGCCCTCCTCCTGCTGACCGCCTGCGGCGGCGAGGGCGGTGGTGACGGGGCGAAGGACGACGCGAAGCAGGAGAGCAAGGCCTGTTCGAGCGCGACGGTGAGCATGGAGGCCGGCCCCGCGAGCGAGGCCCCGGCCGCCGGTGACACCGGCGAGGTCCCTGTGAACCTCGTCAACCAGGGTGCCGCCTGCGTCCTGGACGGCTTCCCCGAGGCGGGCCTGGTGGCCGGGGGCGAGCTCGTCGCGCTGGCCCCGGTCGAGGGCGCGACGGCGCAGAAGCTGACCCTGGCCGAGGGCGAATCGGTCTCCTTCACGATCACCTATGTACGCGGGCCGGAGGGCGCGGGCGAGAGCCTGGACGCCAAGACCCTGCAGATCGGCCTCCCCGGCGACTCCGCCACCCAGGACTTCCCCTGGTCGTACGGCCCGGTGGCGGTCAAGGAAGGGACCGAGGACGCGGCCGACGCCTCCGTGGGCGCCTTCCAGCGGACGGGCGACTGACCGGCGGACGGGCGGCGGCCGAGCGACTGACCGGCGGACGTGTGGCCGAGCGGACTGCCGGCCTCCGGGCAGGACGGCCCACGCCCCACAGCCTGCCCCCGCGCGGGGTGCGATCCCAACCCACCCCCGCGCGGGGCCGGGTGATCCTCGACCCACCACCCGCGCGGGCTCCGGACCACGCGGGGTCGCGGGGTGTCGCAGGGCGCGGACTCCGGTTCAGCCGAGCCGTCGGCGGGCTTCGACCTGGGCGTTGTCCGCCGCCCGCGCGCCTTCCTCCCAGCCCGCCACGTCACTCACCCCGCGCAGCCGGGTGGTCGTCGTCTCCGGGAACAGGCGGTCCAGCCGTTCGGTGACCGCGACGTCGCGGGAGGCGAGCACCGGGAGCAGGTCGTCGCTCAATCCGCTCGTCCGGCCTTCGGCGGCAGCCGCGAGGCGTGCGCCCACACGGTGGGCGTAGGCCGCGAGGAAGGACTGCCGGAAGGTCTTGGTCCGCTTGCGTCCAACCCTCTTCTGGGCCGCCTCCGCCTTCGTCATGGCCGTACCGGCCTGCACGAGCAGTGAGGTGTAGAGAAGTTCGACCGCTTCCAGGTCGGCGTCGAAGCCGACCACGGTGGAGAAGCCGAGGGGCTCGTTCCACACGGCCCGGCAGTGGTTCGCGTCGGCGATCTCGTCGAGCAGGACGGCCTTGGTCTGCTCGTACGGCGCTTCCACCCCGATCCGGCACGCGCCCGGTACCGTCGCCGCGTGCGCCCGTACCGCGAGCAGGGCCTCGTCGACGCTGTGCCGCGCCATCAGTTCCTGCGCCTTGGCGGTGAGTGCCTCCGCCTCCTCCGGGAATCCGGTCGCCTCTGCCTTGGCCAGCAGCGCGCGGATGCGGCCGAGCATGCGGGACTCCGGACGCCGGTCCCGCGCGTCCGGACCCGCCGCGCCGGCGGCCTCGGCCGCCGCCTCGTCGAGGGGTTCGAGCGCGGGCAGGCGCAGCAGCAGCCGGTACAGCTCCAGTACGGCCGTGGCGTGCGAGAAGCGATCGGTGCGGGGCGGGGGCGCGGTGCCGGGTTCGCCGAGGGCGTCGAGCTGGGCGGTCCAGCGGGGCCCTCGGGGCCGGTCGTGCGGCGCCTGCGCGTGGATCAGCCCCGTGACGAGCCGTAGGTGCACGTCCTCCAGTTCGCGCCGGACGATCCGTACGACATCGGCGGGCTGCCAGCCGCGCCGCCAGGCGGTCGCCACGAACTCCTCGCCCCGTCGGGCGAGTTCGGCGTCCGCCGCCGGGTCGACGGCGAGCAGGGACGCGCCGGCGTCGAGGGCGTCGTCGGTGGTGGCGTACAGGGCGGCCCGGAAGGCGCGGTCGACGGTGCTGGACGTACTCACGGGCCGATCGTGCCATGCCGCGGGAAGTCACCCCCAAGTGTCAACTCGCGGTTGACACCCCCTCGCTGTCAACCTACCGTTGACACATGACGACGAATCCCGGCATCAAGTCATCCGTACGTCTCGACGACCTCATCGCGGCCATCAAGAAGGTCCGCGAGGAACCCCTTCAGCAGCTTCAGGACGCGGTGCTCGCGGGTGAGCACCTCGGCGATGTGGCGGACCACCTGATCGGCCACTTCGTGGACCAGGCCCGGCGCTCGGGCGCCTCCTGGACGGACATCGGCAAGAGCATGGGCGTCACCCGGCAGGCGGCCCAGAAGCGTTTCGTGCCCAAGGAGTCGGCCGCCCTCGACCCGAACGAGGGCTTCAACCGCTACACGCCCCGCGCCCGCGCCGTGGTGATGGCCGCGCACAACGAGTCCAAGGCCGCGCGCAACGCCGAGGGCCTGCCCGAGCACCTGCTCCTCGGCCTGCTGACCGAGCCGGGCGGCCTGGCCGCGAAGGCGATCACCGAGCAGGGCGTCACCCTGGACGCGGTCCGCGCGGCCGCCGTCGCTGCTCTCCCGCCGGCCGTCGAGGACGCCCCCGAGCTGGTGCCGTACGGCCCGGCGGCCAAGAAGGTCCTGGAACTCACCTTCCGCGAGGCCCTCCGCCTCGGCCACAACTACGTCGGCACCGAGCACCTCCTGCTCGCCCTCCTGGAGCACGAGAACGGCAAGGGCGTCCTCAGTGGCCTCGGCGTCGACAGGACGGCCACCGAGCGGTACATCGCCGACCTGCTGGCGCAGGTCGTGGAGACGCGGCAGGAGGAAGACCAGGAGAAGGAGGACGGCCGGGAGAAGGACGGCGACCAGGAGCGGGAGCCCTCGCCGGAGAGCTGATCCGGGCCGCTGTCGGGCTTCGCCGTCCGACCCCGCTGTCGGCCCCGCTGTCAGACCCGCTGTCAGACCCCCCTGCCACACTCACGTCATGGCCGACCGGTGGGCACTCTCTTTGGCCGAGGACGGTGGCGTCGACGTCGCCCCCCTCGGCCCGGACGGGCTGCCCGCCGCTCCGGTGCGGCGGGAGACGGATCCCGCCGAGGCCGTGCGGAGCCGTCCCGGCGTCACCCGGTGGGTGTGGCGGTCCACCACCGAGGTCCATCCGCGCCTGCTCGCCACGGGGGCGCGAGTGGAGCGGTGCTACGACATCGAGGCCGCCGAGACTCTCCTGCTCGGCCACGAGGGGCGGCACGGGCAGCCCCGTTCGGCCGCGGCCGCCCTGGCGCGGCTCCACGGCGGCCCCGTACCGCCCGATCCGCCGCAGCGCTCGGCCGAGCCGGGCGCGCAGTCGCCCCTCTTCGAACCCCGGGGCACCCACGTCCCGCTGGCGGACCTCCTCGCGGTCTATGCCGAACAGCAGCGCCGGATCGAGGCCACCGCGCACCCGGACCGGATGCGGCTGCTGGTGGCCGCCGAGTCGGCGGGGATGCTCGTCGCCGCCGAGATGAACCGCGCGGGGGTGCCCTGGCGGGCGGACGTGCACCGCGCGGTGCTGCATGACCTGCTCGGCGAGCGGTACGCGGGCGGCGGCGAGCCCCGCAGACTCGCCGAGCTCGCCGACGAGGTGTCCGCCGCCTTCGGCCGCCGGGTCCGGCCCGACCTGCCCGCCGACGTCGTCAAGGCGTTCGCGCAGGCCGGGATCAAGGTCTCCTCGACCCGCCGCTGGGAGCTCGAGTCCCTCGACCATCCGGCGGTGAAACCGCTGATCGAGTACAAGAAGCTGTACCGCATCCGAGTCGCCCACGGCTGGTCCTGGCTCCAGGACTGGGTGCGCGACGGCCGCTTTTGGCCCGAGTTCCTGGCGGGCGGGACGGTGACCGGCCGCTGGGTGACCAACGGCGGGGGCGCGCTGCAGATCCCCAAGGTGATCCGCCGCGCGGTCGTCGCCGACCCGGGCTGGCGGCTCGTCGTCGCCGACGCCGACCAGATGGAGCCACGCGTCCTCGCGGCGATCTCCCGCGACCCCGGGCTGATGGAGGTGGCCGGCCGGGAGACCGACCTCTACCAGTCGGTGTCCGACCGCGCCTTCTCCGGCGACCGCGCGCAGGCGAAGCTCGCCGTCCTCGGCGCGGTCTACGGCCAGACGTCCGGCGACGGCCTGAAGAACCTCGCCGCCCTCAGACGCCGCTTCCCCCGGGCCGTGGCCTACGTCGACGAGGCCGCCCGCGCCGGCGAGGAGGGCCGGCTCGTACGGACCTGGCTCGGCCGCACCTGCCCGCCCGCGACCCGCACGACGGACGACGCGGTGGAGGAGGCGGGCATCCCGCTCACTGAGGAGGAACCCGACGCCTCCCGGCAGTGGGCACCTGGCTACGCCTCGACCGACGCCCGCGCGCGAGGCCGTTTCACCCGCAACTTCGTCGTCCAGGGCAGCGCCGCCGACTGGACCCTGCTGCTGCTCGCCGCGCTGCGGCAGGCCCTGACGGACATGGCTGCCGAGCTGGTCTTCTTCCAGCACGACGAGGTGATCGTGCACTGCCCCGAGGACGAGGCGGAGACGGTGGCGAGGGCGATCCGGGAGGCGGCGGAGCTGGCCGGGCGACTGACGTTCGGCCCGACCCCGGTGCGGTTTCCGTTCACGACGGCGGTGGTGGAGTGCTACGCGGACGCCAAGTGACCACGGAGGCCGGACTCCTCGGCGCACCCGGGGAGGAGAGCGGGGGCCGGTTCGGAGACCGGGGTTGCTTCGGAGACTGGGGCCACTTCTGAGGCGGGCTCCCGAACCGGTTCACGCACGAGTTCCCGGGCGAAGTCGCGGACCAGGTCGTGCGGGGCGTAGCGGCCGTACGCGGTCTCCTCCACTTCCACGAGCCGACCCTCATCGTCACGTGAGCGAGGGCGGTCCGTGTCCCCGCTCCACCCCGGCTCCTACCTCCTACGCCTGCTCGCCCCTGTCGCCGACGCGAAAAAATGCGACGCACCGCATGGGAGACGCCTTCATGCCGGACCCGGAACCCACGACTGAGACCAGAACTGAGACCGAGGACCGGCGCGCAACCCGCGCTCGACGTCGCCGCCGTATACGCTGAAAGCAAAAGCCCCAGGTCACGGCGAGTGAGTCCTGAGGCTTTCACAGAGCCGCCTTCGGGATTCGAACCCGAGACCTACGCATTACGAGTGCGTTGCTCTGGCCATCTGAGCTAAGGCGGCGCACGCTGCCGGCACCATGGTGCGGTCAGCGACGACGGTAAGTCTACACAGTTTCGGATGGTGCTTCGTACCTGCCCCGGAGGCGGGCCGGGGGCCTGCCTCCGGGGTGGGTGTACCCGCTATGAGCAGCGCTTTCCGTCCGCGGGCGGGGTGCCGTCGACGAGGTAGGTGTTGATCGCGGAGTCGATGCAGGCGCTGCCCCGGCCGTAAGCGGTGTGGCCGTCGCCCTCGTAGGTGAGGAGGCGGGCCGAGGTGAGCTGGCCGGCCAGGGCCTGTGCCCAGCGGTAGGGGGTCGCGGGGTCGCGCGTGGTACCGACGACGACGATCGGAGCGGCGCCCTTGGCCTCGACGCGCTGGGGCTCACCCGTGGCGGCGACCGGCCAGTACGTGCAGTTCAGGGCGGCCCAGGCGAAGCCCTCGCCGAAGACCGGGGACGCCTTCTCGAAGTCGGGGAGCGCGTCCCTCACCTGGTCCGGGGAGTCGAAGGCGGCCGGGAGGTCCAGGCAGTTCACGGCGGCGTTGGCGAACATCAGGTTGGCGTACTCACCTTTGGCGTCGCGTTCGTAGTAGCTGTCGGAGAGGGCGAGGAGTCCGGCGCCGTTGTTCTCCTTCATCGCCGCCGTCAGGGCCTTGCGCAGGAGCGGCCAGGCGCCCTCGTCGTACATCGCGGCGATCACGCCGATGGTGGCCAGCGACTCGGTGAGTTCACGGCCGGCGGCGTCACCGGCGGGGACCGGCTGGGCGTCGGTCTTGCCGAAGAACTCCTTCAGGTTCCTGCCGGCCTCTTCGGGACTGGTGTTCCGGCCGCCGAGCGGGCAGTCGCTCTGCCGTACGCAGTCCTTCGCGAAGGCGGTGAACGCCGTGTCGAAGCCCGCCGTCTGCTCGATGTTGAGCTGCCGCGCGGACAGGGAGGGGTCCAGCGCGCCGTCCAGCACCAGCCGGCCCGTGCGGTCCGGGAACAGCCCCGCGTACGTCGCCCCGAGGAGGGTCCCGTAGGAGGCGCCGACGTAGTTCAGTTTCTCGTCGCCCAGGGCCGCCCGCACGATGTCCATGTCCCGGGCCGCCTCGATGGTGGACACATGGCGCAGCAGCTTCGGCTCGTCCGCCGCGCAGCCCTCGGCGAACTTCCGGTACGCGGCGACCAGCGTGTCCACCTCCTTCGCGTCGTCCGGTGTGAAGTCCGTCTGCGTGTACGCGTCCATCTCGGGGCCGTCCAGGCATTCGACGGGCTCGCTGCGGGCCACGCCCCGCGGGTCCACGGCCACCATGTCGTAGCGGGCGCGCACCTCCTTGGGGTAGCCGATGCCCGCGTACGCCTGGAGGTAGTCGATCGCCGACGCGCCCGGTCCGCCGGGGTTGACCAGCAGGGAGCCCAGCCGCTCCCCCGGGCCCGTGGCCTTCTTGCGGGACACGGCGAGGCGGATGTCGCCGGCGGACGGGTCCGCGTAGTCGAGCGGGGCCTTCAACGTGGCGCACTGGAAGCCGGGCACTCCGCAGTCGCGCCAGGCCGGCTTCTGCTCGTAGTACGGCGTGAGCGCCTCGGGCGTGGAGCGGGGCAGGGCGGCCAGCACCGCCGCCTTCTCCTCCTTCGCCGCCGAGCTCGCGGAACTCGTGGTGCTCCCGGAGGAGCAGCCGGAGACCAGGAGCACGACGGCGAGCAGCGTGGCTCCGGTACGGGTCCTGCGGAGGGTGCGCCTTGTGTACATGCTGCGAGCGTAACTCTGCGCGATGGAGCGAGTGCCCTGTGTGCGTGCCGCGCGTCGTGCGAGTCGCGCGTTTCGGGCTACGGGATGCGGTTTTCGGGGTCGGGTTCCGGATCAGCCTGCTCTGAGGGCCATCGTCATCGCCTCCACCGCCAGGAGCGGGGCCACGTTGCGGTCGAGGGCGTCGCGGCAGGCGGCGATGGCTTCGATGCGGCGGAGCGTGGATTCGGGGGAGTTGCCCCGGGCCATGCGCTCCAGGGTGTCCTCCGCGTCCGAGTTGGCGATGGCCACGCGGGAACCGAGCTGGAGGGCGAGGACGTCGCGGTAGAAGCTGGTGAGGTCGGTCAGGGCCACATCGAGGCTGTCCCGCTGGGTACGCGTTCTGCGGCGCTTCTGCATGTCCTCCAGATCCTTGACCACGCCCGCGGTGCCGCGCGGCAGCCGGCCGCCCTGCGCCGCGCCGAGTGCCGCCTTCAGCTCGTCGGTCTCCTTGGTGTCCCTCTGCTCGGCCAGCTGTTTGGCGTCCTCGGCGGCGGCGTCGACGAGTTCCTGGGCCGCCTTGAGCGCGCTCCCGATGTCCTCGACGCGCAGTGGCAGCTTCAGTACGGCGGCACGGCGCTCGCGGGCGGCCGGGTCGGTGGCCAGCCGGCGGGCCCGGTCGACGTGCCCCTGGGTGGCGCGGGCCACGGCCGCGGCGACGCCCGGCTCGATGCCCTCACGGCGTACGAGCAGGTCGGCCACAGCGTCCACGGAGGGCGTGCTCAGGTTGAGGTGGCGGCAGCGGGAGCGGATCGTCGGCAGGACATCCTCGACGGAGGGGGCGCAGAGCAGCCAGACCGTGCGGGGCGCGGGCTCCTCGACGGCCTTGAGGACGGCGTTGGCGGAACTCTCGTTCAGCCGCTCGGCGTCCTCGACGAGAATCACCTGCCAGCGGCCGGTCGCCGGGGCGGTGAACGACTTGCGGACGGTGTCACGCATGTCACGCACCAGGATCATCGCGCCGACGGCGGCGATCGTGCTCACGTCGGCGTGGGTGCCGATCAGGGCGGTGTGGCAGCCGTCGCAGAATCCGCAACCCGGGGACCCGCCGAGCGCGCGGTCGGGGCTGACGCACTGCAACGCGGCGGCGAAGGCGCGCGCCGCCTGGTTGCGCCCCGCGCCGGGCGGTCCGGTGAACAGCCACGCGTGGGTCATCTTCGACGCCGCCGGCGGCGGGGCGCCGGTCGCCGCGGCCGTGACGAGGGCATCGGCGTCCCGCGCGGCGGCGGCGAGCTGGGCGCTCACCCGCTGCTGCCCGACGAGGTCGTCCCACACGGTCATGGGTCACGCCGCCCTTCCGTCATGTCCGCCACGTTCGCCACTCATTGTCCATTGACTGATTCCAATGACTGGGATCCATTGCCTGAATCCATTGTGGGGGTGACCACTGACAGTCCCGGACCAGCCGCGGGAACGGCCCGGGAACAGTACCGGCCGGCCCGGGAGAACGATGCTGGGCGGGGGCCGTCGTTCTGCCCCCGCCCAACATCGGCACCTCGGTGGACCGCCGCTCGTGTCAGCGGCGCCGTCCCTTGCCCTTGCCCCGGCCGCCCTCGTCGGGTTCGCCCGGTTCGCCGTGCTCGTCGTCGCGCGGGCCCAGCAGTTCGTCCGCCAGGGTCGGCAGGTCGTCCAGCGGGGTCTCCTCGGCCCAGTCCGAGCGCTGCCTGCGCCGGTCCGGCATGTTCTCGGGGTCGACCTGCGGCAGCTCACGCGTACTGGCCACCTCGTCGTCCTGGGTGATCGCGGGGAGCACCGCCGTCTCCTCCGTGGCGCTCGGCGGCGGCACAGTCGGCAGTACCTCGGTCTCGTCGGCCACCCTCGGCGAAACCGACACCTGCGGCAGCTCGGTCGTCACCTCGGCCTCGGACGGCTGGGAGGACCTGGCCCAGCCGGACTGCCCCTCGCTCCCGCCCCGCGCGGAGTCACCCCGGCCCTTGCGGAACCGGTCCGAGGACTCGCCGGAGCCCGGCCCGTCCTCTCCGGCCGCGTCGCCCCTCACCCTGGGCAGCACCGCCGTCTCGTCCGCCGAAGCCGACCCGCTCGACACATCCGAACCACCAGACGCATCCGAGCCACGCGACACACCCGAACCACCAGAAGCGTCCGACCCCCGCGAAGCATCCGACCCTCGGGAAGCGTCCGAACCGCTCGGCGTATCCGAACCACGCGCCGCGCCGGCCCAGCTCACCGTGGAGGGCCCCGCCTCCGCCGCGGCCGCGGCCTGCTCCGCGAGGCGTCGGGCCTCCTCGGCCCGCCGCAGTGCCTCCTCGGCCTTGCGCTGCTTCTCCAGGCGCAGTGCCTCGGCCTCGGCACGCAGCCGCTCCTCCTCCTCGGCCTGCTTGCGGCGACGCTCCTCCTCCGCCTTGCGGCGGGCTTCCGCCTCCGCGCGCGCCTTCTCCTCGGCGAGGAGCCGCTTCCGCTCCTCCTCGGCACGGCGGGCGGCCTCCTCGGCGCGCTGCCGGGCCTCCTCCGCCTGCCGTTCGGCCTCGCGCCGCTGCGCCTCCTCCAGCTCGCGCCGCTTGCGCTCCTCCTCCTCTGCACGCAGTCGCGCCAGCTGTTCCTGGCGCTCGCGCTCCAGGCGCTCCTCCTCGGCCTTGCGCGCCGCTTCCTCCTCCGCCTTGCGGCGGGCCTCCTCCTCGGCCTTGCGCCGGGCTTCCTCGATGGCCTTGATCTCGGCCTCGGAGAGCGGCAATACCTGGTCGAGCCGGTGCCGGATGACCGTACCGACCGCGTCCGGCTCCTGACCGGCGTCGACGACCAGGTACCGGCCGGGGTCGGCCGCGGCCAGTGTGAGGAAACCGGCCCGCACCCGCGCGTGGAACTCGGCGGGCTCCGACTCCAGCCGGTCCGGCGCCTCGGTGAACCGCTCGCGCGCGGTCTCCGGCGCCACGTCGAGGAGCACGGTGAGGTGCGGTACGAGGCCGTTGGTCGCCCAGCGGTTGATGCGGGCGATCTCGGTCGGCGACAGGTCCCGCCCGGCACCCTGGTAGGCCACCGAGGAGTCGATGTACCGGTCGGAGATGACGACCGCGCCGCGCTCCAGGGCGGGCCGTACGACCGTGTCGATGTGCTCGGCGCGGTCCGCCGCGTACAGCAGGGCCTCCGCGCGGTGGGACAGTCCGGCGCTCGAGACGTCCAGCAGGATCGACCGCAGCCGCTTGCCGACCGGCGTCGCCCCCGGCTCACGCGTGAGCACGACTTCGTGGCCCTTGCCCCGGATCCACTCGGCGAGCGCCTCGGCCTGGGTGGACTTCCCGGCCCCGTCGCCGCCTTCCAGGGCGACGAAGAAGCCGGCGCCCGCCGGTACGGGCTCGGGGTCGTCGCCGCCGAGCAGCGCGTCCCGGAGATCCTGCCGCAGCGGCACCCCGGAACGGTCGTCGACCTTGGCCAGGACGAGCGCGGCCACCGGCAGCAGCAGCGCGCCCACCAGCATCAGCGTGAACGCGGCACCGCCGTGCGCGAAGACGAACCGGCCGCTCTCCAGCCGGTGCGGTCCGATGCCCGCGGCCACCAGCGGGGCGATCACCGCGCCGAGGGCCACGACGAGGCGGACGACCGCGTGCAGGTGCTCCGTCGTACGGGCCCGCCGCTGGTCCTCGATCTCCTGGTCGAGCAGGGTGTGCCCGGTGTTGGCCGCCGTGCCCGCGCCGACACCGGCCAGCGCGGCGATCAGCAGCACGCTGGTGACGTCCGGCACGAGTCCGGCGGCGAGCAGCGCGACGCCGGTGCAGGCGAGCGCCATCGCGAGCAGTCGACGCCTCGACAGCGACGGCAGCAGGGCCGGGGCCGTCCGTATGCCGACGACGACCCCGCCGGTCAGCGCGGCCACCAGCAGGCCGTACAGCACGGGCCCGCCGCCCAGCTCCTTGGCGTGCAGCACGAACACCGCGACGGCGGCCGACACCGCGGCGGCCACGGACGCGGACGCGAGCACCAGCAGCGGCATGGCGCCGGTGCGGCCCTTGCCGGAGCCGGCGGTGCTCTTCGGACGGCGCAGCCCCTCCAGCGGCGACCGCGCGCGCGGGGTGCGCGTACCGGGCAGTTCGAGGAACGTCACCATGGACAGCGACGCGGCGAACAGTCCGGCCGCGACATACGAGGCGAGCGCCGCCTGGTGCTGCTCGAACCAGTCGATGCCCGTGCCCAGCAGGTTGTTGAGGAGTCCCGCGACGACGAGCGCGAGGGCCGCGGCCGGCACCGCCACGAAGCCCGTACGCAGCGACAGGCGGCGCAGCGCGTCCATGTGGTCCGGCAGCGGCCGCACCGTCGCGCCCTCCAGGGGCGGGGCGGGCAGCAGCGCGGGCGCCGCGCTCTCGCGGCAGACCGTCCAGAACCGCTCGGCGACCGACGTCACGAAGGCGGTGACGAGGAGCAGGGCAAGCGCGTCGTCGGGCGTCCAGTCGATCCACAGCGGCGCGACGATGAGCAGGGCCGCCCGCAGTCCGTCCGCGGCGACCATGGTCCAGCGGCGGTCCAGCGGGCCGCCCGGAGAGGTGAGCGACGTGAGCGGGCCGAGGAGGACGGCGCCGAACAGCAGCGTCGCGAGGATCCGCACCCCGAAAACGGTCGCCACTGCGAACGCCACGCCCCGGTAGCCGCCGCCGAACGAACCTTCGGCGACCGCCGCCTGGAGAGCGAGGAGCACCAGCACCAGGAGGGCGAGTATGTCGCCGACACCGCCTACGAGCTGCGCGCTCCAGAGGCGTTTCAACTGCGGGCGACGCAGCAGGGCGCGGACCGCGCGCTCGCGGGAGTCCGCGACCAGGGCGTCGTCGGGGGCCGTTTGAGGGGCCGTTGGCGGCTCGGATCGCGTCATGTGTTCAGCCTATCGGCCCGCACCGATCCCTCGGGCCTCCATTTTGACATGCACACGTCCCGACATCGAAGCGTTGCCGGGACGTTCGCATTCCGAACCCTCGCGAAGATCCACACCGGGAACGGGCAGGTCCTGAGGGTTCCGGGAGCCTCACCAGCGTTCCCGGAACCCCGAGAGCCCGCGAGGGCTCCCACACCCTCATCAGGATCCTGAAGGCTCCTCAGTCCTCAGCGCCGGCACCGTTCGAGGCGGCCGTCGCCTTCTTCGCGGCGGTGGCGGACTTCGTCGCAGTGGCCGTGGCCGTGGACGCCGTCGTCTTCCGCGCCGCCGTCGTCTTCGCGGCGGTCGTGGTCTTCTTCGCCGCGGTCTTCTTGGCGGCCGCCGTCTTCTTCGCCGGAGCCTTCTTGGCGGCCGTCTTCTTGGCGGCCGACTTGGCCGGGGCCTTCTTCGCCGTCTTCTTGGCGGGCCCCTTGGCGCGCTTCTCGGCGAGCAGCTCGAACCCGCGCTCCTGGGTGATCGTCTCGACGCTGTCGTCGGAGCGCAGGGTCGCGTTGGTCTCGCCGTCGGTGACGTACGGGCCGAAGCGGCCGTCCTTCACCACGACCGGCTTGCCGCTGACCGGGTCCTCGCCCAGCTCCTTCAGCGGCGGCTTGGCCGCGGCCCGGCCACGCTGCTTGGGCTGGGCGTAGATCGCCAGCGCCTCCTCCAGCGTGATCGTGAAGAGCTGATCCTCGGACTGCAGCGACCGCGAGTCGGTGCCCTTCTTCAGATACGGCCCGTACCGGCCGTTCTGCGCGGTGATCTCCACGCCCTCGGCGTCGGCGCCGACCACGCGCGGCAGCGACATCAGCTTCAGCGCGTCCTCGAGCGTCACCGTGTCCAGGGACATCGACTTGAAGAGGGAGGCCGTGCGCGGCTTGACCGCGTTCTTGCCGGTCTTCGGGGTGCCCTCGGGGAGGATCTCCGTGACGTACGGGCCGTAGCGGCCGTCCTTGGCGACGATCGGGTGGCCCGTCGCCAGGTCGGTGCCCAGCTCGAAGTCACCGCTCGGCTTGGCGAGCAGCTCCTCGGCGAACTCCACCGTCAGCTCGTCGGGCGCCAGGTCCTCGGGGACGTCGGCGCGCTGGTGGTTCTCGGAGTCCTTCTCGCCGCGCTCGATGTACGGGCCGTAGCGCCCGACCCGCAGCACGATGCCGCTGCCCACCGGGAACGACGACACCTCGCGCGCGTCGATCGCGCCCAGGTCGGTCACCAGCTCCTTGAGGCCGCCGAGGTGGTCCCCGTCGCCGTTGCCCGCCTCGGCCGCGCCGCCGCCGCTGCCGCCCGCGGGGAAGTCGCTGTCGGCGGCGCTCCTGCCGAAGTAGAACCGCTTGAGCCACGGCACGGACCGCGCCTCGCCGCGCGCGATGCGGTCGAGGTCGTCCTCCATACGGGCGGTGAAGTCGTAGTCGACGAGCCGGCCGAAGTGCTTCTCCAGCAGGTTGACGACGGCGAAGGAGAGGAAGGACGGCACGAGGGCCGTGCCCTTCTTGAACACGTAGCCGCGGTCGAGGATCGTGCCGATGATCGACGCGTACGTCGACGGGCGGCCGATCTCCCGCTCCTCCAGCTCCTTGACCAGCGACGCCTCGGTGTAGCGGGCCGGGGGCTTGGTGGCGTGGCCGTCGGCCGTGATCTCCTCGGCGCCGAGGGCGTCGCCCTCGGCGACCTGCGGCAGCCGGCGCTCGCGGTCGTCGAGTTCGGCGTTCGGGTCGTCCGCGCCCTCGACGTAGGCCTTCAGGAAGCCGTGGAAGGTGATGGTCTTGCCGGACGCGGTGAACTCGACGTCCCGTCCGTCGGCCGCCGTGCCACCGATCTTCACGGTGACGGAGTTGCCGGTGGCGTCCTTCATCTGGGAGGCGACGGTCCGCTTCCAGATCAGCTCGTAGAGCCGGAACCGGTCGCCGGTCAGGCCGGTTTCGGCAGGGGTGCGGAAGCGGTCGCCGGAGGGGCGGATCGCCTCGTGCGCCTCCTGCGCGTTCTTCACCTTCCCGGCGTAGGTGCGCGGCTGCGGCGGCAGGTAGTCGGCGCCGTACAGCTGCGTGACCTGGGCACGGGCGGCGGTGACCGCCGTCCCGCTCAGCGTCGTCGAGTCCGTACGCATGTAGGTGATGTAGCCGTTCTCGTACAGCTTCTGCGCGACCTGCATGGTGGCCTTCGCGCCGAAGCCGAGCTTGCGGCTCGCCTCCTGCTGCAACGTCGTCGTACGGAACGGGGCGTACGGCGAGCGACGGTACGGCTTGGACTCGACGGACCGCACGGAGAACCGGGTGTTCTCCAGGGCGGCGGCCAGGGCGCGGGCGTTCGCCTCGTCGAGCTGGAGGGTGTTCGCGTTCTTCAGCTGTCCCAGGGAGTCGAAGTCGCGGCCCTGCGCGACGCGCCTGCCGTCGACGGACTGCAGGCGGGCGAGCAGCGAGGACGGGTCGGAGGCGTCCCCGGCACGGCCCGTGGAAAAGGTGCCGGTCAGGTCCCAGTACTCGGCGGAACGGAACGCGATGCGCTCCCGTTCCCGCTCGACCACGAGCCGGGTGGCGACGGACTGGACACGGCCGGCGGACAGCCGGGGCATGACCTTCTTCCACAGGACCGGCGAGACCTCGTAGCCGTAGAGACGGTCGAGGATGCGGCGGGTCTCCTGGGCGTCGACCAGCTTCTGGTTGAGCTGGCGCGGGTTGGCCACGGCCTCGCGGATCGCGTCCTTGGTGATCTCGTGGAAGACCATCCGCTTGACCGGGATCTTCGGCTTGAGCACTTCCTGCAGGTGCCAGGCGATGGCCTCGCCCTCGCGGTCCTCATCAGTGGCGAGGAAGAGTTCGTCGGATTCCTTCAGCAGGTCCTTGAGCTTCTTGACCTGGGCCCGCTTGTCGGCGTTGACCACATAGATCGGCTGGAAGTCATGGTCGACGTCCACACCGAGACGGCGGACCTCACCGGTGTACTTCTCGGGCACCTCCGCGGCGCCGTTGGGAAGGTCGCGAATATGCCCGACGCTCGCCTCGACGATGTAGCCAGGGCCGAGATAGCCCTTGATCGTCTTCGCCTTGGCAGGCGACTCGACAATGACGAGTCGGCGGCCGCCCTTCGCGGTCTCGCTGGTCGGGGACAACTTCGCTCTTCTCTCCGGTCGACGCTGGGGCCTCCCCGGGCTGTCGTCCCGGGGTCGGGTCTGCATTCACGATTCGTGACGCTGCGGAGTGTGACGGTACATCCCGCCCCCGTGTCAAACGGGAAAAGCCCGCAACGGCCACTCGAACGGTAACCCGACTTGCACCGTTCCTGCCGCCCGGACTGTCCAGACCCTGCCCGCCCCTATGCGGAGCGCGACCTCTCGATTACCCGAAACCCCTGTTCGCCCGTGATCCTCACAGGCGGGTGAGGCACCACACCCCGACGACGAGGGAGGTCAGCGAGACGAGACTCGCGACGGTGACCGAGGCGACCGGGCTCACACCCTGGGCCACGGGGCGATGCCGGCGGACGCTGGTCGCGATCCAGGCCAGCAATCCGCCCCCGAACAGGCAGAACACCATCCCCGCGAAGATCGCCGGTCCGCTCTCCATGGTCCCCCCGAGCCCTTCTTCCCGGCCGCTGACGCCGGGCCCGGGGTGAGGCTGGCACGCGCGAGCGGCGGGAAGGCGAACCGGAAGTGAACGCAGGGGCGACGTGGGCGGGCACGACGGGCGGCAGGCCCTCGGCGAGGTGTCCGAAATAACTCGAAAGTCGGCGAACCGACCACCCTTCCGAGCCCCTGCCACGCCTTCGCCGGCCTCAGGACCCACGCGCCCCCGTCGGCATCAGGACCCGTCCACCCCCGTCGGCCTCAGGATCCACGTCCCCTCGCCGATCTCAGGACCGACAGGCCCGCCCCGTCACTTCACCGGCTCCAGGAAGCCCTGCTCCACGAGCAGCCGGATCTGGGCCGGTGTGCGGTCGCGCAGCAGTACCGGGTCCTCGCCGAGCAGCTGGGCGATGGCATCGAGGATGCGGCCCGCGCTCATCGTGCCGTCGCTCACGCCCGCGAAGCCGGCGCCGATGGTGTCGACCCGGGTGGCCCGGCGCATGCCACGGTTCTGGCGCAGCACCACATGCTCCGGGTCCTCCGCGCCGGGCAGCCCGACCTGCTCCTGCACCACCTCCGCGGCCAGCTTGAAGCGCGCTTCGAGCAGCGCCGCGTCGTCGTGCGTACGGAGATGGCCGAGCCGCTCGAAGTGGGCCCGCACCGTGTCCCCGAGCGGCTGCTCGACCGGATGCGGCCATTCCTCCACCGTGACCGACGGCCGGTCGGCGCCCGATCTGCGCAGCGTGATCCAGCCGAAGCCGACCGCCTTCACGCCGCGCGCCTCGAACTCGTCCAGCCAGGCGTCGTACCGCGCCCGGTACTCGGCCGTGTCACCGCGGTGGTCCCCGGCGTCCCGCAGCCACAGCTCGGTGTACTGAGTGACGTCCTGCACCTCGCGCTGCACGATCCAGGCGTCGCACCCACGAGGCACCCATGACCTGAGCCTGTCCTGCCAGTCCTCCCCTTCGACGTGCTGCCAGTTGGCGAGCAACTGCGCGAACCCGCCGTCGCCGAGCCGTTCCCCCGCCTCCTGAACGAGCGTGCGGCACAGATCGTCCCCGCCCATTCCGCCGTCGCGGTAGGTGAGCCGCGCGCCCGGCGAGATCACGAAGGGCGGGTTGGACACGATCAGGTCGTACTTCTCGTCCGCGCGGACCGGTGCGAACAGCGATCCCTCCCGCAGATCGGCGGCCGGGACTCCGGAGAGGGCCAGGGTGAGCGCGGTGATGTGCAGCGCGCGCGGGTTGACGTCGGTGGCCGTCACGCGCGTGGCGTGCCGAGTGGCGTGCAGCGCCTGGATGCCGGAGCCGGTGCCGAGGTCGAGCGCGGAGGCGACGGGCGTGCGGACGGTGATGCCGGCCAGGGTCGTGGACGCCCCGCCGACGCCGAGGACAACGCCCTCGTGCGCGCTGCCGATACCGCCCGCGCCGCCGACCGCGCACCCGAGGTCGGACACGATGAACCAGTCCTCGTCCGCGGGCCCGCCGTACGGCCGTACGTCCACGGTCGCGGCGACGTCGTTCGCGCCGGCGCGCGCCAGCCACCCGTCCTTCAGACAGGCGTCGATGGGCAGGACGTCCGCCACGCGCGCGTGCGGCACGGGTTGCTGCAACAGGAACAGGCGTACGAGCGTCTCCAGCGGGGTGTCCCCGCGCGTGGCCCGGAAGGCGGGCACGGTCTCACTGCGGGCCAGCGCCGCGTACGCGGGGGCGCCGAGCAGTTCGAGCAGTCCGTCAGCGGTGAAGGAGGCCCCGAGCAGCGCGTCCCGGAGGCGGGCGACGGTGTCGGGGCGGTCGGACGAGGGCAGGGGCGGCAGGCCGGGGTTACTCACACCCTCCATTGTGGCCGCCGCCCTCACCCCGCGCGTGCCGTGACAGCCACGACTGCCTCGGCGGTCACGACTGCCTCGGCCGTGGCGGCCGTCGAGACCGTAGCGGGCTGCCGCGGCGGCCCCAGGGGCCGCGGGGTGAGGGCGGCTGTGCGCTGTCGCGCCGTCAGCCCGTCGTGGTCTGCACCGGACCGGTGGCCGTCTTGCAACTGGCCTGCCGGGCCATCGCCTCGCCGACCTCGCCCTCCTCCAGCGTCTTGAGGGCGTCGTTGCCGCTCTTGCTGAGCTTGTCCAGCTCGGTGGCGATGCCCTTCAGGCCGTCGGCGAACTTCGCCTGGTCGTCCGTGCCGAGTCCGTCGACCTGCTTCTTCAGGGAGGCGTACGACGCGGAGATGCTGTTGAGCTCCTTGACCGCGTCCGTCTGCTTCTTCTCGCCGTTCTCGACGTCCGGCGCCCCCGCCTTGGTCACGGCCGCGCCGATCGCCTTGTAGGCGTCGGACATGTCCTGGAAGGCTTTCGAGTCGGTCTTCTGGACCTCTTCCGGGGTGCTGTTGTCCGAGGTCTCCTTCTGGATCGCGGCGTTGGCGGCCTGGATCTTCTTCGCCTGCGGCTGCACCGCGCCGCAGACCTGGTCCGCCCAGGAGTTCAGCTTCTCGTTGTTGTTGTTGTCGCCGCCGCATCCCGTCAGCGCCAGTACCAGTACCGCACCGCCGGACAGCGCGGCCGCGAGCTTCTTGTTCACCGGATCGGCCCCTTCCATGGCTCCCGGCCCGGAACATACACGCCAGATGCGCGACATCTCCCCGACGAACGTCTGCAAAGACCACTTTTAAAGCCATTTGCACCAGCGAGAGAAGGCTCACGACGGGGGCGCACATCACACAGTGCGGGCGGGCGACGCGTCGTCAACACGCGCCGTCCGCCCGCACCTTGAGCTGGGCCTCAGCGGCCGGTCCTACGAAACCACCGCCGGATCGACCGACTTGGAGTCCGGTTCGGCATCGCCTTCGTCACCCATGGCGATCCCGCGCCGTTTGGACACGTACACCGAGCTGACGATCACCGCCAGAGCGAGAACCGCGATCAGCACCCGCACGCCGACGTTCTTGTCCGCGCCGTAGGAGAACTGGATGACCGCGGGCGCGATGAGCAGCGCCACCAGGTTCATCACCTTCAGCAGCGGGTTGATGGCCGGCCCCGCGGTGTCCTTGAAGGGGTCGCCGACGGTGTCTCCGATGATGGTCGCCTCGTGGGCCTCGCTGCCCTTGCCGCCGTGATGGCCGTCCTCGACGAGCTTCTTGGCGTTGTCCCACGCGCCACCGGAGTTGGCGAGGAACACCGCCATGAGCGTGCCCGAGCCGATCGCGCCCGCCAGGAAGGCGCCGAGCGCCCCGACGCCGAGCGTGAACCCGATGAAGATGGGTGCCATCACGGCCAGCAGACCGGGTGTGGCGAGTTCGCGCAGGGCGTCCTTGGTGCAGATGTCGACGACCTTGCCGTACTCCGGCTTCTCGCTGTAGTCCATGATCCCGGGCTTCTCACGGAACTGCCGCCGCACCTCGAAGACCACCGCACCCGCCGACCGCGACACCGCGTTGATCGCCAGCCCCGAGAAGAGGAAGACGACCGCCGCGCCCGCGATGAGTCCGACGAGGTTGTTGGGCTGCGAGATGTCCATCATCAGGCTCAACGGCGCGCCCTCACCGCTGAGCCGTTCGCCCACGTCCCGCGCGCCGGTGGTGATGGCGTCGCGGTACGAGCCGAACAGGGCCGCCGCCGCGAGGACCGCCGTGGCGATGGCGATGCCCTTGGTGATGGCCTTGGTGGTGTTGCCGACGGCGTCCAGGTCGGTGAGCACCTGGGCGCCGGCGCCCTCGACGTCGCCGGACATCTCGGCGATGCCCTGGGCGTTGTCGGAGACCGGCCCGAAGGTGTCCATCGCGACGATCACACCGACCGTGGTGAGCAGGCCGGTGCCGGCCAGCGCCACCGCGAACAGCGCCAGCATGATCGACGTACCGCCGAGCAGGAACGCCCCGTACACGCCGAGGCCGATCAGCAGGGCGGTGTAGACGGCCGATTCGAGCCCCAGGGAGACCCCGGCGAGGATGACGGTGGCCGGGCCGGTGAGCGAGGTCTTCCCGATGTCCTTGACGGGGCGCCGGGTGGTCTCGGTGAAGTAGCCGGTGAGCTGCTGGATCAGGGCGGCGAGCACGATGCCGATGGCCACCGCGACGAGCGCGAGGATCCTCGGGTCGCCGTCCTTGCCCTGGATCGCCGCGTCGGTGACGCCGTCGAGGCCTGCGTACGACGACGGCAGATAGCTGTACACGGCGATCGCGACCAGGACGAGTGAGATCACCGCGGAGAGGAAGAAACCGCGGTTGATCGCGCTCATGCCGCTGCGGTCGGCGTGTCTGGGGGCCACCGCGAAGATGCCGATCATCGCGGTGAGCACGCCGATCGCGGGCACGAGCAGCGGGAAGGCCAGTCCGGCGTCGCCGAAGGCGGCCGAGCCCAGGATGAGCGCGGCCACCAGCGTCACGGCGTACGACTCGAAGAGGTCGGCCGCCATGCCCGCGCAGTCGCCGACGTTGTCGCCCACATTGTCGGCGATGGTCGCGGCATTGCGCGGATCGTCCTCCGGAATGCCCTTCTCGACCTTGCCGACCAGGTCGGCGCCGACGTCGGCGGCCTTGGTGAAGATGCCGCCGCCCACCCGCATGAACATCGCGATCAGCGCGGCCCCGAGCCCGAAGCCCTCGAGTACCTTCGGCGCGTCGGCCGCGTACACGAGCACCACGCAGGCGGCGCCCAGCAGGCCGAGCCCGACGGTGAACATGCCGACCACGCCGCCCGTGCGAAAAGCGATCTTCATCGCTTTGTGCGAGACGGCGGTGAGATCCTTTTCCGGCTCTCCGGGAGCCGGTGTCGCCTCGCGGGCCGCCGCGGCGACTCGCACATTGCTGCGGACGGCGAGCCACATGCCGATATATCCGGTGGCCGCCGAGAACGCCGCTCCGATCAAGAAGAACACCGATCGGCCGGCACGCTGGTTCCAGTCGTCCGCGGGCAGCAGCAGAAGCAGGAAGAACACGACGGCGGCGAATACGCCGAGCGTGCGCAGCTGGCGGGCCAGATAGGCGTTCGCGCCCTCCTGCACCGCCGCGGCGATCTCCTTCATTTTGTCGGTGCCCTCGCCGGCCGCGAGGACCTGGCGCACCAGGACCCCCGCGACGGCCAGCGCCGCCAGTGCTACGACCCCGATGACCACCACGAGCACACGGTTGTCGTCGGTCAGCACGGCAGCTGCGAGGGAGATGGGTTGGCCCGGCTGTTGTGAGAGGGAAAGCCCCGCCATTCGTCCTCCTTGACGCTTGGGCTGAGCTCAAGATGTGGACGGGATTGTAGGTACCCGGAACCTGATCAAAACAGAGCGCGTTAAATGTAAATGGCCGCACGCGCTCTTCACACAATGATCGCCGGACGGCCCGGGAACCGAAATCTGTAACGCCCCGGAGGCATTCGACGGATCTTTCACCTGATCAGGCGAATGATCCTTTCAGTGATCGCGCAAAAAGCTCTTTGATCACCCGGCCGATCGTGAATGAATTCACGCGATGAACGGTACTGCGGACCGCTCCCACAGGGACCGCTCGGCGGGGAAGGCCGGCACAGGGACCACTGTAGGCGCGGGCGATGACACCCGCACATGCCGAAGGGCCCCACGGGTGGGGCCCTTCGGCATGAGTCGCTGTTCGGGTGAAGCGAGCGAATCAGGTGATTCGGATGCAATCGGGTGAGGCGGGCGAGTTGGATGAGTTGGATGAGTTGGGTGAGGCGGATACGTCCGGTCAGCCGAGTCAGACGGGGAAGGTGGCCGGCGGCGTGGTGGACCACCTCATGCGGATCGATCCGCCGTGCTCCCCGGCACTGACCTCGACATCGTCGACGAGCCCGCTGATGACCGCGAGGCCCATCTCGTCCTCCTCGATCTCGGCCTCGGTGGCCCCGGGCCCGCCGCCGGGCGTCCGTCCGCCGGGAGCCGCGTGGGGCGCCTCGTCACCGACCTCGATGGAGAACTGCTTCTCCTCCTCGATCAGCAGCACCTTCACCGGGGCCGAGATTCCGCCGTTCTGGTGCAGTCCGACGGCACGTGTGCACGCCTCACCGACGGCGAGCCGGACCTCGTCGAGGACCGCCTCGTCCACTCCGGCCCTGCGCGCCACCGCTGCCGCCACCAGTCGGGCGGTCCTGACATGCTCGGGCAGCGCGCTGAAGCGGAGCTCAACGGTGGCCATGCATCCCCCTCGCAGACTTCGGGCGTGCTGTGGGGAGGCACCGGGCCGCCGAAGGCCCGGTCCTCCTCGTACTTCACTGCTCTCCCGGGCGCGGACGCCCGGGACCGGTGATCAGTCGGTGGCCGCCACCGCTTCCTCGACCGAGGTGTGAATCGGGAACACCTTGGTGAGGCCGGTGATGCGGAAGATCTTGAGAATGCGCTCCTGGTTGCAGACCAGGCGCAACGAGCCCTCATGGGCACGCACACGCTTCAGGCCGCCGACCAGCACGCCGAGTCCGGTTGAATCGAGGAAGTCCACACCCTCCATGTCGACGACAAGGTGGAAACTGCCGTCATTCACCAGCTCGACCAGCTGCTCGCGCAGCTTGGGCGCGGTATATACGTCGATTTCGCCACCGACCCTGACGATCGTGCGATCGCCCATGGTCTCGGTCGACAGGGACAGGTCCACGGATCCTCCAGCACCTAGCTATCGAGCGGTCGCCCTTGGGGCATCTCGGCTCAGCCCCCGGGACGGTTCGCCAGCCGCGATGGCATTCAATCACTTACCGGCAGGCGTGCACGACGCCTTGGCCCCATTGTCCGTCATGCCGGTGACACACTCGGTGCCGATGGCCAAGAATCTTCGACCCGATCGGTCCCCGGCGGACAGCGCTCCCCGGCCCTCGCCGGGGGCGCTCCTCGACCGACTCGCCGCCGGGCCGAGCAGGACTTCGCGCATTACTCATACGGAGCACTTGCCCCCGCGTGCGGGTCGCCATGCCGTCTGGCCGGACCGGATCCGGGCGGAGGTGCTCGCCGCCGTACAGGCCTCGGGCATCGACCATCCGTGGGCCCACCAGGCACGCGCCGCCGAGCACGCCCTGGACGGCGAGTCGGTCGTGGTCGCCACCGGGACCGCCTCCGGCAAGTCCCTGGCGTATCTCACGCCGGTCCTGTCGGCGCTCCTGGACGGCTCCGAGGCCCCGAACGGCCGCGGTGCGACCGCCCTCTACCTGGCTCCCACGAAGGCCCTGGCAGCCGACCAGTGCCGTGCTGTGAAGGAACTTTCACAACCTCTGGGCCATTCGGTGCGCGCGGCGGTCCACGACGGCGACACTCCGTTCGAGGAACGCGAGTGGATCCGTCAGTACGCCAACTACGTCCTGACCAACCCGGACATGCTGCACCGGGGCATCCTCCCGTCCCACGCCCGCTGGTCCTCCTTCCTGAAGTCGCTGAAGTACGTCGTCATCGACGAGTGCCACACCTACCGGGGCGTCTTCGGCTCGCACGTCGCCCAGGTGCTGCGCCGGCTACGCCGCCTCTGCGCCCGCTACGGCGCCTCGCCCGTGTTCCTGCTCGCCTCCGCGACCGCCGCCGAGCCCGAGGTCGCCGCCCGCCGCCTCACCGGCCTGCCGGTGGTCGAGGTCGCCGACGACGCCTCACCTCGCGGTGAACTGGTGTTCGCCCTCTGGGAGCCTCCGCTGACCGAGCTGCACGGTGAGAAGGGCGCCCCCGTCCGCCGTACCGCCACCGCCGAGGCCGCCGACCTGCTGACCGACCTCACTGTGCAGGGCGTCCGCTCGGTCACCTTCGTACGCTCCCGGCGCGGTGCCGAGCTGATCTCGGTGATCGCCCAGGAACGCCTGGCCGAGGTCGACCGTTCGCTGGTCCGGCGGGTGGCGGCCTACCGGGGCGGCTATCTCCCCGAGGAGCGCCGTGCCCTCGAACGTGCCCTGCACTCCGGCGAACTCCTCGGACTCGCCGCGACGAACGCCCTGGAACTCGGCGTGGACGTCTCCGGCCTGGACGCCGTGGTGATCGCCGGCTACCCGGGCACCCGGGCGTCCCTGTGGCAGCAGGCGGGCCGTGCGGGACGGGCCGGGCAGGGCGCCCTCGCCGTCCTGGTCGCCCGCGACGATCCCCTGGACACCTTCCTCGTCCACCACCCCGAGGCCCTGTTCGACCGGCCCGTGGAATCCACCGTCCTCGACCCCGACAACCCCTACGTGCTCGCCCCGCACCTGTGCGCGGCGGCCGAGGAGCTGCCGCTGACGGACGAGGACCTGGAGCTGTTCGGGCCGGCCACCGAGGAGCTCCTGCCGCAGCTGGAGGCCGCGAAGCTGCTCCGCCGCCGGACCAAGGCCTGGCACTGGACCCGCCGGGAACGGGCCGCCGACCTGACCGACATCCGCGGGGAGGGCGGCCGTCCCGTCCAGGTCGTCGAGGACGGTACGGGACGGCTGCTCGGCACGGTGGACGCCGGCGCCGCACACACGACCGTCCACGAGGGCGCGGTCCATCTGCACCAGGGCCGCACGTATCTCGTCCGCTCCCTCGATCTGGAGGATTCCGTCGCCCTGGTCGAACAGGCCGCCCCGGCCTACACGACGGTCGCCCGCGACACGACGTCGATCTCCGTGCTGGAGACGGACACCGAGATCCAGTGGGGCGACGGCCGCCTGTGCTACGGCTCCGTCGAGGTCACCAACCAAGTGGTCTCCTTCCTGCGTCGGCGTGTCATCACCGGTGAGGTGCTGGGCGAGACGAAACTCGACCTGCCGCCCCGTACGCTGCGCACCCGCGCGGTGTGGTGGACGGTCACCGAGGACCAGCTGGACCGGGCCCGGATCAATCCGGAGATCCTCGGCGGCGCCCTGCACGCCGCCGAGCACGCGTCGATCGGCATGCTGCCCCTCTTCGCGACCTGCGACCGCTGGGACATCGGCGGGGTCTCCGTGCCCCTGCACCCCGACACCTTGCTGCCCACCGTCTTCGTCTACGACGGTCATCCGGGCGGGGCCGGCTTCGCTGAGCGCGCCTTCCACACCGCCGGCGACTGGCTCACCGCCACCCGGCAGGCCATCGCCTCCTGCGAGTGCGAGGCCGGTTGCCCGTCCTGCATCCAGTCCCCCAAGTGCGGAAACGGCAACGAACCGCTGCACAAACGAGGTGCGGTACGGCTCCTCACGGTGCTGCTGGAGGGTGCACCGGCGAAGGAGAACGTGGCGGAGGAGAACGTGGCGGTGGCGGACGGGACGGACCGGGCGGGCGGCATGGCGGCGGAGGCCGGCCAGGGGTGAGCGGCAGCGGTGGCCACCGGACCGGCCGGCCCCGCCCGCGCCCTGACCTTCGCCTCGAACGGTCCTCGTCCCGCGGCCACCGACACGTCCGAGACCTCGCCCTCGACCAGGCACCGCACCAGGCGCGTGCCCTGCGCCCCGGCCACCCGGCCGGCCCGCGCACAGGCCGCCGCCGTACCGTCCATCCACCGGTCCGCCGCCGCCAGCGCGGCGAGGTCCGCACCGCCGGCCGCCCGATGCCGGATCACGACGGCCTGCCCCAGGGTGAGGACGACGCCGAAGACGACACACAGCACGGCGATGACCCCGACACTCCAGACGGTCGCGGAGCCCCGGTCGGGGCCTTGTCCGGAGTACCGGTGCCGACCTGGACACCGGGCCGGGTGCCGGCCGCCGTCCCGGTGCCGGCGCCCGGCCCGGCGGAGGCCGCGCCCGGGCCCGGCCTCCTGCCCGGCCTGTGCGGCGCGCGCCCCGCCGGCATGGCGCTCGGGCCCCCGGTCCGGCGGACCGGCCCCACGCGCACGCTCATGCCCTCGGCCGCGAACCCGGCCGCTCTGCCGTCGCCGCCGGTCGCGGATCTCGTGCTTCACGTGTCCGCCCCCACCGTCTCCTCCACGGCCGCCACCGCCTCCTCCCGTACCTCGAAGGGCAGCCCGTGCAGTAACGGGGGCCTGGCCACGACGACCACACGAACCTGCGTCGCCTCCCGGCGCACGGTGACCTCCGCGCCGGACGGCGCCGCCCGGCGGGCCACCTCGACGACCGCACCGGGGGAATCCTGCCGGGCCGCCGCGCGGGCACCGGTGCGGGCCGCGTCCACGCACTGGATCTGCGCCGCCACCACCAACAACCCCCACACCAGCGCCATCGCGAACATCACCAGCACGGGCAGCACCATCGCCGACTCCGCCGTCACGAAGCCACGGTCCGAGCGCCGTTCACATCCGGCCATCGAGCGCCTGCTCCACGATCTTCGTCAGCGCCGCGTCGACCGGGCCGCTCGTGACCACCTTGTAGAGCACGACGGCGAACGCCACCGCCGCCACGATGCCCATGGCGTACTCGGAAGTGACCATTCCGGTGTCCTTCCGTGCCGCGCGCATCCTGCACACCAGGGCACGCAACCGCGCCCGTACCACCTGATACATCTCAACCCCTTTATGGAAAGGTCCTGTTGAAAACCAATCGACTGTCTGTCCGTTTGTTCTGCCGCCGTTTTCGGTTCTCTCCCGTCATCGACCACCCCCTCCCAGCACCCCGCCGGCGAGTCCGATCACCACGGGCAGTACGCCGACCGCGATGAAGGCGGGCAGGAAGCACAGACCCACCGGCGCGGTGACCATGACGGCGGCCCGCCGTGCCCTTGCCGTCGCCTCGCGGGCCCACTGCGCGCGGGACTCCGCGGCGAGCCGCGCGACGGGCGCGGCCATGGGGAGCCCGGACACGTCGGCCCGTTCCAGCAGCCGGGCCAGGGCCCCGGCTCCCGGCATGGCGGCCAGTCGGCGCCAGACCGCGCCCGGTTCCCCACCGAGCCGCACCTCCGCCGCACCTCTGGCCAGCGCGTCCCCGACCGGCCCGCCCAGGGCCTCGCCGACCGCCTGCGCGGCGGGCACGGGCCCGGCGCCGGCCGCGATGCAGGCGGCCAGCAGATCGGCGGCAAGAGGGAGTTGCCGCGCCGCACGGGCCGCGGCACGTTCCCGCTCGTGCGCCCCGGCCGCCGTCTGCCGCAGGCGCCACCGCCACAGTCCGGCGGCTCCGGCCAGCCCCACCAGCACTCCGGCGAGACCGCCCGCCAGCACCCAGCCCGCACAGACCGCTCCCACCGTGGGCAGCCAACCGCGCGCGCCTCTCGGCACCGTGAGACGTGGCCGGGCTGCCGCCTGTTCCACAGCCAGCGTCTCGGCCAGCCGTCGTCGCAGCCGGCGCTCGCACCGCGCGTGGCGCAGCCACCAGGCCGGCCAGCCGAGCGCCGACGCCGCCCCCACGACAACCCCCAGCCCGTGGAAAACGTCGCCGCTCATGCCGACGCCTCCTCGGCACCCCGCATGATCCGCAGCACCCACCACAGCCCCAGACCCTCCAGGACCCCGCCGGCCACGAGGCAGCCGAGCCCCGACGGGGTGTGCAGGAGGATGTGCAGGGGGTCGGCCCCGAGGGCCGCGCCGAGCCCCAGCCCCAGGACGGGGAGCCCCGCGAGCATCACCGCGGTGGCGCGGGCGCCGGCCAGCTGGGCGCGCAGGTCGGCACGCTGATCCCGTTCGGCACGCAGCGCCGCTTCCAGCCGGTCGAGTCCGGCCGCGAGCCCCGCCCCCTGGTCCACGGCAACCCGCCAGCACGCTGCGAGCCCGCGAAGCCCTTCTGCGCCCGGCTGCCGCGCCACCACCACGAGCCCGTCCGGGACGTCTCCACCGAACCGTGCGGCCGCCAGCACCGCCGCCTGGGCGTCGCCGAGCCCGCCGGTGTCACGCGCGGCCGGTGACAACGCCTCACCCGGCTGCCGCCCTGCGCGCACCTCCCCGGCGAGGGCCCCGCACAGCGCGATCACCGCGTCGCCCCTGCGCTCACGGTCCCGGCGCTCCCCAGCGGCCAGCCGCACCCGCCGCAGCAGCGGCACCCCGGCCGCGCCCGCGACGAGCGGCAGCACCGATGTGCCCAGCAGTGCCAGCGCCGCCCCGGCGGCCAGGGCCCACCATTCGGCTCGCAGCCGTCCCCGGATGCGTCCCCACGCGCGGATCACCTGGGGCCGTCCCGGCGGCCCGCTCCCGACCGGCCCCCCACCGGCCAGCAGCAGCCGTGCCCGCCTGGCTCCGGCCCGCCGGCCGCCCAGCAGCCACGCGGCAGCCCCGAGGCACACCGTGGCCGTCCCCATCGACATCCCGGCAGTCCCGTTCACCCTCGGTCCCCTCTCACCCTCGGTCCCCTCTCACCGTCTGCCGCCTCCACCGGTTCAACGGCCGCCCGTTCACGGGCTGATCGCCCGGAGGCCGGCCTCCCGCGAGCCGACCTCCCACGAGCCGCCCACTCACAGTCCGCCGCCGTCGCCGGTGTTCCGGAGCAGTTCCCGCAGCCGCTCCCAGCCCCGCTCGGGGACGAACGCGTCGGGGCCCCAGCGCAGTGCGGGCACCGTCCGCACCAGCCCCGACGGGTCCCGTTCCAGCACGTGCACCTCAGCGATCCGCCGTCGGCCGGTCCGGTCACGGACGAGGTGCAGCACCACGGACAGGGCGGCCGCCAGCTGGCTGTGCAGCCCGAAACGGTCGAGCCCGGCCGCCGTGCCGAGCGCTTCCAGCCGGGCGGGTACGTCCGCGGCGGCATTGGCGTGGACGGTCCCGGCGCCTTCATGTCCGGTGTTGAGGGCTGCCAGCAGATGGACCACCTCGGGGCCGCGCACCTCACCCACGACCAGCAGGTCCGGCCGCATTCGCAGCGCCTGGCGCACCAGGTCCTCGAGCGTGACGAGCCACGTCTTAGGAACAGTTCAGCTGTCTCAGTGGCCTCGCTGTCTCAGGGAGGCCACGCGGTGTACTGGC
>NZ_JBHSOA010000055.1:0-17131 GCF_042655885.1 Streptomyces chlorus
CCGGCTGATCCAGGAGTACGAGGACGCGCTGCTCAACCCCTACGTGGCGGCCGAGCGCGGCTACATCGACTCGGTGATCATGCCGTCCGACACTCGCCGGCACATCGTCCGCGGGCTGCGTCAACTGCGGACGAAACGGGAATCCCTGCCTCCGAAGAAGCACGGCAACATCCCGCTCTGATCCCTGTGACCCCTGCCCGCCGAGCCCCGTGCACCGGGGCTCGGCCGAGCGATTGGAAGGCGCCATGACGATCAAGGTCGTACGGGGCAACCCGACCCCGGAGGAGCTGGCCGCCGCACTGGCGGTGGTCCGCGTGCGCGCCGCGGCGGCGTCCGCCGTGCCGTCCGGCGCGCCCGCTCCCCGCGACTCCTGGTCCGACCCGTCCCGCATCGCCGGCCGGCTCCTGCCCCAGCCGGGGCCGACGGCCTGGTCGCGGACGTACTGGCCGGGAGCCTAGGGCCTCTCGTTCGGATCATGCCGGGAAGTTGAGTACGCGTACTCAGGCGATGCCGGGGCGGGCGGCCGGACGATGGAGAGCATGCTGTGGTCCGATCCCGAGAACGAGCCGCCGAAGGAACTGCGGGACACGCAGGAGATGCTGCGGCGGCTGGGCGTTCTCATGGCGCTGGCCATGGTGCTCGCGATGATCGTGATCGGCGTGCGGTGAGGCGTCCGGTCGCCGGGCTGGGCTGGGCTGGGCTTCCGCCGGACCGACGGACGCTGGACTTCCACCGGACCGGTGGGATCGGTGGGACCGCTGGGCGGAGGCGTCCGGACACGCCGGTGGGCGGATCCGCCGATACGCTGATCGCATGACAGATCAGCCCCGCCGTCGGCTCGTGCTCGCCTCCCAGTCTCCCGCCCGGCTCGGGCTGCTCCGCCAGGCCGGACTCACCCCCGAGGTGATCGTCAGCGGAGTCGACGAGGACGCCGTCACCGCACCCACACCGGCCGAACTGGCCCTCGCCCTCGCCGAGGCGAAGGCCTCCGTCGTCGCGGCGAAGCCGGAGGTCCTGGGTGCCCTGGTGATCGGCTGCGACTCGGTGCTCGAGCTGGACGGCCAGCCCCTCGGCAAGCCCGCGGACGCCGAGGAGGCCACCGCGCGCTGGAAGTCGATGCGGGGCCGCGCGGGCATCCTCCAGACCGGCCACTGCGTCTACGACACCACCGCGGACGGCAGCCGGTACGCCTCCGCCACCGCGTCCACCGTCGTCCGCTTCGGCGAGCCCTCGGACGAGGAGATCGCCGCCTACGTCGCGTCCGGCGAACCGCTCCACGTCGCGGGAGCGTTCACCCTGGACGGCCTCTCGGCCCCGTTCATCGAGGGCATCGACGGCGACCACGGGAACGTCATCGGCATCAGCCTGCCGCTGGTGCGCCGCCTGCTGGCCCGGCTGGGCGTGGGCATCACGGAGCTGTGGGCGCCGCCGGAGAGGTGACCGGGGCCCCGTCGGCGCCGTCCCTGCCGCCCCCGCCCGCGGGCTCGGCGGGTCCGGTGGTGTCGGCGGGTCCGGTGGTGTCGGCGGGCCCGGTGGTGTCGGCGGGCCCGCCAGGACGGCCCTCGGGGTCGTACGTCATCAGGAGCAGCACGATGAGGGCGAGCACCACCACCATGGAGAGGAACGCGGACGCGCCGACCAGCCCCCACGCGAAGGCGCCCAGCAGCGCGTGCACCACGGCGGCGCTGATCAGCAGGACCCGGCCCGCCCCCAAGGGCGCGCGGTCGCGCAGGGCGACCAGCAGCGCGACGAGGCCGCACAGGCCGAAGTAGAACCCGAGGACGATGCCGCCGGCCTTCGAGGACACCGACGTCATGTGCGGGTCGAGGCCGGCCAGCGACATGTCCTGCCGGTCGACGACGACCCCGAGGAACCAGTTCAGGGCGGCGACGCCGAGCCCCTCGGCGAAGAGCACGAGTGCCACGATCCACGCCACCGGTCTGCGGACCACCGGCCCCACCCCCTTTCGAGTACGACTGTGGTTACCCCGAGTACGTTCAAGACGCCGCGAACGTTACTGACAAGTAAAGCCAGGGACAAGGGTCCTGCGAACGGCAAAGAATCATTGGGCCATTCGTAGGGACTCGACAAAAAAACGGAGCGGGCCGCAGCGCGCTCTCACAGAGACCTTGACCACATGAGAGGGCTAGGGTTTCCCGGAGGAGTCTTGCGCACCAAGGTGCGACATGGGATTTCGCGGGTCGAGCGAGCCTCGAATCACGCTCCGTGTGGGCAAGGTCACCCTTGGGGACGGGTCGTGTGCCGTGTCGGCAGTCCCTAAACTCGGCTTGTTTCAAGGAGGGAGCCTCAATCGTGCGCAAGGTGCTCATCGCCAACCGTGGCGAAATCGCTGTCCGCGTGGCCCGAGCCTGTCGGGATGCCGGTATCTCGAGCGTGGCCGTCTACGCGGACCCGGACCGGGACGCTCTGCATGTCCGCGCCGCGGACGAGGCGTTCGCCCTGGGCGGTGACACTCCCGCGACCAGCTACCTCGACATCGACAAGGTGCTGAAGGCCGCCCGCGAATCGGATGCCGACGCCATCCACCCCGGCTACGGCTTCCTCTCCGAGAACGCCGACTTCGCCCAGGCGGTCCTCGACGCCGGGCTCGTCTGGATCGGCCCGCCGCCGCAGGCCATCCGCGACCTCGGCGACAAGGTCGCCGCCCGCCACATCGCCCAGCGCGCCGGCGCGCCCCTGGTCGCGGGCACACCCGATCCGGTGTCCGGCGCCGACGAGGTCGTCGCCTTCGCCGAGGAGCACGGCCTGCCCATCGCGATCAAGGCCGCGTTCGGCGGTGGCGGCCGCGGTCTGAAGGTCGCCCGCACCCTCGAAGAGATCCCGGAGCTGTACGAGTCCGCGGTCCGTGAGGCGGTGGCCGCCTTCGGCCGCGGTGAGTGCTTCGTCGAGCGCTACCTGGACAAGCCGCGGCACGTGGAGACCCAGTGCCTGGCCGACACCCACGGCAACGTGGTCGTCGTCTCCACCCGCGACTGCTCGCTGCAGCGACGGCACCAGAAGCTGGTCGAGGAGGCCCCGGCGCCGTTCCTGTCCGACGCGCAGGTCGCCGAGCTGTACTCGTCGTCGAAGGCCATCCTGAAGGAAGCCGGCTACGTCGGCGCCGGCACGGTGGAGTTCCTGGTCGGCGTCGACGGCACGATCTCCTTCCTGGAGGTCAACACCCGCCTCCAGGTGGAGCACCCGGTCACCGAGGAGGTCGCCGGCGTCGACCTCGTCCGCGAGATGTTCCGCATCGCCGACGGCGAGGTGCTCGGCTACGACGACCCGCCGCTGCGCGGCCACTCCTTCGAGTTCCGCATCAACGGCGAGGACCCGGGCCGCGGCTTCCTCCCCGCCCCCGGCACGGTCACCGCGTTCGCCCCGCCGTCCGGTCCGGGCGTGCGCCTGGACGCCGGCGTCGAGTCGGGCTCGGTCATCGGCCCGGCCTGGGACTCGCTGCTGGCCAAGCTGATCGTCACCGGCCGCACCCGCGGGGAAGCGCTCCAGCGGGCGGCCCGCGCCCTGGACGAGTTCCAGGTCGAGGGGATGGCCACCGCCATCCCGTTCCACCGCGCCGTGGTCAGGGACCCCGCGTTCGCCCCCGAGCTCACCGGCTCCGCCGATCCCTTCACGGTCCACACCCGCTGGATCGAGACCGAGTTCGTCAACGAGATCAAGCCCTTCACGGCCGGCACGGACGCCGAGGCCGACGAGGAGGCCGACCGGGAGACCGTCGTCGTCGAGGTCGGCGGCAAGCGCCTCGAGGTCTCCCTGCCCGCCTCGCTCGGCATGTCGCTGGCCCGCACGGGCCTCGCGGCCGGGGCCAGGCCCAAGCGCCGCGCGGCGAAGAAGTCCGGCCCCGTGGCCTCGGGCGACACCCTCGCCTCCCCGATGCAGGGCACCATCGTCAAGATCGCGGTGGAGGAGGGCCAGGAGGTCAAGGAGGGCGACCTGATCGTCGTCCTGGAGGCCATGAAGATGGAGCAGCCCCTCAACGCCCACCGCTCCGGCATCGTCAAGGGCCTCGGCGCGGAGGTCGGCGCGTCCGTCACGTCCGGCGCGGTCATCTGCGAGATCAAGGACTGACCCGTACGACGCTTCAGGCGCCCGGTGGACCTACCTGGTCCGCCGGGCGCTTTGCGTCTGCGGGCGCTCGGTCTGCGGGCTCGCGGGTGCGCCTACGCGGGTGCGGATACCAGCCCGTACGACCGGTGCCGGTGACCCCGGTGGCCGGTGTGCCTACGCGGGTGCGGAGACCAGGCGTGCGGGGTGCGGAGTTCCGGCATGCGGGTGTGGCCTACGGCCTACGCCTGGGACGGTGCGGGGCGCCCGTCCGTGCCGGACGCCCCGTCTGTCGCCACCGCCCACTCACCGTCGGCGCATATCCGCGACCCGTGCCCGCTCCGTGCTCTGGGCCTGTTCGGCCGCCCCCAGGCCCACCGCCGACCGCAGCCCCGGACCCTGTCGACGGGGCCCCGGCAGCGGCACGTCCCGGCGCTGCTGCTGACGTGCCGGGGCCCCGTCACCCCCCGGGCCCGCGGTACCTCCCGGCGCTCCGGCCACGGCGATCTGGACGCCCTGGTCGGCGAGTGCCTGCAACTCGGTGCCCGCGCGGTCGTCGTGCGCGGGCGGCTCGTCCGTCACCAGGCGGGTGATGAGGTCCGTGGGCACGGTCTGGAACATGGTGTCCATGCCGAGCTTGCCGTGGTCGGCGAGGACCACCACCTCCGCGGCGGCCTGCACCAGCGCCCGGTCGACGGAGGCCGACAGCATGTTGGACGTGGACAGCCCGCGCTCGGCGGTCAGCCCGCTTCCGGAGAGGAAGGCCCTGGACACCCGCAGCCCCTGGAGGGACTGTTCGGCACCGCTGCCGACGAGGGCGTAGTTCGAACCGCGCAGCGTACCGCCGGTCATCACCACCTCGACCCGGTTGGCGTGCGCCAACGCCTGGGCCACGAGCAGGGAGTTGGTGACGACGGTCAGTCCGGGCACCCGGGCCAGCCGGCGCGCCAGCTCCTGCGTGGTGGTGCCCGCACCGACCACGACGGCCTCGCCCTCCTCCACGAAACTCGCGGCGAGGTCGGCGATGGCGGTCTTCTCGGCGGTCGCGAGATGGGACTTCTGCGGGAAGCCGGACTCTCGCGTGAAACCACCCGGCAGTACCGCACCGCCGTGCCGGCGGTCGAGGAGTCCTTCTGCCTCCAGCGCGCGCACGTCCCGCCGTACGGTCACTTCGGAGGTCTGGACGACGCGGGCGAGTTCACGGAGCGACACGGCCCCGTTCGCTCGCACCATTTCGAGGATCAATTGGCGACGTTCTGCAGCGAACACGAAACTGACAGTAACTCCAGCGACCGTCTGCTTTCAGCACTTTGCGCTGAATAGCAGAAGTTGTTCGTACACCCGACCGTCAAGTGGTATAAGCGCCAAGTGATGGCCTGGTTGCGCCGCTCATGCCACGCACATGTCCCGCAACTCCCTGTGACGAACAGGGAGTTGACAGCGATTCGGTGGGCGTCGGCGGGGAGCCGGGTTCGACCCCGTCAGGCTTCCCCGGTCATTTTCCGCGTGTGCAACTGCCGTGCCACCTCGGCGATCGAACCCGACAGCGAGGGATACACGGTGAAGGCGTTCGCGATCTGCTCGACCGTCAGGTTGTTGTCGACCGCGAGCGAGATGGGGTGGATCAGCTCCGAGGCGCGCGGGGCGACCACGACGCCGCCCACCACGATCTCGGTGCCCGGCCGGCAGAAGATCTTGACGAATCCGTCGCGGATGCCCTGCATCTTCGCGCGGGGGTTGCGCAGCAGCGGCAGCTTCACGACCCGCGCGTCGATCTTGCCCGCGTCGACGTCGGCCTGGGTGTAGCCGACGGTGGCGATCTCGGGGTCGGTGAACACGTTCGACGAGACGGTCTTCAGGTTCAGCGGAGCGACCGTGTCGCCCAGGAAGTGGTACATGGCGATGCGCCCCTGCATCGCCGCCACCGACGCCAGTGCGAAGACCCCGGTGACGTCACCGGCCGCGTACACGCCGGGGGCGCTGGTGCGGGAGACCCGGTCGGTCCAGATGTGCCCCGAGTCGCGCAGCCTGACCCCGGCCTCCTCGAGCCCCATGCCCGCGGAGTTCGGGACGGCGCCCACCGCCATCAGGCAGTGCGACCCGGTGATGACCCGCCCGTCCGCGAGCGTCACCTCCACCCGGTCCCCGACCCGTTTGGCGGACTGGGCGCGCGAGCGCGCCATGACGTTCATCCCGCGGCGGCGGAAGACGTCCTCCAGCACCACGGCGGCGTCCGGGTCCTCGCCCGGCAGCACCCGGTCGCGCGACGACACGAGCATGACCTTCGAGCCCAGTGCCTGGTACGCACCGGCGAACTCGGCGCCGGTCACACCGGAACCGACCACGATGAGCTCCTCGGGGAGCTCGTTCAGGTCGTACACCTGGGTCCAGTTCAGGATGCGCTCGCCGTCGGGCCGGGCGTCGTCCAGCTCGCGCGGGTGGCCGCCGGTGGCGATGAGCACCGCGTCGGCGGTCAGCGTCTCCTCGGTCCCGTCGGCGGCCCGGACGACGACCTTGCGCGATCCGTCCAGGGCCTGCATGCCCTCGAGCCGTCCGCGGCCGCGCAGCACCCGCGCGCCGGCCCGCGTCACGGACGCGGTGATGTCGTGCGACTGGGCCAGGGCCAGCCGCTTCACGCGGCGGTTCACCTTGCCCAGGTCCACGCCCACCACCCGGGCGGCCTGGTCGATGTGCGGGGTGTCGTCGGCGACGATGATGCCCAGCTCCTCGTAGGAGGAGTCGAAGGTGGTCATCACCTCGGCCGTGGCGATCAGGGTCTTGGACGGCACGCAGTCGGTGAGGACCGACGCCCCGCCCAGGCCGTCCGAGTCGACGACGGTCACCTCCGCGCCGAGCTGTGCGGCGACCAGCGCCGCTTCGTATCCGCCGGGTCCGCCGCCGATGATCACGATCCGAGTCACGTACTCCATTGTCCCGCACCCTCCACCGTGCGACCGCCCCGGGGTCCGGTCGTGGCCCCCCTGTTACCGGAGTGGTCCGCGGTGCGGCTGCCGTACGCTCTCCACCATGTCGCTCTACGCCGCGTACGCCGGCAACCTCGACGCGCGGCTGATGTCCCGCCGCGCCCCGCATTCGCCGCTGCGCGCCACCGGCTGGCTGAACGGGTGGCGGCTGACCTTCGGGGGCGAGACCTGGGGTCTGCCCTGGCCGGACGGCCCGGACGGCGGCCTGTCGGCCGAGGACGGAACCGGAACAGGGATCGGGGCCGGGAACGGGGCCGGGAACGGGACCGAGAGCGGGACCGGAATCCCGAAGGAGAGCGGGAACGGGGCGCTCGCGACGATCGTCGAGGACCACTTCGCACAGGTCTTCGTCGCGTTGTACGACATCGCCCCCATGGACGAGGAGTCCATGGACCGCTGGGAGGGCACGGGCCTGGACATATACCGGCGCACCCGCGTCCGCGTGCACACCCTGGACGGCGAGGAATCCGCCTGGACCTACGTCCTGAACGCCTATGAGGGCGGCCTGCCCTCGGCCCGCTACCTGGGCCAGGTCGCCGACGCGGCGGAATCCGCGGGCGCGCCCCACGACTACGTGATGGAACTGCGCAAGCGTCCTTGCTGAGCGCAGGTGCTCACGCGGAGCAGCTTCGCGCACCAGCCCGCAGGAACCCGCCGTACGAAGCTGCGCGCCGGAGTCGGTCCGTTCTCGTCGGATCTCGTCGGATCTCGCCGGAAACGACAGGACAACGATCGCGAGCCCGTGAGCCACGACATCTACGCGCGTAGGCGAACACCGGCTACTCTCATCCGCGTGAACGCTTCTCTTCTTCCGGACGACATCCAGGGCGACCCCCACGCCGCAGCCGACGCCGCAGCCGCGCGCCTGCGTGAGCTCACGGGCGCCGAGACCCACGACGTCGCCCTCGTGATGGGCTCCGGCTGGGCACCGGCCGTGGACGCCCTCGGCGCCCCCGACGCCGAGTTCCCGGTCACCGACCTGCCCGGTTTCCCGCCGCCCGCGGTCGAGGGCCACGGAGGCACGATCCGGTCCTACCGCGTCGGCACCAAGCGCGCCCTGGTCTTCCTGGGCCGCACCCACTACTACGAGGGCCGCGGCGTGGCCTCCGTCGCGCACGGCGTCCGCACCGCCGTCGCCGCCGGCGCCAAGACGGTCGTCCTGACCAACGGCTGCGGCGGTCTGCGCGAGGGCATGCGCCCCGGCCAGCCGGTCCTGATCAGCGACCACATCAACCTCACGGCCACCTCCCCCATCGTCGGCGCCCACTTCGTCGACCTCACCGACCTGTACTCCCCGCGTCTGCGGGCCCTGTGCAAGGAGATCGACGCGAGCCTGGAGGAGGGCGTCTACGCCCAGTTCCCCGGCCCGCACTACGAGACCCCGGCGGAGATCCGCATGGCGCGGGTGATCGGGGCGGACCTGGTGGGCATGTCGACGGTGCTCGAGGCCATCGCGGCGCGGGAGGCGGGTGCGGAGGTGCTCGGCATCTCCCTGGTCACCAACCTCGCCGCCGGCATGACCGGTGAGCCCCTCAACCACGAGGAGGTCCTCCAGGCGGGCCGCGACTCGGCCACCCGGATGGGCACCCTCCTGACCCAGGTCCTGGGCCGCCTGTAGGGGAACCCTTCATGGGACCCCGCAAGCAGGACCCCTTCCCGGGGCCCCCACAGGGCCCGACGCTGTTGGCGCATCCGGCGGACCCGGGGCATGAGTCCGCCGACCGTGACACTTTCCGGAAAGGTGTCACGGTTACGGCCGGAGCACCCCACTCCGGCGGTACGGGCTCGCGGAGCCCGGAACGCCGGGCCGCATCGACCAGCAGCATCAGGACCCATGCCGGGCCCTCCTCCGGGACCCCTTCGTGGGGCGGGACGACGCAACGAACCCTTCGAGAGGCTGACCGACACGTGCACGACGACCTGACCACTCGCGCCCGCACCTGGCTCGCCGAGGACCCCGACCCCGAGACCCGCGCGGAACTCTCGGCGCTCCTCGACGCCGACGACGTCACCGAACTCACCGCCCGTTTCAGCGGCACCCTCCAGTTCGGCACCGCGGGCCTCCGCGGCGAACTGGGTGCCGGCCCCCAGCGGATGAACCGCGCCGTCGTCATCCGCGCCGCCGCCGGCCTCGCCGCGTACCTCAAGCGGCAGGGGCAGACCGGCGGCCTCGTCGTGATCGGCTACGACGCCCGCCACAAGTCGGCGGACTTCGCCCGCGACACCGCCGCCGTCATGACGGGCGCCGGGCTCCGGGCCGCCGTCCTGCCCCGGCCCCTGCCCACGCCGGTGCTCGCCTTCGCCATACGGCACCTCGGCGCGGTCGCCGGGGTCGAGGTCACCGCCAGTCACAACCCGCCCCGCGACAACGGCTACAAGGTGTACCTCGGCGACGGCTCCCAGATCGTCCCTCCGGCCGACGCGGAGATCGCCGCCGAGATCGCGGCCGTCGGGTCCCTGAACGACGTACCCCGCCCCGACGCCGGCTGGGAGACCCTCGACGACTCCGTCCTGGACGCCTACCTCGCCCGCACGGACGCGGTCCTGGCCAAGGACTCCCCCCGTACCGCCCGCACGGTCTACACGGCGATGCACGGCGTCGGCAAGGACGTCCTGCTCGCCGCCTTCGCGCGGGCCGGTTTCCCCGAGCCGGTCCTGGTCGCCGAGCAGGCCGAACCCGACCCGGACTTCCCCACCGTCGCGTTCCCCAACCCGGAGGAGCCCGGGGCGATGGACCTGGCCTTCGCGACGGCCCGCGAGGCGGAGCCGGACCTGGTCATCGCCAACGACCCGGACGCCGACCGCTGCGCCGCGGCCGTCAAGGACGCCGAGGGGGGCGGCGACGGTGACGGAGGCTGGCGCATGCTGCGCGGCGACGAGGTGGGGGCGCTGCTCGCCGCCCATCTGGTCCGCCGCGGGGCGACCGGCACGTTCGCCGAGTCGATCGTCTCGTCGAGCCTCCTCGCCCGCATCGCCGAGCGGGCGGGTCTGCCGCACGAGGAGACGCTGACCGGCTTCAAGTGGATCGCCAGGGTCGAGGGCCTGCGCTACGGCTACGAGGAGGCGCTGGGCTACTGCGTCGACCCGGACGGCGTACGCGACAAGGACGGCATCACGGCCGCCCTGCTCCTCGCCGAGCTGGCCTCCGGGCTGAAGGAGGAGGGCCGTACCCTCCTGGACCTCCTCGACGACCTCGCCGTGACCCACGGCCTGCACGCCACCGACCAGCTGTCCGTCCGCGTCGAGGACCTGTCCCTCATCGCGGACGCGATGCGCCGGCTGCGCGAGAACCCCCCGGCCGAACTGGCCGGCCTGCCGGTCACCGAGGCCGAGGACCTGACCCGGGGCACGGACGCCCTGCCGCCCACCGACGGCCTGCGCTACACCCTCCGGGGCGCCCGCGTCATCGTCCGCCCGAGCGGTACGGAGCCCAAGCTGAAGTGCTACCTGGAGGTCGTCGTCCCGGTCACCGCGCGGGACGACCTTCCCGCGGCCCGCACCGAGGCGGCGGCCCTGCTGACCGCGATCAAGCGGGACCTGAAGGCGGCAGCCGGCATCTGAGCGAGCGGCGTCGGGACCAGACGCCGGAAACACGCAGGAAAGCATCAGGAGGGGCTGCCGATCCCGGCAGCCCCTCCTGTCGTACCGCCGCTCAGTCGGTCCAGGGTCTTTCGTTTGGATCAGGCCGGATCAGGGAGCGGGGTCCGGTGCCGGGGCCCGTGAGCCCGGCATGGTCCGAACGAGAGGCCCCGGTTCCCTCAGCCGAGCCCCAGCAGGACCGCCAGCAGCACGGCGCCGGCCAGCGAGGGGGCGATGATCTCGTAGGACCACCGCACGCTCACCTCGCCCTGCGCGCTCGCCTCGGCCCCACGGCTCTCGTGCAGCTCACGCAGTTCGTCCATCGAGCGGTCGGTCGGCGCCCGCTCGCCTCCGCCCGGCCGGTCCGAGGCGTCCGAGGCGGAGCCCCCGCGCCGGGGCGCGCCGTTCGCGCCCCCGCCCAGGGATGCCTCGGCGCCCAGCGCCCGGCCGCCCGTGGCCCGCAGGTCCCGCCGCGACGCCCGCTTGCGGGCCCGCAGCGACACGGGCAGGGCCCACAGTTGGTACTTGGCGCCCGCGTCCGAGATGACCTCGTTGGTGTAGCCGGAGCGCAGCGAGACCACCCGCCCCCAGGGCAGCGTGATCGTGCGGAAGGGGTTGCGGACGCGCAGCCGGTCCTCGTTGGCGTACACCGCGGGGACCAGGGTGTAGGCGGCCACCAGGGGCACGAGGAACAGCAGCGCGGCGAGCGCCAGCCACGGGGTGTTGCCCTCACCGACGACCACGGCGTCGACACCGAGCCAGCAGGCGAGGGCGAGGATCAGCGCGCCGCCGACGAACCCCGAGGTCGACCGGTAGACCCGGTCGGCGTACTTGGGCTCCGAGGCCGCCAGGCCCGCCGAAGCCTCCGCTGCCTCCGCCTTGGGCTCCGAAGCCGCCAGGCCCGCCGAAGCCTCCGCTGCCTCCGCAGCCGCAGCCGCTGCCGGAGAGTCCCCGGGCTCCGAAGTCGCCGGGGACTCCGATGCCGCCGAAGGCTCCGAGGGCTCCGAGGGAGCGGCGGACTCGGCAGGCTCGGTGGACTGGGCAGGCTCGGCGGGCTCCCGGTCGGACGGCTGAGGCTCGGGGGTCGTCATGCCCCCGATTCTGCCCGACGCCCGCACCCGCACGGGCAGGCGGTGGGCGGGGCCGGGCAGGGGCCGGACGCTGCTGGTCGATGCGGCCCGGCGTTCCGGGCTCCGCGAGCCCGTACCGCCGGAGTGGGGTGCTCCGGCCGTAACCGTGACACATTTCCGGAAAGTGTCACGGTCGGCGGACTCATGCCCCGGGTCCGCCGGATGCGCCAACAGCGTCGGGCCGGGCCGGGGCCCTTCCCTGTTCCTGAACGACCCGGAGGGCTGTACAGCCGCTACGCGCGTAGATATGCTCGGCTGGTGACCATGTCCTCCACTGCACCCTCCTCCCCCAGGCCCTCGCCGGCACCCGAGCGGGTCGGTGCCCCCGCCGCGCTGAGCGACGTGACCGCGTCCGACAGCACGCTGCGCCGCTTCCTGCACGGGCTGCCCGGCGTCGACGCGGTCGGCCTGGAGGCGCGTGCCGCCTCGCTCGGCACCCGCTCGATCAAGACGACCGCGAAGGCGTACGCCATCGACCTCGCCATCTCGATGGTCGACCTGACGACGCTGGAAGGCGCGGACACCCCGGGCAAGGTCCGGGCGCTCGGCGCGAAGGCGGTCCGCCCCGACCCGTCCGACCGTACGGCCCCCGCCACGGCCGCGGTCTGCGTCTACCCCGACATGGTGGCCACGGCCAAGGAGGCCGTCGCCGGCTCCACGGTCAAGGTCGCCTCCGTCGCGACCGCCTTCCCGGCCGGCCGCGCCCCGCTCACCGTCAAGCTGGCCGACGTCCGGGAGGCCGTCGCCGCCGGTGCCGACGAGATCGACATGGTCATCGACCGCGGCGCGTTCCTCGCGGGGAACTACCGGAAGGTGTTCGACGAGATCACCGCCGTGAAGGAGGCCTGCGGGGCGAGCGCCCGGCTGAAGGTCATCTTCGAGACGGGCGAGCTGTCGACGTACGACAACATCCGCCGGGCGAGCTGGCTCGGCATGCTGGCCGGCGCGGACTTCATCAAGACCTCGACCGGCAAGGTGGCGGTGAACGCCACACCCGCGAACACGCTCCTGATGCTGGAGGCGGTCCGTGACTTCCGTGCGCAGACCGGGATCCAGGTCGGTGTGAAGCCGGCCGGCGGCATCCGCACCACCAAGGACGCGATCAAGTTCCTCGTCCTGGTCAACGAGACCGTCGGCGAGGACTGGCTGGACAACCACTGGTTCCGCTTCGGCGCCTCCTCGCTTCTGAACGACCTGCTGATGCAGCGCCAGAAGCTGGCCACCGGCCGCTACTCCGGCCCCGACTACGTGACGGTGGACTGATCACCATGACCGAGAAGACCAAGAAGACCGCGGCCGCGTCGACCGCCGAGGCCGGCGGGACCACCGCGGCCACCACCGCCCAGGCCGCTCCCGCGCGGTCGTCCGCGTTCGTGTACGCCCCGGCGCCCGAGTCCCGCGCGGTCGTCGACATCGCCCCGTCCTACGGCCTGTTCATCGACGGCGAGTTCACCGAGGCGGCCGACGGCCGGGTCTTCAAGACCGTCAGCCCCGCCACCGAGGAGGTCCTCTCCGAGGTCGCGCAGGCCGGCGAGGCGGACGTGGACCGCGCGGTGAAGGCGGCAAGGAAGGCCTTCGCGACCTGGTCGGCGCTGCCCGGCGCCGAGCGGGCCAAGTACCTGTTCCGCATCGCCCGGATCATCCAGGAGCGCAGCCGCGAGCTGGCCGTCCTGGAGACGCTGGACAACGGCAAGCCGATCAGGGAGACGCGGGACGCCGACCTGCCCCTGGTCGCCGCGCACTTCTTCTACTACGCGGGCTGGGCCGACAAGCTCGAGCACGCCGGGTTCGGCCGGAGGACGACAAACGGGCACAGCGGGGTGAACCCGAAGCCGCTGGGCGTGGCCGGCCAGGTCATCCCCTGGAACTTCCCCCTGCTCATGCTCGCGTGGAAGATCGCCCCGGCGCTCGCGACCGGCAACACGGTCGTCCTCAAGCCGGCCGAGACCACCCCCCTCTCCGCCCTCTTCTTCGCGGACGTCTGCCGCCAGGCGGGCCTGCCCCGGGGTGTCGTCAACATCCTTCCCGGATACGGCGACGCGGGCGCCGCGCTGGTCGCCCACCCGGACGTGAACAAGGTCGCCTTCACCGGCTCCACGGCGGTCGGCAAGCAGATCGCGCGGACCGTCGCCGGGACCCGTAAGAAGCTCACGCTCGAACTCGGCGGCAAGGGCGCCAACATCGTCTTCGACGACGCCCCGATCGACCAGGCCGTCGAGGGCATCGTGAACGGCATCTTCTTCAACCAGGGCCAGGTCTGCTGCGCGGGCTCCCGCCTGCTGGTCCAGGAGTCGATCCACGACGAGCTGCTCGACTCCCTCAAGCGCAGGCTCTCCACCCTGCGGCTGGGCGACCCGATGGACAAGAACACCGACATCGGCGCGATCAACTCCGCGGAGCAGCTCGCGCGGATCACCTCGCTCGTCGAACAGGGCGAGGCGGAGGGCGCCGAGCGCTGGTCGGTGGCCTGCGACCTCCCGGAGAACGGCTACTGGTTCGCGCCGACGCTGTTCACGGGCGTCACCCAGGCGCACACCGTCGCGCGGGACGAGATCTTCGGCCCGGTGCTGTCCGTCCTCACCTTCCGGACGCCGGACGAGGCCGTCGCCAAGGCCAACAACACGCCGTACGGCCTGTCGGCGGGCATCTGGACGGAGAAGGGCTCCCGCATCCTGGCCGTGGCGAACAAGCTCCGCGCGGGTGTCGTCTGGTCCAACACGTTCAACAAGTTCGACCCCACCTCGCCGTTCGGCGGCTACAAGGAGTCGGGATTCGGCCGCGAGGGCGGCCGCCACGGCCTGGAGGCGTACCTCGATGTCTGAGAAGACCGACAAGAACGTGAAGACCGACAAGGCCGTGAAGACCGACCCGGCCGGCGGGGCCGAGCAGCGGCGGCTGAGCGTCTTCAAGACCTACAAGCTGTACGTCGGCGGGAAGTTCCCGCGTTCCGAGAGCGGCCGGGTGTACGAGGTGACCACGGGGACATCAGCCGCTGACGCGGCGGGCAGGGGCGACTGGCTGGCGAACGCCCCGCTGTCGTCCCGCAAGGACGCCCGTGACGCGGTGGTCGCCGCCCGCAAGGCGTTCGGCGGCTGGGCCGGGGCGACGGCGTACAACCGCGGTCAGGTCCTCTACCGCGTCGCGGAGATGTTGGAGGGCCGCCGGGAGCAGTTCGTCCGGGAGGTCGCCGACGCGGAGGGCCTGTCGAAGGCGAAGGCCGCGGCGCAGGTGGACGCGGCGGTCGACCGCTGGGTCTGGTACGCGGGCTGGACCGACAAGATCGCCCAGGTGGTCGGCGGCGGGAACCCGGTAGCGGGCCCGTACTTCAACCTGTCCTCCCCCGAACCGACCGGCGTGGTCACGGTGCTGGCCCCCCAGGAGTCGTCCTTCCTGGGCCTGGTCTCGGTTCTCGCCCCGGTGATCGCGACCGGCAACACCGCGGTCGTCATCGCCTCGGAGAAGGCCCCACTCCCGGCGCTCTCGCTCGGCGAGGTCCTGGCCACCTCCGACGTGCCCGGCGGGGTGGTCAACATCCTGTCCGGCCGTACGGCGGAGATCGCCGCGCCGCTGGCCGCGCACCAGGACGTCAACGCGATCGACCTCGCGGGCGCCGACGAGGCACTCGCGAAGGAACTGGAGATCGCCGCGGCCGACAACCTCAAGCGCGTTCTGCGTCCACAGCCTGTGGACAACTGGACGGTGACGCCGGGCATCGACCGCATGACGGCGTTCCTGGAGACCAAGACGGTCTGGCACCCGACGGGTTCGCTGGGCGCCTCGGGCTCCGCCTACTGACGGAGGGGCCGCCGCAGCCCGGAGAGCCGCGCCCTCCGTCCGGGAGGGGCGCGGCTCTCCGCATGTCCTGCGGATACCTCGCGGGACGTCCTGCGGATGCCTCGGATCAGCCGGTCAGCATTCCCGTCGCCTGCCCGGCGACCGGAATGCCGTCGATCGACTCCGCCTGGGCCACCGGGCCGGTCACCGCCCGTGAGTCCACCGGCTTGAAGTCGGCGACCTGGGTGCCGACGCCGTTGTCGAGCGGGTCGACGCCCGTACCGGCCAGCGGGTTGGGCTTCAGGCCGGAGACCGGGCCCGCGACATGGCCGACCGTGCCCGTCAGGGGCTGCACGCCGGTCTGCGGGTCGACGGCGCCGAGCGACGCGGGACGTGTGGTGCGCGGGCCCTGGGGCGCCTGGGAGTCCGCCGCTGCCGCCGTCGTCACGCTCGCGCCCAGGGCCACTCCCGCGGTCGCCAGGGCGACCAGGGCGCGCCGGGCGGTCGGCTTCTTGGGTGCTGCGTGTCGGGCCATCGCTGCTGCCACCTCTTGCCTTCGCCGATCACTCCCGCTGAGTAATCGGATCGACGCGCAGCGTAGTGGAGATGTGGCGCGTGCCTCAAAGCGGACCCGCACGGTCGTACACCACCCGTTCGATGCCCCAGACTGGTGTCCCGTGAGTTCCCAGTCGCCCTTCTCCGCGCGTGTCGTGTTGCTCTGCGGCCCCTCCGGCTCCGGCAAGTCCCTCCTCTCGGCCCGCTCCGGCCTGCCCGTGCTGCGGCTCGACGACTTCTACAAGGAGGGCGACGACCCGTCCCTGCCCCTCGTGGCGGGCAGTTCCGACATCGACTGGGACCACCCCGGCTCCTGGGACGCGGACGCGGCCGTCTCCGCGATCGACCGGCTGTGCCGTACGGGCCGCACAAATGTGCCCGTCTACGACATCGGCCTGAGTGCCCGTACGGGCGCGTCGCACGTGGACTTCGGCGCTGCCCCGCTGTTCATCGCGGAGGGCATCTTCGCCGCGGAGATCGTCACGCGCTGCGGCGAACTGGGCCTCCTGGCCGACGCGCTGTGCCTGAGCCGGGGTCCGGTGAAGACCTTCCGCCGCCGCTTCCTGCGGGACCTCAGGGAGGGCCGTAAGTCCGTGCCGTTCCTGCTGCGCCGCGGCTGGCGGCTGATGCGGCTGGAGCGGTCGATCGTCGCCCGCCAGACCGCGCTCGGCGCGCACGCCTGCGACCGCGACGAGGCGCTCATCCGCCTGGCGACCGCGCGGGGCGGCAGCGGACGGTTCGGGGCCGATACGAGTACGGCGCGTACGCCCGCGCAGTCCGCTTGACCCGGTAGCCGGCGCCGCGCCGACGCGGACCTCCGCACGCACAGAAGCGGGACTGGAAGGACCCCCCGGCCCTCCAGTCCCGCTTCCTTGTGCTCCCCCGTTACCCCCTTGTCCCCCTCGGGATCCCCCCGGATCCCTTGTGGCTCCCCCGCTCCGCGGTGACATCCCCCGACGTCCCCGCGTCCCCCGTTACTTGCCCCCCCGGATTCCCCCGGTCCCCCCCTGGGATCCCCCGATCCCCTCGGTTCCCCGTTTCCCCCGT
>NZ_JBHSOA010000056.1:0-11546 GCF_042655885.1 Streptomyces chlorus
CCGGCTGATCCAGGAGTACGAGGACGCGCTGCTCAACCCCTACGTGGCGGCCGAGCGCGGCTATGTCGACGCGGTGATCATGCCGTCGGACACCCGTCGGCACATCGTCCGCGGGCTGCGTCAGCTGCGGACCAAGCGGGAATCCCTGCCTCCGAAGAAGCACGGCAACATCCCCCTGTAAGGAGCCGACGTGATCAAGGTCGTACGGGGCAACCCGAACCGGGAGGAGCTGGCCGCCGTGGTCTCCGTGCTGTCCGTCGCCCGGGCACCGGTGTTTCCTTCCGTTCCTCCACGCCCCACCGGTTGGGGCTCGCGCCGCCTTCTGCTGCGCACACCGCACGCGTATGGCATGACCGGCTGGCTCACGCCCGTCCTGCCTTGCTGAACACCTGATCGGAGACACCATGAATGTCCTGCAGCAGCACGCGGGCCACAGCTCTGCGGCCCCAGCACCACGAGCCCGCGTGGTGATCGCAAAACCTGGACTCGACGGCCACGACCGCGGCGCCAAGGTCATCGCTCGCGCTCTGCGCGACGCCGGCTACGAAGTGATCTACACCGGTCTGCACCAGACCCCGGAGCAGATCGTCGCCACGGTCATCGCCGAGGACGCGCCGATCCTGGGCCTGTCCGTCCTTTCGGGCGCTCACCTGACGATCGTGCAGCGCGTGATCGAACTGCTGGCGCGGGAGGATGCCGCTGACGTTCGCATCCTGGTCGGCGGCATCATCCCGGACGCCGATGTCAGTGCGCTGGAGGCCATGGGGGTCGATGCAGTGTTCACCCCCGGCGCGGACATCCGAGGCATCGTCAAGACGACCGACCGCCTCAGTGCCGCCCGGATGAACGTGGTGGAGTCGGCATGCTGACGAAGGTGCTCATCGCCAACCGTGGCGAAATCGCTGTCCGCGTGGCCCGAGCCTGTCGGGATGCCGGTATCTCGAGCGTGGCCGTCTACGCGGACCCGGACCGCGACGCTCTGCACGTCCGCGCCGCGGACGAGGCGTTCGCCCTGGGCGGTGACACTCCCGCGACCAGCTACCTCGACATCGACAAGGTGCTGAAGGCCGCCCGCGAATCGGATGCCGACGCCATCCACCCCGGCTACGGCTTCCTCTCCGAGAACGCCGACTTCGCCCAGGCGGTCCTCGACGCCGGGCTCGTCTGGATCGGCCCGCCGCCGCAGGCCATCCGCGACCTCGGTGACAAGGTCGCGGCCCGCCACATCGCCCAGCGCGCCGGCGCGCCCCTGGTCGCGGGCACGCCCGATCCGGTGTCCGGCGCCGACGAGGTCGTCGCCTTCGCGAAGGAGCACGGCCTGCCCATCGCGATCAAGGCCGCGTTCGGCGGCGGCGGCCGCGGTCTGAAGGTCGCCCGCACCCTCGAGGAGGTGCCGGAGCTGTACGACTCCGCGGTCCGCGAGGCGGTGGCCGCCTTCGGCCGCGGCGAGTGCTTCGTCGAGCGGTACCTGGACAAGCCGCGGCACGTGGAGACCCAGTGCCTGGCCGACACCCACGGCAACGTGGTCGTCGTCTCCACCCGCGACTGCTCGCTGCAGCGCCGGCACCAGAAGCTGGTCGAGGAGGCCCCGGCGCCGTTCCTGTCCGACGCGCAGGTCGCCGAGCTGTACTCGGCGTCGAAGGCCATCCTGAAGGAGGCCGGCTACGTCGGCGCCGGCACGGTGGAGTTCCTGGTCGGCGTCGACGGCACGATCTCCTTCCTGGAGGTCAACACCCGCCTCCAGGTGGAGCACCCGGTCACCGAGGAGGTCGCCGGCGTCGACCTCGTCCGCGAGATGTTCCGCATCGCCGACGGCGAGGCGCTCGGTTACGACGACCCGCCGCTGCGCGGCCACTCCTTCGAGTTCCGCATCAACGGCGAGGACCCGGGACGCGGTTTCCTCCCCGCCCCCGGCACGGTCACCACGTTCGCCCCGCCGTCCGGTCCGGGCGTGCGCCTGGACGCGGGCGTCGAGTCGGGCTCGGTCATCGGCCCGGCCTGGGACTCGCTGCTGGCCAAGCTGATCGTCACCGGCCGCACCCGCGCCGAGGCGCTCCAGCGGGCGGCCCGCGCCCTGGACGAGTTCCAGGTCGAGGGGATGGCCACCGCCATCCCGTTCCACCGCGCCGTGGTCAGGGACCCCGCGTTCGCCCCCGAGCTCACCGGCTCCGCCGATCCCTTCACGGTCCACACCCGGTGGATCGAGACCGAGTTCGTCAACGAGATCAAGCCCTTCACGGCCGGCGCGGACGCCGAGGCCGAGGAGGAGGTCGACCGGGAGACGGTCGTCGTCGAGGTCGGCGGCAAGCGCCTCGAGGTCTCCCTGCCCGCCTCGCTCGGCATGTCGCTGGCCCGCACGGGTCTCGCGGCCGGGGCCAGGCCCAAGCGCCGTGCGGCGAAGAAGTCCGGTCCCGTGGCCTCGGGTGACACCCTCGCCTCCCCGATGCAGGGCACCATCGTCAAGATCGCGGTGGAGGAGGGGCAGGAGGTCGAGGAGGGCGACCTCGTCGTCGTCCTGGAGGCCATGAAGATGGAGCAGCCGCTGAACGCCCACCGCTCCGGCACCGTCAAGGGCCTCAGCGCACAGGTCGGCGCGTCCGTCACGTCCGGGGCGGTCATCTGCGAGATCAAGGACTGATTTCGGTAAGGGAACGGGCGCCCACACCGTATGCCTCGACAGCGCGACGAACAGTCCGTTGTCGAGGCCTACGGTGTACCGACGGATGCCTCGGGCGGGCCCCGACCGGGCGGCCGTCAAGCATTCGGTGAGTGCGAGCCGCCGACTTGCCGGATGAGCTCGCCGGCTGTGGAAAGGACCTCTCGGGTGATCGTTGCCCGCTGGTCCACCCTGAGGGAGTTCATCGGGTAGGTGATCGCGAGACCAGCGACGGGGTGATTGGTGTGGTCCACGACAGGCGCGGCGCCAGGATCGCGTGCCCGCTGGCGGTGAAGTCGCGGGGTCGGCGTCTTTTGCGCTGCCCAAGTAAGTCCGAACACACATCGAGTGGAGCTTGGTGTTCCCGCTAAGCAGGATCGGCCTTGGTGAATGCTTGCCGACTGTACGCGAGCAACTCACACACCCCTGGGCTGCGCGTGCTCTTCCAGATCAGGGCGAGCAATGCGGGTGTATCGACGTTTTCGATGGTGCAGGCGGTGAATCGGTCACGGTAGCGCGCGGCCATGGGGTCGCTGAGGATGGCGACGGCGAGCCCGCGGGCGGCGAGGTCGGCAATGGCGCCCGCGGCGCTGACTTGCAGCGCGATCGCGGGTTGGAGGTTCTGTGCGGCGCAGGCCTGGTCGAAAGCGAGAGGACGATCAGAATGACGCCGGTGCGAGCTCGAGGCTGGCTGGAGCGAGAGCTGCGTCTCATCGCTGACCGAGAGCGCGCAAGAAGGGAAGCTGCATGCACAGGCTCAAGGACAAGGTCGCCGTCGTCACCGGAGCCGGTTAGGGCATCGGCCGGGGTGTCGCCCGGAGGCTGGCTGGGGAAGGCGCCGCAGTGGCCGTTTCCGGCCGCACGCCCGAGAAGGTGGAATTCGTCGTCCGGGAGATTGAGTCGGAAGGCGGTACAGCCTTCGCGATGAAGTGCGATGTGAATGTCCGCGCCGAGATGGAAGGCCTGGTGCAGGCGACCGTGGATCGCTACGGTCCGCCGGACATCCTCGTCAACAACGCCCAGGGTGGCGGTGGCGGGGAACGCTTGCTCGACTCCATCGACGACGAGGTCTTTCTCGCCGCCTACCAGGGCGGTCCGTTGGCGACTCTGTACGGCATGCAGGCGTGCTTCCCGCGCATGAAGGAGCGTGGCGGCACCATCGTGAACATGGGGTCCTCGACCGGTGTCATGGGCGACCCGGGATTCGCGCCGTACGGCTCGGCCAAGGAGGCGATCCGAGGGCTCACGAAACACGCCGCTCGCGAGTGGGGGCGTTACGGGATCACGGTGAACGTGATCTGCCCCGCTGCGATCTCTGCGGAAGCCCAGCAGTTTCGGGGCGAGGCGCCCAAGCAGTGGGCAGCGATCATCAAGCAGGTCCCGCTCGGTTATCTGGGCGATCCGGAGAATGACATCGCGCCCGCCGTCGTGGCGCTGGCCACCGACCTCCACTACCTGACCGGGGCGACCCTGATGCTCGACGGGGGGCGCTGCCTGCTGCGCTGACCGCCGACGGGCCGAGCGTGCTCGCACCGAGGTGGTGCGGTACGCCGGACGTGAGGGCTCCACCAGCACGGCCGCCAACTGCGACAAGGCCGGTTGAACAGAGCAGATCGCCAGGCCGCCCGCTGCGCGGCGGGCCGACCGCAGGACCGAGATGATCCATGGCTGCGGAGATCCGGCCAGTCCCGCCGAACAGCGACAGTGTCCACGACGTCGTCACCGTTCGCCACGGCCTGTCCGCCGGCGGCCTGTATCTTTTCGGCAGCCTGCCGCGTCAGGGTGTGGCCGGCACCGCTGCCCTCGGTCCGGCCTCCCGGGCGTTCACGACGACCTTCGTGTCCTCGGCAGCGAAGAAGCGAAGAGCGGGGAGTGCTCGCGCCCGACTCCCCGCCCCGCGGCGGTGACGAGGTCCAGCCGGACCGCGTCATCACACCCGCACACTTCTTCGCTGCCTCGTCAAGATCAATCGGAGGACGCCGTCCCACCGGCCGTGCTCGGCCACCGCGGTTGCCTGGGCCAGCCGACGCGAGCGCACCCCGGCCGGCCGGACCCACATCCGAGGAGCGCGAGGTCATCGGACCGCGGGAGCCTTCCCGCCAGGTCGCCTGGCTGAAGGTTTCCCGCCCGGCGGCCCCTGCCAGTTCTGCCGCCGTCACCGGTGGCTGCCGGTAGCGGGGAACCGGCCGGCGGACCGTTGCCTGACCAGGCGGGGGTGGCGGGGACCGCCTCGTGCGGCTGGACGGTGATATCGACGCGTATGCCGACCACGTCCACTCGACGTGCTCCTTCCACGGCCGTGACGCCGAAGGAGCGGGCGGAGTCGCCGGTCAACTTCAGCGACGTTACTGAGGATGAACTCGTGATGCCGCCTTCGGGGATCAGAGGTTGACCGTCAGTCCTGTTTCGGCGCTGCCGAACCGCACGGGCCTCAAATCAAGGTACTGAGTGCTTTATAAACGGTACTGAGTGCCGTACTCTGGGGTCGTGCACGGTGGCACGGAGACCGCGCACATGCGTGCACGGGTGCGTCGCGCACGCGGGATTTCCGTCCGAGCGCAGGGAGCTGTCCAGCGTGTATCACCTCTCAGGAAACGCCGTTCGTCCGGCGGCCGGCTCTGCGACCGACCTTCTCGCGCCCGGGTCCCGCGATGCGGAGGCCCTGTACTTCCAGCGTTGCACCTGGTGCGGCACCGCCGTGTACCACCGGCTGCTGTGTCCGGTCTGCCGGGGCAGCGAACTGCGGACCGAGCGCAGCGAGGGCGTCGGCACGGTCCGCCACTCCACGGTGGTGCACCGCAACACCCCCGCCGCGCGGAACGTGTCGCTGATCGAGATGAGCGAGGGCTTCGTCGTGCGCGGCCGAGTCATGGGCCCGCCCATCGGCATCCACGGCGGCGACCGGGTCCGGCTGTCCACGGCGAAGGACCCGGTGCGCGGTGAGACGGTCTTCCAGCTGATCGACGAGCCGTACCGCGCCTGTACCTGACTGGCCGTCAGGTGAGCGGGCGTTTGAGGGACCCGTCCCCGGCTCCGCTCCGATACGGCACCAAAAGCGGTGACCGGCCCCTCGTGCCCCGCGACCGCGGCCAGCGTCAGCACCGCGCACACGGCATAGACGCAACCGAGCCGGGCGAGCGACGCCGGGTAGGCACCAGATTTAGTGGTGACTCTAGGCTTGTCGTTTATGCAGCTTTGCTGCTTGTGATGGCTGCCGCGAGGTTTGGTTTGTCCCGTTTCCCTAAGCTTGACTCTGTCGGGGATCTTGGAGTTGCCGAGGTCAGGTGCCCAGGGTGCGCCAGGACTTCGGCCGGGAGATCTCGTGCTGATCGAGGTAGGTCTGGAAAGCGGTCGGTCGGCGTGGCCGGGGTGCTTCCTCGGTCGGCGGGAGGCCGCTGAGGCGCTCGATGTTGATGGCGATGGCGGTCAGGACGTGCTGGAGGTGGACCTTGCCCTGCCCTCGGTAGCGGCAGCGGCGCATGCCGTGGCCGTGGGCGAACTCGTTGACCGTTCCCTCCACTCCGGAGCGGACCGCGTAGCGGGTTTTCCACTCGGGTGTCTGCTGCTCGGCACGGATGCGGAGTTGCAGGTCGCGGAGTTCGCGCGGAGGAAAGCCGACGGTGCGGGTGCTTTCGCGGGAGGTGGTGCACTGGGCGCGGGCCAGGCAGGGGTGGCACTGGCTTTTGGTGAACCGTGCCACGATCAGCGGAGCCGCGGTGGGCGAGGAGGTCGGGTAGGGGCCGTGCCAGTCCCGGCTGACCTGCCCCTGGGGGCAGGTGACCTGCCGGCGGTCGTAGTCGATGTGGAAGTCGTCCCGGGCGAAGCCCTCGCCTCGGCGGTGTTGTCGGGTGGGATTGCCCCGGAGCGGCCCGGAGACGGTGACCTGGTGATCACGTGCGGCTTGTTCCAGGTGGGGCAGGGAGGTGTAGCCGCTGTCGACCAGGTGCTCGGCGGGCAGCAGACCGCGGCGGTGCAGGCGGGTGTGGATGCCGGGCAGGACCTTGCTGTCGTGGGTGGTGGATGCGGTGGTGGCCACGTCCGTGATCACGTTGGGGCCGTCGGGAGCACACGTCTCGGTCAGATGGGCGGAGAACCCCTTCCAGCTGATGATGTGCCCGTGGCGGGCATAGCGGGCCGAGGTGTCATACGGGGAGACGATCGCCCGGGACGAGGGCGGCAGCCCGGGCCCGTCTTCCGTCTCGGCGGTGCGCCAGCGCAGGTGTCCCGCGGAGCCGCGCTGGTAGTTCTGCACCACGATCTGACGCAGGGCCTGGACGCGAGGGCCGGACACGCTGTCTGCTCCGTGCCGGTAGAGGTGTTCCAGGAGCCGGACGGCGTCGTTGCCGGTGGCGAGGATCCTGGTCTCGGGGCGGGTGGGGTTCTTGCCCAGGCGGACCGGACGGCCGTAGCGGCGCCCCCACTCCTCGTCGACCAGGCCGTCCAGAAGGTGCCCGGCCGTGCGGGCGACTTCTTCCAGCACCACGCGGACGGCCTCGGTGACCAGTTCAGCCGGGTCAGGTCACGCACTGCGTGGTGCGCTCGTGCACGAGTCCGGCCTCCTTCAGGCGCGCGAGCGCCAACTTGAGAAGACGGTCGGCGCGGTCGTCTGGGCAAGGCGCTCGCGGAAGTCGGCCAGCACGCTGTGTGGAAGCCGGGATCGTCCAGCTCCAGTGCGTGAAGTCGGCCCGGAGCGCGGTCCCGGCCTTTCGGCCGGGCCGTTTCTCCGGGCCGCTTCCCGCACCCGCCGTGCGGCTCTCACCGCAACGGGCGCTCCACAAGCCCCGGTACTCCTTTGAGGGTTGGCCTCATCCTGTGATCGGCCATGGGGAGGGGATGACTGATCCGCGGTAACGGTAGCGCGTGGTGTGCACTCTCGCCGGGCTGAACAGCTCCCGTTCCTCGCTGGCCGGCCACCAGCCTCCGCCGCAGTAGCGGCGGCGCAGCTGCTTCCAGTTCATCCGAGGGTGTTTGCGTCGTAGCCACCAGATGACCCGGCCCCAGACGTACGAGCTCAGGTACTGGAAGACGGCGCTGGACACTCCCGGCCGGAAGTAGGCGCACCAACCCCGCAGCATCCGGTTCAGACAGATGAGCAGGGTGTCGAAGGGCACGTCCGTGCCTGTTCTGCGGCACTGCGTCTTGACCTTGGCCATCACGGCCGCGAGGGCCTTGCGGGCCGGATAGGTGTACACGTAGTGCTTGTTGGTGCCTCGTTTGCGGTGGCGCTGGATGCGCCAGCCGAGGAAATCGAGGCCCTCGTCGATGTGGGTGACCAGCGTCTTCTCCGGCGACAGGCGCAGACCCATCGTGGAGAGGACCTGGGCGGCCTCTTCCTTGAGCGCCTCCGCGTCGGCCTTGGTGCCCGACACGACCAGACACCAGTCGTCGGCGTAACGGATCAGCCGGTAGTTCGGCAGTCCGCGACGGCGGCGTTTCTGGCGGTCGTTGAAGGTGCTCGCCGGACCTCCCGGCCCCCGGGCGATGTGCTCGTCCAGGACGGAGAGGGCCACGTTGCTGAGCAACGGGGAGAGGATTGATCCCTGCGGGGTTCCGGCGCTGGTCTCCCTGAACACCCGGTCCTCCCCGAGGATCCCGGACTTCAAGAACGCCTTCACCAGGCCAGGACGCGTTTGTCTCCGACGCGAGCGCGCACCCGGTCCATCAGGGCGGCGTGCGAGATCTCGTCGAAACAGGCCTTGATGTCGCCCTCCACGATCCACTCGTAGGAGTGGGAGGTGAAGTGGCGGACCTCGGCCACCGCGTCATGGGCCCGGTGGTTCGGGCGGAACCCGTAGGAACACGGGAGGAAGTCCGCCTCGAAGATCGGCTCCAGCACCAGCTTGAGGGATGCCTGCACCACTCGGTCGGTCACGGTCGCGATCCCCAGACGGCGCTGCTTGCCGCCGGGCTTGGGGATCATCCGTTCCCGGGCCGGGAGCGGGCAGAAACTGCGGTCCTTGATCGCGTTCCGCAGTCCGTCGAGGAATTTCTCGACGCCCCGCACGGTCTCCACGTAGTAGGCGGTCTCGCCGTCCACTCCGGCCGTGCGGGCTCCCTTGTTGCCCCGCACCCGAGCCCACGCGACCAACAGGAACGCGGGGTCGGCAACGAGGTTGAACAGATCACTGAACCTGCGATGAGGGCCCTCGCGGACCCATCGGTGCAGCTTCGTCTGGATCTCCAGTACCCGGCGTTCCGCCTTCATCAGGGCGTACTCCAGCTCGTCGGTGTTCACCAACGACCCTCCTGGTCTTCCAGTCCTTCGGCTGCTGACTTGCTGTCCTCCTTCGCCATGTACGCGCCTCTCGCGCGCTCGGACTACTACGAGGACTCCGCCACGATCCGGTGCCATCAGCCGACGACGGGCCTGCCCTCCGCCCGGGCGGCTGCCGGGCCTTGGGCGGCATCGGACCGCTTCCCACGTTCACCGCTATCCGGTTGTCGAGTGAGCCGCCCAGCTGTACCCCGGCAGCATCGCCATGCCTACGCCGCAGGCTTTCAACATGGCCTCCGCCCCCGGCACGCTTCACCGGTGACGGAGTCGCGACCACCGCCCTTCGGCAGTCACGCGCACTGCACCCGGCCCAGATCCACCAGGTTCGAGCCGGTTCAAGTGTTACGAGGCTTCGGGCACTGGTTCCTCTCGTACGGCTTCTCGTCTCGCTTGCCGGGCCCGTACTGTCTGGCAGTGCCGGTACGTCCCGTCGTTGTCGGGGCTGCTTGCCACCCTCCCGCGCGTCTCCGCGGTCAGGCTGCCCTCAGCTTCGCCAGCCTGCTGCGACAGACCAGCGGCGGGGGTCTTTCACCCCCGCCCGGAAATAGCGGCGCCTCGTGGCGCACCAGGGCGTACTTGAAATCGATGCGGCAGCGCACCGCTTCCGCTGCTTGACGACCCGACAGGCCGAGCAGGAACTGCAGCACACGGACGGTGGCCAACTGGGCGGGCGAGAGGCCGGGGCGTCCATCACGCGGGTACCAGCCCGCGAAGTCCTCGTCGCACCACAGCTCGTCCAGCCGGTCCCTCACCCACATCGCCGTCGTACCATCCGGGTTGCTCGCCCGCGCAACCTGCACGGTCAGAGGCGGGACGTGCTCACCGGAACGAGGACGGAGCGACAACGGACACCTCGGCAACTGCATGGGCTCTCGGAACATCCCGAGCATGCCCGCCGATCACGCCGGCGCACCGGGAAACTTCAAGATCCCCGACAGAGTCAAGCTCAGGTGTGAGAGTGCGGTAAGTGATGTTTCCTGCCGTTTCACACCGATGTGATGACATGCCATAACGGGGCGATTCCGGCGGTCGAATGATCAACATCGCCGCCCTGACCGAGCGCACGGCTCCGGCTCCCCGGTTTGGCTCGACAGCCGAGGTCAGGGGCCTGCTACCCACTGGGACGAAGTGGTGCGAAATTAGCTAGACCATCACTTACCGCACTCTGACACCTGAGGAGATGGAGACGGTCCGCCCGCGCCTGGAGGCGTTCGCGGCCCAGATGCTGGGCTCGCTGCCGCGGCGGGGCCAGCGGGCCAGGGGCGAGCTGTACCTGCGCGGGCTGATGCTGGACGGCAAGCGCAAGTCGATGCAGCCGATGGCCGAACGCCTGGGCGTGGACCACCAGCAGCTCCAGCAGTTCGTCTCCTCCTCCACCTGGGATTACACCAAGGTCCGTGAACAGCAGGCCCGTTGGGCTGCAGCGCACATCGCGCCGGAGGCGTACGCCATCGACGACGTGGGCTTTCCCAAGGACGACTATGACTCCCCGGGTGTGGCCCGGATGTACTGCGGCGCGCTGGGCAAGCGCGGCAACTGCCAGATCGGGGTCAGCGTCAATCTGGTGTCCGACCGGGCCTCCTCGGCCGTCGACTGGCGCCTGTTTCTCCCCGAGAGCTGGGACGACACCCGACAGGGCGAAGACGCGTTGCCGGCCGAGGCGATCCGCAGGCGACGGGTCAGGGCGGGTGTCCCCGAGGCCGAGCGGCACCGGGAGAAGTGGCGCCTGGCCCTGGAGATGCTCGACGAGGTGCGCGAGGAGTGGGAGCTGCCCGGCCTGCCGGTGGTCGCCGACGCCGGCTACGGGGATGCCACCGGCTTCCGCGAGGGGCTGACCGAGCGCGGCCTGGCCTACGCGGTCGCGGTCAAGGCCACCACCACCACCGCCCACCCCGGCGACGCGGTCCCCGAACGCCCGCCCTACAGCGGCCGGGGCCGCCCGCCCGTGCCGGCCGACCCCCAGCCGCACACCACCCTGCGCGCGCTGGCCCTGGCCGCCGGACGCGGCGCGGCGCGGACCGTCACCTGGCGCCAGGGCAGCAAGACCGGCAAGCACAACCCCCGCGCCGCGATGCGCTCGCGCTTCCTGGCCCTGCGGGTCCGCCCCGCCAACCGCACCATCCGCCGAGGCGCCGACGGCTCGCTGCCCGCGTGCTGGCTGCTGGCCGAGTGGCCGCCGGGCTCCGCCGAGCCCACCGACTACTGGCTGTCCACCCTGCCCGCCGACACCCCCTTGCGTGACCTGGTGCGGATCGCCAAGATCCGCTGGCGAGTCGAGCACGACTACCGGGAACTGAAGGACGGCCTGGGCCTGGACCACTTCGAGGGCCGCAGCTTCTACGGCTGGCACCGGCATGTCACCCTCGCCGCACTGGCGCAGGCGTTCTGCACCCTGCTGCGGCTCGACCCAAAAGTCCCTGCGCCGGCCTGACCCTCTACGCGCTCCTCCGCCAGCTCCAGGCCCTGCTGGCCACCTGGACCGGCGCCTGCTCGATATGCGGCCGGCCAGCGCCGACCCCACAACCCCATCACAGAACCTAACAAAGCCCTACTAGTGTGATGCGCCAGAAATTTCAGCTGTAAGTCCGTATGCTGTTTCCATGTCGCATCGAGGTC
>NZ_JBHSOA010000057.1:0-7273 GCF_042655885.1 Streptomyces chlorus
CAACGGATGCTCCACAGACACACCGGCCAGCAGCTCGGACACGGCGGTCCGGTCCGCGACGTCGCACGCCAGGGCGGTGACCGCCGCTCCCTGCGCGGCCAGCTCCTCGACCAACTCGGCGGCACCAGGCGCCTCGGCGCCCCGCCTGCTGGCCAACAGCAGGTGACGCACGCCGCGTTCCGCGACCAGATGCCTGGCCAGCACGGCGCCCAGACCACCCGTACCACCGGTGATCAGGACCGTGCCCGTGCCGTCCCCGGTCAGAGCCGTGTTGTTCTCGTTCTCACTCTCGTTCCCGGATTCGTCCCCGGAGACGGAGGCAGAGACGCGTATCAGTCGTCCAGCGCGGACGACGTCGTCGCTGACGATCAGCTGCGGTTCATCGGAGCCGAGCGCCTTTCGCAGTGCGGACGAGGACGGTGCGCCGGTGGCGAGGTCCAGCAGTCCGAAGCTGCCCGGATTCTCCGAGTGCGCGGACCGCACCAGACCCCATACGGAGGCCGCCGCCAGGTCGGCGACCGTGCCACCGTCCACGGCCACGGCGCCCCGGGTGACGAACACCAGCCGCGAGCCGGCGAACCGCTCCTCGGCCAGCCAGCCCTGCACCAGGGCCAGTGCCTCAGCAGTGAGCGCGTGGACCGACTCCACGACATCGCCCTCGCCCTTGTCCGCACTGGCGATGCTCACCAGCACAGTGCCCGGGATCGGGGACTCCCCTGCCGCCAGCGACGCCGGATCGGCGTACGTCTGCACATCCGTACCGGACTCCGCCAGGGTGTCAGCGAGTCCGAACTCATCCGGACCGAGGACGACGACCGAACCCGGAGCGTCCCCATCGGACGCTGCCGTCACGGGCATCCACCGCAGACCGAACAGCGAGTCCGCGCTCCCATCGGCAGAGCCGGTCAACTCTTCGTTCGACACCGCGCGTACGAGCAAGGAGTCGACCGAGGCAACCGGCGCCCCGGACAGATCGGCCACGGAGATCGACACCGCATCCCGGCCGTCGACCGGAGCGATCCGCACCCGCAGCGCGGAAGCACCCGACGCTACGAGCGACACACCCTCCCACGAGAACGGCAGACCACCACCGCCCTCGCCACTCGCCTCACCGGCGAGCAGAGAGGCGTGCAGTGCGGAGTCCAGCAGGGCGGGGTGCAGACCGAACGCGGCCGCATCCCCCTGCGCACTCTCCGGCAGACCCACCTCGGCGAAGACCTCGCCGTCGCGCCGCCAGGCGGCCCGCAGGCCCTGGAACACCGGACCATAAGCGAAGCCCAGCTCCGCGAAACGCTCGTAGCAACCCTCGACATCCAGCGCCTCCGAGCCCGCAGGCGGCCACACCGTCGCATCGAAGTCATCAACGGACGCCTGACCACCGACCGCCAGCACACCCGAGGCATGCTGCGTCCACGGCGACTCCGCGCCCTCGGGGCGAGAGTGGATCTCCACGGAACGCCGGCCCGACTCGTCGGGGGTGCCGACCGCTACCTGCACCTGAATGGCACCGTGTTCGGGAAGGACCAGCGGCGCACCGAGCGTCAGCTCCTCGACGCGGTCGCAGCCGACCTCGTCACCCGCCCGGATCGCCAGCTCCAGCAGAGCCGTCCCCGGAAGGAGAACCTGGCCCATCACCGCATGGTCGGCCAGCCACGGCTGTGCCTGAACGGACAGTCGGCCAGTGACCAGCGCGCCTTCGATTCCGGCGAGTTCGACCGTGGCACCCAGGAGCGGGTGTTCGGCGGATTCCAGTCCGGCGGCGCGTACGTCCCCAGAGCCGCCGAGCGGCCCGGCCGGCCAGAACCATTGGCGCTGGAAGGCGTAGGTAGGTACATCGACCCGCCGCGCTCCGGTGAACAACGTCGTCCACTCTGTCGGAACACCCCGCACGTGCAGCTGAGCCAGGGCCGCGAGCACCGTCGAACCTTCAGCCCGGTCCTTGCGCAGTGCCGGTACGGTCACGGCCCCCTCGGACACGGACTCCTGCGCCATGGCGGAGAGGACCCCGTCCGGGCCCAGCTCCAGGAACGTCGTCACACCCTGCACGCCAAGGGTCCGCACGCCGTCGGAGAAACGCACGGCCTCACGGACGTGGCGCACCCAGTACCCGGGCGAGCACAGCTCCTCGGCCGACGCCATCCCGCCGGTCAGGTTCGACACCACCGCGATGACCGGCTCGGCGTACGACAGGCCCTCCGCGACCGCCCGGAACTCCTCCAGCATCGGATCCATCAACGGCGAGTGGAAGGCATGCGACACGCGCAGACGCGTCGTCCTGCGGCCCAGCTCAGCGAGTTGAGCCGCAGCCTTCAAGGCCGCCTGCTCGTCACCGGAGATGACCATGGACGAGGGGCCGTTGACGGCCGCGATCGACACACCGTCGACCAGCAGCGGCAGGACCTCGTCCTCGGTCGCCTGCACCGCGATCATGGCACCACCGGCCGGCAGGGCCTGCATCAGCCGCGCCCGCGCCACCACCAGACGGACCGCGTCCTCCAGCGAGAACACCCCCGCCACATGCGCCGCCGCGATCTCACCGATCGAATGCCCCGCCACGAAGTCGGGCTTGACACCCCACGACTCCACCAGACGGAACAACGCCACCTCGATGGCGAACAACGCCGGCTGAGCAAAGCCCGTCTCGTTCAACAGCTCCGCATCCTCGCCCCACATCACCCCACGCAACGAACGGCCCAACTCGCCGTCCAACAGCACCAGTACGGAATCCAGTGCCTCCGCGAACACCGGGAACCGGCCGTAAAGCTCCCGGCCCATCCCCAACCGCTGCGAACCCTGACCCGAGAACAACACCGCCGACCTGTCAGCAACGACCGCACCCGACACCACTGAGGCATCCGGAGCACCGGACGCCAAGGCTGCGAGGGCTCGTACCGCATCAGTGGAGCCGTCCGGCAGCACCACCGCGCGGTGCTCGAACTTCGACCGGCCCGTCGCCAGCGAATACCCGACATCCACCGGCCGCAGCTCCGGCCGACCCTCCATCGAGGCCAGCAGCTTGGCGGCCTGGCCGCGCAGCGCCTCCGGCGTCTTGCCGGACAGCACCCACGGGCTTGCATCAAGCTCGGCCGTGGAGGCATCCGTACTGTCAAGGACGGTTCCCTGGATGACGTTCGTCGGCTGCTCCAGGATGACGTGCGCGTTCGTACCGCTGATCCCGAACGACGAGACGCCGGCGCGGCGGGGGCGGCCGGTCTCGGGCCAGGGGGTCGACTCGGTCAGCAGTTCAACCTCACCCGCCGTCCAGTCCACGTGCGAGGACGGGGCGTCGACGTGCAGGGTCTGCGGCAGCACACCGTGGCGCATCGCCATGATCATCTTGATCACGCCCGCCACACCGGCGGCGGCCTGTGTGTGGCCGATGTTCGACTTCACCGAGCCGAGCAGCAGCGGCTGCTCCGGGTCGCGGTCGCGTCCGTACGTCGCCAGCAGCGCCTGCGCCTCGATCGGGTCACCCAGCGACGTGCCGGTGCCGTGCGCCTCGACGACGTCGACGTCCTCGGCCGACAGGCCGCCGCTGGCGAGCGCCTGGCGGATCACGCGCTGCTGCGAGGGGCCGTTGGGCGCGGTCAGACCGTTGGAGGCGCCGTCCTGGTTGACCGCGCTGCCGCGCACCACGGCCAGGATCTCGTGACCGTTGCGCAGCGCGTCGGAGAGGCGTTCCAGCACGAGCATGCCGATGCCCTCGGACCAGCCGACACCGTCGGCGGACTCGGAGAACGCCTTGCACCGGCCGTCGGGAGCGAGGCCGCGCTGCCGGGCGAAGTCGACGAACACCGTCGGGGTCGACATCACCGTCACGCCGCCGGCCAGGGCCAGCGAGCACTCACCGCTGCGCAGCGCCTGCATCGCCCAGTGCATCGCCACCAGCGACGACGAACACGCCGTGTCCACCGTCACCGCCGGACCCTCCAGGCCCAGGGTGTACGACACCCGGCCCGACGCCAGGCTGGGCGAGCTGCCACTGCCGCGGAAGCCCTCGAACTCGGGGGCGGCCAGCACCGCGCTGTAGTCGTTGTACATCACACCGGCGAACACACCGGTCGCGCTGCCCTTGAGCGACACCGGGTCGATCCCGGCCCGCTCGATCGCCTCCCACGACGTCTCCAGCAGCAGCCGCTGCTGCGAGTCCGTCGCCAGCGCCTCGCGCGGCGACATCCCGAAGAACGCCGGGTCGAACTCACCCGCGTCGTGCAGGAAGCCGCCCGAGCGGGTGTAGGACGTTCCCTTGTGATCGGGGTCCGGGTCGAAGAGGCCGTCCACATCCCAGCCGCGGTTGGTCGGGAAGCCGGATATGACGTCCGCGCCTTCGGTGACCAGTCGCCACAGGTCCTCGGGCGAGGTCACGCCGCCCGGATAGCGGCAGCTCATCCCCACGACCACGATCGGGTCATCCGCCACTGACCGCGCAGGCGCCGCGATGGGGAGTGCCACAGCCGCATCCGCACCGAGCAGTTCTTCGAGGATGTATCCGACCAGGCTCCGCACGGTCGGGTAGTCGAAGACCAGCGTGGCGGGCAGCCGCAGCCCGGTCACGGTGTTGAGCCGGTTGCGGAGTTCGACCGCGGTGAGTGAGTCGAAGCCCAGCTCACGGAAAGCACGCTCGGGGTTGACCGCGTTGGCGTCGGCATGCCCCAACACCAGAGCGACCTGCCCACATACCAGATCCAGCAACACCTCCTGACGCTCCACGACCGTCAGCACCGACAACCGCTCCACCAGACCCGCGGCCGCACCGCCCGCCGCGGCAGCCGCACGACGCGACCGCACCCGGACCAACGACCGCAACAGCACCGGCACATCACCCAGCGCACGCAACACCGCAAGATCCAGCCGCACCGGCGCCACCACAGCATCACCCGCAGCCAACGCCGCATCGAACAGCGCCACCCCCAGCTCCACCGACAACGCCGGCACACCCGCACGCGCCATCCGCTCCGCATCAGCCTCCGCCAAAGCACCCGTCATCCCACCGGACTGCTCCCACGGACCCCACGCCAGCGACACACCCGGCAACCCCTCAACCCGACGACGCTCCATCAGCGCATCCAGGAAGGCATTGCCCGCCGCGTAATTACCCTGCCCCGCACTGCCGAACATCGCCGCCACCGACGAGAACACCACAAACGCCGACAGATCCAGATCACGCGTCAACTCATGCAGATGCCACGCCGCATCCACCTTCGGACGCAACACCCCATCCAGCCGCTCCGGCGTCAACGAACCCACCACACCGTCATCCAGCACACCAGCTGCATGAATCACGGCGGACACCCTGTGCTCGGCAAGCAGGTCCGAGAGCGCACTCCGGTCCGAGACATCACAGGCCGCGACCCGGACTTCCGCGCCTTGCAGCTCCAGCTCGTCCACCAGCGCTTCGGTCCCGTTCGTACCGAGGCCCCGGCGGCTCACCAGCAGCAGACGGCGCACACCGTGCTCCGCCACCAGGTGGCGGGCCATCACCGCGCCCAGACCACCCGTACCACCCGTGATCAGAACACTGCCCTCACCGCCACCCCACTCCGGGCTCATGTCCTCATCCGCAGACGACCGGCGCACCAGCCGCCCGGCCAGAACGCTGCCGTCCCGCACCATCAACTGCGGCTCATCCGCACCCAACGCCGACAAGGGCAGGTCAACCGGCCCCGCCGGATCCAGGTCCACCAGACCGAAGCAGCCCGGATTCTCCGACTGCGCCGACCGCACCAGACCCCGCGCCGCCGCGGCCACCAGGTCCTGGCCGCCCACCGCACCCCGCGTCACGAAGACAAAGCGGGACTCCGCGAACCCCTCGTCCGACAACCGCTCCTGAATCCGCTCCAGAACCCGATGCGTCAACGCATGCACACCACCAACCACATCAGCAGCCGCATCCCCAGCCACCGGGATCAGAACCACACCCGGCACCGATGCCCCATCAACCGCCAACGCGCCGGGGCTTGACGCGAGTTCGATCTCAGCACCCGCGTCCCGAAGGGCCTCGGCCAGGCCGAATATGTCCTCGCCCGCCACCGCAAACCTCCGCGGCTCCTCCACGGGTGCCGCAGACGCAGACCCAGGCGCCGGCATCGTCACCCAGTCGAGCCGGAACAACGCGTCCTTCGTCAGCCCAGCATCACCACTCACACCCTCCGCCGACAGCGCACGCATCGCCAACGACTCCACCGACGCGACCAGCGCACCCGACAGATCCGCCACCGCGATCGACAACACACCATCGACCCCACGCGCCAGCCTCACCCGAACCGCGGAAGCACCCGACGCCAGCAGCGACACCCCACTCCACGAGAACGGCACACCACCCGCCTCAACCGACGAGCCCAGGAACCATCCCGCATGCAACACCGAGTCCAGCAGAGCGGGATGCAGACCGAACACCTCCGCGTCGCCTTGCTCACCCTCCGGCAGGCTCACCTCGGCGAAGACTTCCCCGTCCCGGCTCCACGCGGCCCGCAGACCCTGGAACACCGGGCCATAAGCAAAGCCTTCGGCCTCTCGGGCCTCGTAGAACCCGTCCAGGTCCACCGGCTCTGCACCCGTCGGCGGCCACACAGCCACGTCGAACTCAGCAGCAGAAGCCCCGGCCCGCGAGCCGTCGACGAGTACACCCGCGGCGTGCTGCGTCCACGGCGACTCCGTCTCGCCCTCAGGGCGCGAGTGGATCGCGACCGTGTGGCGTCCCGAATCGTCCGCCACACCCACGCGTACCTGCACCTGAACCGCGCCGTGTTCCGGAAGAGCGAGCGGCGCAGCCAGCGTCAGCTCCTCGACGTGATCGCAACCGACCTCGTCACCGGCCCGGATCGCCAGCTCCAGCAACGCCGTCCCCGGCACCAGGACCCGGCCCATCACCGCATGATCGGCCAGCCACGGATGCGACTGCACCGCCAGACGACTGGTGAACAGCACACCATCGTCCTCAGCCAGCTCCACCACACCGTTCAGCAGAGGATGACCGGCCGACACCAGCCCGACCGCCACCGCATCATCAGCGCCGCCCCGCAGACTCCGAGGCCAGAACACCTGACGCTCGAAGGCGTACGTCGGAACATCCACCCGCGACGCCCCGGTCCCCGCGAAGAACCGCGCCCAGTCCACCACCGCACCACACACATGCAACTGGGACAGAGCCGCGACAACCGACAACTCCTCAGACCGATTCTTACGGAGGGCGGGCACGGTCACGGCCTCGTCCGGTACCGACTCGCGTGCCATGGCGGAGAGGACCCCGTCCGGGCCCAGCTCCAGGAACGTC
>NZ_JBHSOA010000058.1:0-2416 GCF_042655885.1 Streptomyces chlorus
GCAGAGCGCCCAGACGTTTCTCCACCACGGACGTCACCGCTACTTCAAAACGCTGACGCTGGGACCGTGGCCGCGGGGAGCGGGAAGACTTCGACACACCCCACCCAACGCCGCACCCCGGCCCGAGGACACCCCCGGACCGGTCACACCATACGAATCAACGACCCGCGAAGTACGGGTCTAGGGTCATGTCCCCCGTCGTGGTGTAGCCGATCACGGTCTGTCGCCTCCGCTTCGGAGCCGTCCGGTACGTGCCGCTGCGGTCCGTCGCGCGATCACCGCTGGCCCCGGCTCGGCGAGCCCCAACAGGGCCTTCGGCGACGACGGTTCGGGCCGCGATCAGGTGCCGTCAACTCATGTCGGCGCACTCATCGACGAAGGCGCAGAGCCGACGAATGAGGCTCAGGGAAGAGGGGGTCGGGTCCGTGGTGCCCCGCATGTGGGGTGCATCTTGGAGCCACTGTTGCCACAGGGCGCCGGGGCCCAGGAAACGGGCAGCTTGGTCACCTCGGAGATTCAGGTCGATGAACAAGAGGGCGCCCATGGCCACCGTCTGGTCGTATGCGAGGTCGGGTCGGCGGAGATAGCGATCAAGGTAGGCGACCAGCAGCTCAGAGTCGCGCGGCATCCCGAAACTGGCCAGGGCCACGCAATAGGCCAGACCAGCGCAGCAGACCTCGCTGGCCAGCAGGAGCTCCCCGAGACGCTCACGGAACTCGGTCCGGCGAGAGACAGCCACGAGCCATGTCGCAGTCCTCCGCTCCCGCCACCCGCCCTCAAGAAGGGTGGCGATCTCTTCCGCGGTGATGACTTTCGAGTCCTCGCTCAGCCTTCGCACGAAGCGGTCGTAGTCAAGACTCCGCATACGCAGCAAGCTGCCGCTGAGCTTCATGTAACGCCGCTCGGGCGTGACGTAGCGGCGAACCAGGGCCAGCAGCTCGGGATCCTCATGGGCATGGCGCATCACAGGGCCGATCCTGCCCCGCTGGTGCGCAACGAGGCCGCCTCCTTTCGATCCTTGAAGCTCCGCCATCTTGAAGTGGCTGGTCAGCGGGGTGGCGTGACCTCGTTTCGGGGTACTCGTGCTGGTCGTGGGCGGCAGTCTGTGTTGTAGATCGTCCGGCGGGGTGGTTTTGCCGATGAGTTCACCGTCCTCGAACGGTCTATCCAGCGACACGACCGTTCTCGACAGGAGTGCCATGTCCACCATCCAGCCAGTGATCCTGACTGCCGACCTGGACGTTCTGCTCGGCTTCTATACGAAATTGTTCGGCGCCGAGGAGACCTTCCGGGTGCCGGCGGAAGGCCCGGCCTTCTACCTCGGCTTGCGTATCGGCGACACCGACCTCGGGCTGGTGGCCAAGGAGAACCCGGGGACCGAGGCGGCACCGCGGATCCTGCTCAGCATCGGTGTCGACGACGTCGACGAGACGCTCGGCCGGGTGGAGGCGCTGGGCGGCTCGGTCCGCGACGGCGCCAACGACATGCCGTGGGGACAGCGCGTCGCCCACGTCCGGGACCCCGACGGCAACCCGGTGAACCTCACCCAGCCGATCCCGGCCCGGTGACGCTGTTCCACGGTGCTTGTGCTGATCGTGGGCTGTCTGCGGTAGAGATCAATTGTCGGTAGTGGCCTCGATGTTCGTCAGGACGAGCAGCGCGCGAAACAGGTGGGTGGCGCGGGCGGGGTCAGTACGGAGCTTGGTGAGGATCCGCCAGTTCTTCAGGTGGGCAAAGCCGCGTTCGACGGGGACGCGTCCGGCGGCCAGAACCCGGTTGGCCTCCTTCTCGGCGGATGTGAGCCTGCGGGCGCGGGTGGCCTTGAAGCCGGTGACGACCACGGGATCGTCCCCGTCGTCGTCCAGGCCGAGGAAGCCCAGGTCGGCCAGGGCGCCGAGGCCGGCAGCACGCAGGTGGGCCAGGATGCGGTCGCGGCGGGCGGCGGTGATGTCGTGGGTGCGGCCGGGCCGGGCGGCCGATATCCACACCAGACGGCCCCGCTCGTCGGTCAGCGCGAGGACGTGCAGGCCGTGGCGGCGATGCTTGCCGGAGTAGTTCGGGCGGTTCGCCTCTCCGGTACGGCGCTGGGTGGGGATGAGGGTGCCGTCGATCAGGACGACCTCGCCGCCCCGCCGGGCGATCTTCTTCAGGGCGCGGTCCAGGCGAGGGGCCTTCGCGGCCAGCAGGTGGATCAGCTCGTCGCGCCAGCGCCGGATGGTGGTGGCGGAGATGTCGTTGCCGCCGGCCATGTCGACCAGACGCTGATCGTGCCGCAGCACGGCCAAGACGATCACCGCGATCCTCCCGGGCGGCAGCGCCCGCCACCTCGACCGTATCGCTTTGAGATGGCGTCGGACTCTGCTGCGCAATTCGCGAGTCAGGCCGTGAGTCGGTAGGCGAGGCGTTCGAGGCGGCT
>NZ_JBHSOA010000059.1:0-4986 GCF_042655885.1 Streptomyces chlorus
CAACGGATGCTCCACAGACACACCGGCCAGCAGCTCGGACACGGCGGTCCGGTCCGCGACGTCACAGGCCGCGGCAGTGACGTCGGCGCCGAGTGACTCCAACTCCTCGACGAGTGCTCGCGCACCGTCGGCACCGAGGCCCCGGCGGCTGAGCAGCAGCAGACGGCGTACGCCGCGTTCCGCGACCAGATGCCTGGCCAGCACGGCGCCCAGACCACCCGTACCACCGGTGATCAGGACCGTGCCGTCCCGCTCCCAGCCCTCCACTGTCCCTTCCGTCCGTTCCGCCCCTTCTGCCTCGACAGACTCTCCAGTCGCTCCTGCCTCCTCGCCGACCGTGGCGACAGGCTCCGGGAGCGGCACGCGGTCCAGCCTGGCGGCCCTGACCTCGCCGCCCCTGAGGACCAGCTGCGGTTCGTCGGAGCCGAGAGCCCCGAGCACCGACGCCGAGGCGTCGGCGTCATCCGCCGGGTCAAGGTCCAGCAGTCCGAAGCTGCCCGGGTTCTCCGAGTGCGCGGACCGCACCAGACCCCATACGGAGGCCGCCGCCAGGTCGGCGACCGTGCCACCGTCCACGGCCACGGCGCCCCGGGTGACGAACACCAGCCGCGAGCCGGCGAACCGCTCCTCGGCCAGCCAGCCCTGCACCAGGGCCAGCACCTCGGCGGTCAGCGCGTGCGCCGACTCCGGGATCTCACTGCCGGAGGTACCGGCGACGCTCACCAGAACAGTGCCCGGCACCGGGGACTCCCCCGCCGCCAGCGACTGCGGATCGGCGTACGTCTCCCCTCCCGCAGAGGACTTGGCCATTGCCTCGGCGATTCCGAAGGGGTCCGCGCCCAGGAGAGTCACCTGCTGATCAGCAGGCCAGGACCCGGCCGCGACCGGCGTCCACTCCACGCCGAACAGGGAATCCCTGCCGACTCCGGCAGGACCGTTCAGCTGCTCGCTGGACACCGTCCGTACGAGCAGTGAGTCGACCGAGGCGACCGGCGCACCGGAGGTGTCGACCGCGGCCACGGAGACCGCGTCCTTGCCGAGCGGCGCGAGCCGCACCCGCAGAGTCGAGGCGCCGGTGGCGTGCAGCGACACGCCCTCCCACGAGAACGGCAGACCGCCACCGCTCTCGCCGCTTGCCTCACCGGCGAGCATGGAGGCGTGCAGTGCGGAGTCCAGCAGGGCGGGGTGCAGACCGAACGCGGCCGCATCCCCCTGCGCACTCTCCGGCAGACTCACCTCGGCGAAGACCTCGCCGTCGCGCCGCCAGGCGGCCCGCAGGCCCTGGAACACCGGACCATAAGCGAAGCCCAGCTCCGCGAACCGCTCGTAGCAACCCTCGACATCCAGCGCCTCAGCGCCCGTCGGCGGCCACACCGTCGCATCGAAGTCGGTCTCCGTTGCCTCGGAACGGGCGGTCAGTTCGCCCGTGGCGTGCTGCGTCCAAGGCGCGTCTCCCGCGTCTTCCGGGCGGGAGTAGACGCCGACCGAACGCCGGCCCGACTCGTCGGGGGTGCCGACCGCCACCTGCACCTGAATGGCGCCGTGCTCGGGAAGGACCAGCGGCGCAGCCAGCGTCAGCTCCTCGACGCGGTCGCAGCCGGCCTCGTCACCCGCCCGGATCGCCAGCTCCAGCAGAGCCGTCCCCGGAAGGAGCACCTGGCCCATCACCGCGTGGTCCATCAGCCACGGATGCGACTGCACCGACAACCTGCCGGTGAACAGCACGCCCTGGCCCGCGGCGAGTTCGACGGCCGCACCCAGCAGCGGATGCTCGGCCGAACCGAGCCCCGCGGCCCGTACGTTCTTGGCCTCACTGGACTGCGAACCGGTCGGCCAGAACCACTGGTGCTGGAAGGCGTACGTCGGCAACTCGACGCGACGCGCACCGCTTCCGGCAAACATCCCGGCCCAGTCGGGCACCGTACCGCGCACGTGAACGCGAGCCAGCGCGGTGAGCGCGGTCAGCTCCTCGTCCCGGTCCTTGCGGAGCATCGGGATGAACGCCGCGCTCTCCGGCGCGGATTCCTGGGCCATGGCGGAGAGGACCCCGTCCGGGCCCAGCTCCAGGAACGTCGTCACACCCTGCACGCCAAGGGTCCGCACGCCGTCGGAGAAACGCACGGCCTCACGGACGTGACGCACCCAGTACCCGGGCGAGCACAGCTCCTCGGCCGACGCCATCCCGCCGGTCAGGTTCGACACCACCGCGATGACCGGAGCCTCGTACGACAGGCCCTCCGCGACCGCCCGGAACTCCTCCAGCATCGGATCCATCAACGGCGAGTGGAAGGCGTGCGAGACGCGCAGACGCGTCGTCCTGCGGCCCAGCTCCGCCAGCCGCACGGCGACCTCCAGGACCGCCTGCTCGTCACCGGAAACCACCACCGACGACGGACCGTTGACGGCCGCGATCGACACACCGTCGACCAGCAGCGGCAGGACCTCGTCCTCGGTCGCCTGCACCGCGATCATGGCACCACCGGCCGGCAGGGCCTGCATCAGCCGCGCCCGCGCCACCACCAGACGGACCGCGTCCTCCAGCGAGAACACCCCCGCCACATGCGCCGCCGCGATCTCACCGATCGAATGCCCCGCCACGAAGTCAGGCTTGACACCCCACGACTCCACCAGACGGAACAACGCCACCTCGATGGCGAACAACGCCGGCTGAGCGAAGCCCGTCTCGTTCAACAGCTCCGCATCCTCGCCCCACATCACCCCACGCAGCGGGCGCTCCAGCAGCGGATCCAGCACAGCGAACACCGCGTCCAGCGCCTCCGCGAACACCGGGAACCGGCTGTAAAGCTCCCGGCCCATCCCCAGCCGCTGCGAACCCTGACCGGAGAACAACACCGCCGACCTGTCAGCAACGACCGCACCCGACACCACCGAGGCATCCGGAGCACCGGACGCGAGAGCAGTCAACGCGCGCACCGCATCGGAGGAGCCATTCGCCAGCACCACCGCACGATGCTCGAACACCGACCGGCTCGTGGCCAGCGAGTATCCGACGTCCACCGGGCGGGGAGCCGTCTCCCCGTCCACCACCGACAGCAACCGCGCCGCCTGGGCCGCCAGCGCCTCCGGCGTCCTGCCCGAGAGGATCCACGGCACCACGGTTGATGACACGGTTGCCGGAGCGGCCGGTTGGTGCACGATCTCGGCGACCGGCTCGGGCTGCTCCAGGATGACGTGCGCGTTCGTACCGCTGATACCGAACGACGACACACCCGCGCGCCGGACGCGACCGGCCTCCGGCCAGGCCGTCGGCTCGGTCAGCAGCTCCACCGCGCCCGCCGACCAGTCCACATGCGAGGACGGCTCGGTCACGTGCAGGGTCTGCGGCAGCACACCGTGACGCATCGCCATCACCATCTTGATCACGCCCGCCGCGCCCGCGGCGGCCTGGGTGTGTCCCAGGTTCGACTTCACCGAACCCAGCAGCAGCGGCTGCTCCGGGTCGCGGTCGCGCCCGTACGTCGCCAGCAGCGCCTGCGCCTCGATCGGGTCACCCAGCGACGTGCCGGTGCCGTGCGCCTCCACGACGTCGACGTCCTCGGCCAGCAGCCCGCCGCTGGCGAGCGCCTGACGGATCACCCGCTGCTGCGACGGACCGTTGGGCGCCGTCAGACCGTTGGACGCACCGTCCTGGTTGACCGCACTGCCGCGCACCACGGCCAGAATCTCGTGACCGTTGCGCAACGCGTCCGACTGCCGCTCCAGCACCACCATGCCCACACCCTCCGACCAGCCGACACCGTCGGCCGACTCGGAGAACGCCTTGCACCGGCCATCGGGCGACAGACCCCGCTGCCGGGAGAACTCCACGAACGTGCCGGGGGTCGACATGACCGTCACACCGCCGGCCAGGGCCAGCGAGCACTCACCACTGCGCAGGGCCTGCGCGGCCAGGTGCATGGCCACCAACGACGACGAACACGCCGTGTCCACCGTCACCGCCGGACCCTCCAGGCCCAGGGTGTAGGAGACCCGGCCCGAGGCGACGCTTCCGGCGCTGCCCTGGCCCTGGTGTCCCTCGAACTGCTTGCCGTTCAGGGTGGTGCCGTAGTCGTTGTACATCACACCGGCGTACACACCGGTCTGGCTCTCGCGCAGCGACACCGGGTCGATGCCCGCCCGCTCGATCGCCTCCCACGACGCTTCGAGCAGCAACCGCTGCTGCGAGTCCGTCGCCATCGCCTCACGCGGCGACATCCCGAAGAACTCCGGGTCGAAGTCTCCCGCGTTCTGGAGGAAACCGCCCGATCGGGTGTACGACGTGCCCGCGTGGGCCGGATCGGGGTTGAAGAGCCCGTCGACGTCCCAGCCGCGGTTGGTCGGGAAGCCGGTCACGGCGTCCGTCCCCTCCGTGACCAGTCGCCACAGATCCTCCGGCGAGGCGACCTCACCGGGATACCGGCAGCTCATGCCCACGACCACGATCGGGTCGTCGGCCACGGGCGGGAGCATCCGAGCCGGGATCGCGGTCTGGACGTCGGTACCGAACAGCTCGTCCCTCAGGTGGTCGGCCAGCGCCGTCGCGGTCGGGTAGTCGAAGATCAGCGTGGCGGTCAGCCGCAGGCCCGTCACCGCACTCAGCTGGTTCCGCAGTTCCACAGCCATCAGCGAGTCGAAGCCGAGCTCCCTGAACTGAGCCGTGGGGTTCACGGCTGCCACACCGACATGACCGAGCACCAGGGCGACCTGCTTGCGTACGAGATCCAACAGCGCTTCGCAGCGAGCGGCCGCGGTCAGTCCGGTCAGCTGGGCCAGCAGCCCACTGGCGGTGACCGATCCCGCGACCGCACTCCGTCGGGAGTGAGAGCGGGTGCGGATCAATGCCCGCAACAGCGGGGGCACTTCGCCGCGCGAACGCAGGGTGGCGAGGTCCAGCCGCACCGGCACCATGACGGTCTCGCCCGTGGCGAGTGCCGTGTCGAACAGGGCGAGGCCCTGCTCGACGGAGAGCGGCGGCATTCCCGAACG
>NZ_JBHSOA010000060.1:0-43326 GCF_042655885.1 Streptomyces chlorus
GCGCTCCAGCAGCGGATCCAGCACAGCGAGTACGGAGTCCAGCGCCTCCGCGAACACCGGGAAGCGGCCGTACAGCTCCTGGCCCATCCCCAACCGCTGCGAACCCTGACCCGAGAACAACACCGCCGACCTGTCAGCAACGACCGCACCCGACACCACCGAGGCGTCCGGAGCACCGGACGCGAGAGCAGTCAACGCGCGCACCGCATCAGTGGAGCCATTCGCCAGCACCACCGCACGATGCTCGAACACCGACCGGCTCGTGGCCAGCGAGTATCCGACGTCCACCGGGCGGGGAGCCGTCTCCCCATCCACCACCGACAGCAACCGCGCCGCCTGGGCCGCCAGCGCCTCCGGCGTCCTGCCGGACAGGACCCACGGCACCCTGCCCGGCTCGTGCACCGTGGGCGCGCCTTCGGCGACCACGGACCCGCGGATGACGTTCGGCGACTGCTCCAGGATGACGTGCGCGTTCGTACCGCTGATACCGAACGACGACACACCCGCGCGCCGGACGCGACCGGCCTCCGGCCAGGCCGTCGGCTCGGTCAGCAGCTCCACCGCGCCCGCCGTCCAGTCCACGTGCGAGGACGGCTCGGTCACGTGCAGGGTCTGCGGCAGCACACCGTGGCGCATCGCCATCACCATCTTGATCACGCCCGCCACACCGGCGGCTGCCTGGGTGTGGCCGATGTTCGACTTCACCGAGCCGAGCAGCAGCGGCTGCTCCGGGTCGCGGTCGCGTCCGTACGTCGCCAGCAGCGCCTGCGCCTCGATCGGGTCACCCAGCGACGTGCCGGTGCCGTGCGCCTCCACGACGTCGACGTCCTCGGCCAGCAGCCCGCCGCTGGCGAGCGCCTGACGGATCACCCGCTGCTGCGACGGACCGTTGGGCGCCGTCAGACCGTTGGAGGCGCCGTCCTGGTTGACCGCACTGCCGCGCACCACGGCCAGGATCTCGTGACCGTTCCGCAGCGCGTCGGAGAGGCGTTCCAGCACGAGCATGCCGACGCCCTCGGACCAGGCGACGCCGTCGGCCGACTCGGAGAACGCCTTGGACCGGCCGTCGGGGGCCAGGCCGCGTGCGCGGGAGAACTCGACGAAGGTGCTCGGGGTGGACATGACGGTGACACCGCCGGCCAGGGCCAGCGAGCACTCGCCGCTCCGCAGGGCCTGCGCGGCCAGGTGCATGCCGACCAGGGAGGAGGAGCACGCCGTGTCCACCGTCACCGCCGGGCCCTCCAGGCCCAGGGTGTAGGAGACCCGGCCGGAGGCCACGCTCGGTGCGCTGCCGTTGCCCCGGAAGGCTTCGTACTCCTCGCCCGTGAGCAGCGGCCCGTAGTCATTGTACATGACACCGGCGAACACGCCGGTGGCGCTGCCCTTGAGCGACACCGGGTCGATCCCGGCCCGCTCGATCGCCTCCCACGACGTCTCCAGCAGCAACCGCTGCTGCGAGTCCGTCGCCATCGCCTCACGCGGCGACATCCCGAAGAACGCCGGGTCGAAGTCGCCCGCCGTGTGCAGGAAGCCGCCTTCGCGGACGTGGGTCCGGCCGGGGTGGTCGGGGTCCGGGTCGTAGAGGCCGTCGAGGTCCCAGCCTCGGTTGGTGGGGAAGCCGGAGATGACGTCGCCGCCCTCCGTGACGAGTCGCCAGAGGTCCTCGGGCGAGGTCACGCCGCCCGGGTAGCGGCAGGCCATGCCGACGATCGCGATCGGGTCGTCGCCGCCCGGGGACAGGGCGACGGCGGTCGGCGCCGCCGGTGCCTCTTCCGCGGCGCCGAGCAGTTCGTCGCGCACGTGGTCGGCGAGGGCGCTCGGGGTCGGGTAGTCGAAGACCATGGTCGCGGGGAGACGCAGGCCGGTCACGGTGTTGAGGCCGTTGCGCAGTTCGACGGCCGTCAGGGAGTCGAAGCCGAGGTCCTGGAACTGGCGGGACGCCTCGACGTCCGTCGCGTCGGCGTGTCCCAGTACCCGGGCGATCTGGCCGCGGACCAGGTCGAGGAGGACATCGCGGCGTTCGGCGGCGTTCAGTCCGGCGAGGCGCTCCGCGAGGCCGCCGGCGGTCTGGGAGATCTGGGCGGCGGCGCGGCGGCCCGGGGAGCGGATGAGACCGCGCAGCAGGGGCGGGATGTCGCCCTGGGCGCGCAGGACGGGCAGGTCGAGGCGTACGGGTGCGAGGGCCGCGACGTCCGTGCCGAGGGCGGCGTCGAACAGCGCCAGGCCCTGGGGGACGGTCAGGGGCGGCATGCCGGAGCGCGCGATGCGCTCGACGTCGATATCGGTGAGCGTGCCGGTCATGCCGACGCTCTGGGTCCAGGGGCCCCAGGCGAGGGAGTGGCCCGGCAGTCCGCGCTTCTGCCGGTGGGTGGCGAGGGCGTCCAGGAAGGCGTTGCCTGCCGCGTAGTTGGCCTGCCCGGGGCTGCCGAGGGTGGCCGCGACGGAGGAGAAGAGGACGAACGCGGCCAGGTCGAGGTCCTGGGTCAGTTCGTGGAGGTGCCATGCCGCGTCGGCCTTCGGGCGCAGTACCCCGTCGAGCCGCTGCGGGGTGAGCGAGCCGATCACGCCGTCGTCGACGACTCCGGCGGTGTGTACGACGGCGGTGAGCGGATGGTCGGCGGGGACGGTCGCGAGCAGGTCCGCGAGTGCGGTCCGGTCGGTGACGTCGCAGGGTGCGACGGTCACCCGGGCGCCCTGTGCGGTGAGTTCGGCCCGGAGTTCGTCGGCGCCTTCGGCGGCGAGGCCGCGGCGGCTGACGAGCAGCAGGTGGCGTACGCCGTGCTCGGTGACCAGGTGGCGGGCGAGTACGCCGCCGAGGCCGCCGGTGCCGCCGGTGATGAGGACGGTGCCGTCGGCGTCCCAGGCGGGCCGCTCGGTGGGGGCCTGGACGCGGGTCAGGCGGGCGGCGAGCAGCTGTGTGCCGCGTACCGCGAGGTCGGGCTCCTCGGCCGCGGCCGCGAGTGCGGAGCGCAGGAGGGCCGGCACGGCCTCCAGGGGGAGTGAGGCCGTGCCGGGGTCGATGTCCAGGAGGCCGAGGCGTCCCGGGTTCTCGGTCCTGGCCGTTCGTACGAGGCCGTGGACCGAGGCGGCTGCGAGGTCGTCGCCGGTGTGCGCGCCCTGGGTGACGAAGATCAGGCGGGCGTCGGCGAAGCGGTCCTCGTCGAGCCAGTGGTGGAGGTGTGCGAGGACGGTGGCGCCCAGGGTGTGGGTGGCCGTCACGACGCCGTCGTCCGTGGTGCCGGGTTCGCCGTTCGCGGCGATGAGGACCATGGCGGGGACGGGTTCGTCCGAGGCGGCGAGTTCGTCCAGGCCGGGGTGGGCCGTCACCTGGAGTCCCGCGGTGCGCAGGTGGGCGGCCAGGCCGAGGGGGGCGGGGCCGATCACGGCGACCGTGTCGGGTGCGGCGGTGGCCGGGTTCTTCGTCTCGGTCCAGTCCACGCGGAAGAGCGAGTCGCGGTGGATGGGGCCGGTGTCGTCGAGCTCGGCGGTGGGGACCGTGCGGGAGACGAGGGAGTCCACGGACAGGACGGGGCCGCCCGCGGTGTCGTAGATCGCGATGGAGACGGTGTCGTCGCCCGCCGGGGCGAGGCGGGCGCGTACCGCCGTGGCGCCGGAGGCGGTCAGTGACACGCCCTCCCATGCGAACGGCAGGCCGCCGCGGCTGATGGCGCCGAGGTCGGTGAAGGCGGCCGCGTGCTGGGCGGCGTCGAGCAGGGCGGGGTGCAGGCCGAAGGCGCTCGCGTCGGTGCCGGAGTCCTCGGGGAGCGTGACGTCGGCGTACACCTCGTCGCCGAGCCGCCAGGCGGCGCGCAGTCCGCGGAAGGAGGGGCCGTAGTCGAAGCCGAGTGCGGCGAGCCGGTCGTAGCAGCCGTCGAGGTCGACGGGGTCGGCGCCGGGGGGCGGCCACACGGTGGCGTCGAAGCCGGGGTCGGGGGCCGGCGCGCCGGGTGCGACGAATCCGCTGGCGTGCTGGGACCAGGGGAGGTCGAAGCCGTCCTCGGCGCGGGAGTAGATGCCGAGCGGGCGGCGTCCGGCGGCGTCGGCCGCGCCCACGCGTACCTGGAGCTGGACGGCGCCGTGTTCGGGGAGGGCCAGGGGCGCGGCGAGGGCGAGTTCCTCGACGCGGTCGCAGTCGACCTCGTCGCCGGCGCGGATGGCCAGTTCGACGAAGGCCGTGCCGGGCAGCAGGGCGCGGCCGCGTACGCCGTGGTCGGCGAGCCAGGGGTGGGTCCGCAGGGACAGCCTGCTGGTGAACAGCGCGCCCTCGCCGTCGGCGAGTTCTACGGCGGCGCCGAGCAGGGGGTGTCCGGCGGAGCCCAGGCCGGCGGCGCGCATGTCGCCGGAGGCGTCGAGGGCGGCGGCCGGCCAGAAGCGGCGGCGCTGGAACGGGTAGGTGGGCAGGTCGACGCGCTGGGCGCCGGAGCCTTCGTAGAGGCCGGACCAGCGGACGGTGGCGCCGCGTACGTGCACCCGTGCGAGGGCGGTGACCGCGGCGAGTTCCTCCGGGCGGTCCTTGCGCAGCAGCGGCACGATCTGCGCCTGCTCGGTCAGCGAGTCCTGGGCCATGGCGGAGAGCACTCCGTCGGGGCCCAGCTCCAGCAGGGTGGTGACGCCGCGTTCGGTGAGGGTGTGGACGCCGTCGGCGAACCGTACGGCTTCGCGCACGTGCCGTACCCAGTAGGCGGCGGAGCACAGTTCCTCGACGTCGGCGATCCGGCCGGTCACGTTCGACACGACGGGGATGCGGGGCTCGGCGTAGGCCAGGCTCTGCGCGACGGCGCGGAACTCGTCGAGCATCGGGTCCATGAGCGGCGAGTGGAAGGCGTGCGAGACGCGCAGGCGCGTCGTCTTGCGGCCCTGCGCCTCGAAGTGCGCGGCGATGTCCTGTACGGCGCTCTCGTCGCCGGAGATCACCACGGAGGTGGGTCCGTTGACGGCGGCGATGGAGACCCGTGCGGTGAGCAGCGGGGTGGTCTCGTCCTCGGTGGCGCGGACGGCGGTCATGACGCCGCCGGCGGGCAGAGCTGCCATCAGTGAGGCGCGGGCGGCGACGAGGCGGCAGGCGTCCTCCAGGGAGAAAACGCCCGCCACATGGGCGGCGGCTATCTCGCCGATGGAGTGGCCTCCGACGAAGTCGGGCGTGAGGCCGAGCGAGGTGACGAGGCGGTACAGGGCGACCTCGACGGCGAAGAGCGCGGGCTGGGTCCAGCCGGTCTCGTCGAGCGGTCCGGGGTCGGTTCCCCAGACGATGTCGCGCAGCGGACGGTCGAGGTGGGGGTCGAGTGCGTCGGCTGCGGCGTCGAAGGCCTGGGCGAACACCGGGAATCTGACGTGGAGTTCGCGTCCCATGCCCAGGCGCTGGGAGCCCTGGCCGGAGAACAGGACGGCGAGCAGTCCCTCGTCGGCCACGCCCTCGGCGATCTGCGTGGGCTCGGGGGCGCCGGGCAGCAGGACGGAGCGGTACTCGAAGGCGGAGCGGCCGGCGGCGAGGGAGTGGCCGATGTCGACGGGCCGCACGCCGGGGTTGCGCTCGATGAAGGAGAGCAGCCGGGTACGCTGCTCGGCCAGAGCGGCGGCGGACCGGCCGGAGAGGACCCAGGGGATGACGGCGGGCGTGGCGGTGTCGTCGGCGGGGGCGGTCTCGGGGAGGGCCGGGGCCTGTTCGAGGATGACGTGGGCGTTGGTGCCGCTGACGCCGAATGAGGAGACGGCGGCGCGCCGGGCGCGGCCCGTCTCGGGCCACTGGACGGGCTGGTCGAGGAGTTCGACCGAGCCGGTCGTCCAGTCCACGTCGTGGGAGGGTTCGCCCGCGTGCAGGCTGCGCGGCATCAGACCGTGCCGCAACGCCATGATCATCTTGATGACGCCGGCGGCGCCGGAGGCGGCCATCGTGTGGCCGATGTTCGACTTGACCGATCCCAGCCGCAGGGGGTGTTCGCGGTCCTGCCCGTAGGTGGCCAGCAGCGCCTGGGCCTCTATGGGGTCACCCAGCGTGGTGCCCGTGCCGTGCGCCTCGACGAGGTCGACGTCGGCGGGTGTCAGCCGGGCGTTCTCCAGGGCGGCGCGGATGACGCGGCGCTGCGAGGGGCCGTGGGGTGCGGACAGGCCGTTGGAAGCGCCGTCCTGGTTGATCGCGCTGCCGCGCAGCACGGCCAGCACGGGGTGCCCGGCGCGCTGGGCGTCGGAGAGCCGCTCCAGTACGAGGACGGCCGCGCCCTCGCCCCAGCCGGTGCCGTCGGCGTCCTGGGAGAAGGACTTGCAGCGGCCGTCGGCGGCCATTCCGCTCTGGGCGGTGAAGGAGACGAAGGGGCCGGGCGTCGCCATCACGGAGGCGCCGCCCGCCAGGGCCATGCTGCATTCGCCGTTGCGCAGGGACTGCGCCGCCCAGTGCAGGGCGACCAGGGAGGAGGAGCAGGCGGTGTCGACGGTGACGGCGGGGCCCTCGGCCCCGAGGGTGTAGGAGAGCCGTCCCGAGATGACGCTCGCGGCGTGCCCGGTGGTCGAGAACTGCTCCGCGTCCTCGCTGGAGACGTTGATGACCGCGGCGTAGTCCTGCCCGGCGGTGCCGACGAACACGCCGGCCCGGCTGCCGCGCAGGGTCAGCGGGTCGATGCCGGCGCGCTCCAGGGCCTCCCAGGCGACCTCCAGCAGCAGTCGCTGCTGGGGGTCCATGGCGACGGCCTCACGGGGTGAGATCCCGAAGAACCCGGGGTCGAAGTCCGCCATGTCGTAGAGGAAGGCGCCCTCGCGGGCGAGGCTGTGGCCGGGGCCGTCCCCGGCGAGGCGCTCCAGGTCCCAGCCCCGGTCGGCGGGGAAGTCCCCCATGACGTCGCGGCCCTCGGTGACCAGGTCCCACAGGTCCTCGGGGGAGGTCACACCGCCGGGGTAGCGGCAGCCGATCCCGACGACGGCGATGGGCTCCTCGGCGGCCGCCACCAGCTGCTGGTTCTGCTGACGGAGCCGCTCGATCTCCTTCAGCGACGACCGCAGGGCCTCGACGTACTTGTTGGGGGACGTGCTCATCGAACTCTCCAGGTCTCTTTCGGTTTGCAGATGCCGCACAGCCGGTGACGTCCGTCCGGCGCGGCCGGGCGGACGTCACCGGGGGGCCGCTACATGTCGGTGACGAGCCGCAGCAGGCTTTCGGCATCCATGTCGTCGAGGTCCTCGATCGGGTCCTCGCCGTCGAGAGGCCCGGTGGTCGCCTCGGCGGCGTCGGCGGTGGCGAGTTTGAGCACCATGTCCAGAAGTCCTGCTTTTCGGAGTCTGCTGATGGGAACGGAGGCGAGCACGTCGCGGATCTCGGCGTCGGGATCGTCGGCCCGGTCGTCGGCGGCGTGCCCGGGGGCGGCGCCGAAGAGCAGGGAGCCGATGTGCCGGGCGAGGGCGGCCGGGGTGGGGTGGTCGAAGGCCAGGGCCGCCGGCAGCGGCAGGCCCAGGGCCGCCCGCAACCGGTTGCGCAGCTCGACGGCCGTCACCGAGTCGAAGCCGACGTCGCGGAACGCGCGGGTGGCGGGGATGGCGTCGGCCGCGTCGTGACCCAGGGTCGCGGACGCTTCGGCGCGTACCGCCTCCAGCAGGGCCCGTTCGCGTTCGGCGGTGGGCAGGGCGTCGAGCCGCTTCCTGAGGGGCGGGGTGGCGGAGCCGTCGTCGGCGGGTGCTTCCTCGCCCGCCGACAGGGCCCGGCCGGCCTCGGGGATGCCGGCGAGCAGCGGGCTGGGCCGGGTCGCGGTGAAGCTGGGGGTGAAGCGTTCCCAGTCCATCAGCGTCACGGTGAGCGCCGTGTCGTCGTCCTCCAGCATCCGCTGGAGCGCGGCGATGGCCAGCGGCGGCTCCATCGGCATGACGCCCTGGCGCCGCAGCCGCTCGTGTACCTCGTCGGCCGTGGCCATGCCGACCTCGGCCCAGGTGCCCCAGGCGACGGAGGCGGCGGTCAGGCCCTCGGCCCTGCGGTGCTCGGCCAGGGCGTCGAGGAACGCGTTGGCCGCCGCGTAGCCGGGCTGGCCGCCACTGCCCCAGGTGGCCGCGCCCGACGAGAACAGCACGAACGCGTCCAGGTCGAGGTCGCGGGTCAGTTCGTGCAGGTGCAGGGCGGCGGTGAGCTTGGACCGCATCAGGGCGTCCAGCTGTTCCAGGGTCAGCGACTCCACGGAGGCGTCGCCGTCGGCGACGCCGGCGGCGTGGAAGACCGAGGCGAGGGGGAACTCGGCGGGGATCGCGGCCAGTACGCCGGTCAGCGCGTCGCGGTCGGCGGCGTCGCAGGCGGCGATGGTGACGCGGGCGCCCAGGCCCTCCAGTTCGGCGCGGAGCGCGGCCGCGCCGGGCGCGTCCTCGCCGCGGCGGCTGGTCAGCACCACGTGTCCGGCGCCGCGCTCGATCATCCAGCGGGCGACCCGGCCGCCGATCCCGCCGGTGCCACCGGTGATCAGGGCGGTGCCCCGGCCCTGCCAGCGGCGCTCGGGGCTGTCCGCGGTGGGCGCCGCGTGGGTGAGGCGGCGGCCGTAGATCCCGGTCGGGCGGACCGCGATCTGGTCCTCCCCGTCCAGGCCCGCCAGTACGGCGGTCAGCCGGGCTCCGGATCGCGCGTCCAGGGTCTCCGGGAGGTCGACGAGACCGCCCCAGCGGTCCGGGTGCTCCAGCGCGATCACCCGGCCCAGGCCCCACAGGGTGCCCTGCACGGGCCGGGTGAGACGGTCGTCCCTGCCCACGGACACCGCGCCGCGGGTGGCGCACCACAGGGGGGCGCGCAGTTCCGCGTCGCCCAGGGCCTGGACGAGGGTGAGCGTCAGGGCCAGTCCCGCGGGTACGGACGTGTGGTTCGGGTGGCGCTCCTCGACGGGCGCAAGCAGGGACAGTACGCCGGTGAACTCCGTTCCGTCGGCGGTCAGTTCCTTGAGGCGCTTGGCCCAGGCGGCGCGGCCCGCGCCGTCGCTGCCCTCCGCCTCCAGCCGGACCGTGTCCGGGCCGAGCAGGGCCAGTACGGCGGTGATCCAGGCGTCGTCGGCCCGGTCCGCCGGTACCACGGCGAGCCAGCGGCCCGCGGGTGCGGCGGTGCCGGGCTCGTTCAGCCGGGTCCAGTCGACCCGGTAGCGCCAGGCGTTGACGGCCGAGCGCTCCCGCGACTTGGCGCGCCACGCCGACAGGGTGGGCAATACGTCGCCGAGCGAGGAGCGTGCCCCGCCCTCGGCGACACCGAGTTCGTCGGCCAGGGACTCCAGGTCCTCGCTCTCGACGAGGTCCCAGAAGGCGCTGTCCGTGGCGTCGCCGTCACCGGGGGCCGCGGTGCCGGCCGTGGCCGCCGCGGGCTCGGGCCAGTACTTGCGGTGTTGGAAGGCGTAGGTCGGCAGGTCGACGGGGACGGCGGCGCCGGCCGGGAACGCCGTGCGCCAGTCCACGGCGGTGCCGTGCGCGTGGGCCTCGGCGAGGGAGGCCAGGAAGCGCCGGAGGTCGCCCTCGTCGCGGCGCAGGGTGCCCAGCACCACGGCGGAGTCGGCGACGGCCTCCTCCACCGTCTCCTGGGTCTCCTGGATCGGGGCGGCCAGCACCGGGTGCGGGCTCATCTCGATGAAGACGCGGTGTCCGTCCGCGAGGAGCGCGCGGGTGGCCTCCTCCATCCGTACGGTCGTGCGCAGGTTGGTGTACCAGTACGCGCCGTCGAAGGCGGCGTCCGTCAGCCGGGCGCCGGTGACCGTCGAGTAGAACGGCACGCGCGGGCTCGCGGAGACGACCGGAGCCAGGACGCGTGAGAGGTCGTCGCGCACGGCTTCGACGTGGGCGCTGTGCGAGGCGTAGTCCACGGACACCTTGCGGGCGCGGACGCCCTGCTGTCCGCAGGCGGCGAGCAGTTCGTCCAGCGCCCCGGCGTCGCCGGAGACGATGACCGACGAGGGCCCGTTGACGGCCGCCACGGACAGCAGCTCGCCCCAGGGCTCCAGCAGGGCGCTCACCCGCTCGACCGGCGCGGCCACCGACATCATGCCGCCGAGCCCGGAGAGGCGGGGCAGCGCCTGGCTGCGCAGGGCCACGACCGCGGCGGCGTCCGCCAGGGTCAGCGCGCCGGCCACGTACGCGGCGGCGATCTCGCCCTGCGAGTGGCCGACGACGGCCGACGGCTCGACTCCGTACGAGCGCCAGAGCGCGCTCAGCGCCACCATCATGGAGAACAGCGCGGGCTGGACGACGTCCACCCGTTCGAGCAGCGCCGGGTCTCCTTCGCCGGCCAGTACCTCGTGCAGGGACCAGTCGATGTACGGGGCGAGCGCGTCGGCGCACTCGTCCACGGCGGTGCGGAACACCTCGGAGTGGGCGAGCAGTTCGCGGCCCATCCCCCACCACTGGGAGCCCTGGCCGGGGAAGACGAACACCGGTCCCCTGGCGCCCTCGCCGACGGCGCCCTGTACGACGCCTGCCGCGGCGCGTCCCGTGGCCAGTGCTTCGAGGGAGCGCAGGAAGTCGTCGCGGGTGCGGCCGATGACGACCGCGCGGTGGTCGAAGGACGCGCGGGTGGTCGCCAGCGACCAGCCCACTCGTGCGGGCGACAGGCCGGGGTCGGCGTCGGCGAGGGCGAGCAGCCGGGCCGCCTGGTCGCGCAGCGCCGCCTCGGACTTGGCGGAGACCGGCCACGGCACGACCTGCTCGTCCGCGGGGTCCTGCGCGGCGTCGGCGTCCGCCGTCCCGGTTTCGGCGGGGGGCGCCTGCTCCAGAATCAGGTGGGCGTTGGTGCCGCTGATCCCGAAGGACGACACTCCGGCGCGCCTGGGCCGGTCGGTGTCCGGCCACGGGGTCTGCCCGGTCAGCAGTTCCACCGCGCCGGACGTCCAGTCGACGTGCGTGGAGGGGGTGCCGGTGTGCAGGGTTCCGGGCAGGACGCCCTCGTGCATGGCCATGACCATCTTGATGACGCCGGCGACTCCGGCGGCGGCCTGGGTATGACCGATGTTGGACTTCAGCGAGCCGAGCCACAGCGGGCGCTCGGGGTCGCGGCCCTGGCCGTACGTGGCGAGCACGGCCTGCGCCTCGATGGGGTCGCCGAGCCTGGTGCCCGTGCCGTGCGCCTCCACCGTGTCCACGTCCGCGCCGGTGATCGCCGCGTTGGCGAGGGCCTGGCGGATGACCTGCTGCTGGGCGGGGCCGTTGGGGGCGGTGAGTCCGTTGGACGCGCCGTCCTGGTTGATCGCCGAGCCGCGGATCACCGCGAGGACGCGGTGGCCGTTGCGCCGGGCGTCCGACAGACGCTCCAGCAGGACCAGACCGACGCCCTCCGCCAGGGTCATGCCGTCGGCGGCGTCGGAGAACGGCTTGCAGCGGCCGTCGAGCGCGAGCGCCCGCTGCCTGCTGAAGCCCACGAAGGCGTGCGGGGTGCCCATCACGGCCGCGCCGCCCGCCAGCGCGAGGGTGCTCTCGCCGCTGCGCAGCGACTGGCAGGCCAGGTGCATGGCGACCAGCGAGGACGAGCAGGCGGTGTCGACGGTGACGGCCGGGCCCTCGAACCCGTACAGGTACGACACGCGGCCGGACAGCACACTGGCCGCCGTGCCGGTGACCATGTGCACCTCGGAGCCCTCGGCGCCGTTGTGCGCGGTTGTCGCGTAGTCCTGGTGGCTGGCGCCGATGAAGGTGCCCGCGGTGGTGCCCCGCAGCGAGTCCAGGCCGATCCCGGCCCGCTCGAAGGCCTCCCAGGAGGTCTCCAGCAGCAGCCGCTGCTGCGGGTCCATCGACACGGCCTCACGCGGCGAGATGCCGAAGAACGCGGGGTCGAAGTCCGCGGCGTCGTGCAGGAATCCGCCCTGGGTGGAGTACGTCCGGCCCCGCCGGTCGGGGTCGGGGTCGTAGAGCCCCTGGGCGTCCCAGTTCCGGTCGGCGGGGAATTCGGAGATCACGTCCGCGCCGTCCAGGGCGAGGCGGATCAGCTCCTCCGGGGTGTTCGCGCCGCCGGGGTAGCGGCAGCTCATGCCGATGATGGCGATCGGGTCGTCGTCGGCCCCCGCGGACGTGGTGCGGGCCGCCGAGGCGGGTTCGGGGCCGCCGCCCAGGGCCGCGCCCTTGAGGAACCCGGCGAGTGCGACGGGGTTGGGGAAGTCGAAGACCAGGGTCGAGGGCAGGGTGAGTCCGGTGGCGGCGACGATGCGGTTGCGCAGGTCGACGGCGGTGACCGAGTCGAAGCCGATGTCGCGGAAGGCGCGCCGCTCGGGGAAGGACTCCGCGGAGGCGTGGCCCAGGACGGCGGCCGCCTCGGTGCGCACGAGGGTGAGCAGCAGGCGTTCCTGTTCGGCGTCCGTCAGGTCGTGCAGCCGCGCGGCGAGGTCGCTCGCCGCGGGCAGGCCGGCGGCCTGCTGCGGGGCCGGGGCCAGCTGGCAGGCGACCTCGGGCACCTCGTCGAACAGGCGCGTGGGGCGGCCGGTGGTGAAGACGGGGTAGTACGTGTCCCAGTCGATGTCGGTGAGCCCGATGACGGTCTCGTCGTCGTCGAGGACCCTGCCCAGGGCGCTGAGCGCCTGCTGCGGGTCCAGGTAGGCCAGGCCGCTGCGGCGGATGTGGTGCGGGTCGGCCAGCTCGCGTTCGATGTCGTCGGGCCACTTGCCCCAGTGCACCGAGGTGGTGCGCAGACCGCGGGCGCGGCGGTTGACCGCGAGCGCCGAGAGGTAGGCGTTGCCCGCCACGTAGGCGGCGTGGTGGCCGCTGCCCCACATGCCGGCGGTGGACGAGTACAGGACGAAGTCGTCGAGCTCGTCGTGGTCGAGGAGTTCGTCGAGGTGCTGGGCGCCGGTGACCTTGGCGTGCACGACGTCGGAGAACGACTCCATCGTGGTTTCGGCCAGGGTGTACAGCTCGATGACGGCCGCGGTGTGGATGACCGTGCGTACGGTGCGGCCCTCGGCCTTGAGGTCCGCGAGGAGCGCGGCGACGGCGTCGCGGTCGGTCACGTCGCAGACGACGGCCTCGGCCTCGGTGCCCGAAGCGGTCAGTTCCGCGACCAGTTCGGCCGCGCCGGGGGCGTCTGCGCCCCGGCGGCTGGCGAGCGCCACATGGCCGGCGCCCCGGCCGGCGAGCCAGCGGGCGAGGTCGGGGGCGAGGGTGCCGGAGCCGCCGGTGACCAGGGTCGTACCGCGTGGGGTCCACGTGCGGGAGGGGCCCTGTCCGCCGGACTTGGCGCGGACGATGCGGCGGGTGAAGACCCCGGAGGGGCGGACGGCGAGCTGGTCCTCGTCGCCGAGCGCGCCCGCGAGGGCAGAGACCACGTGTCCGGCCGCCCGCCGGTCCAGTGCCGGCGGCAGGTCGATGACGCCGCCCCAGCGGTGCGGGTGCTCCAGCGCCGTGGTCCAGCCGACGCCGGCGATCTGGGCCTGCACCGGGTGGGTCAAGGCGTCGGACCGGCCGGTGGACACGGCGCCCCGGGTGAGGAACCACAGGGGCGCGGTCACACCGGCGTCGCCGAGGGCCTGGACGAGCGAGACGGTCAGGGCGAGGCCGAGGGTGAGGCCGGGGTGGCGCTCGCCGCGCTCCTCGGCGGCGGCGAGCGTGGAGACGATGCCGGTGAACTCGCCGGCGGAGGACAGCAGCTCGGCGAGGACCGCGCGGTCGGTGTGCGCGTCGTCGAGGACCAGCCGGGTCACTTCGGCGCCCGCCGCGGTCAGCAGGCCGGTGGTCTCGCTGTCGTCGGTGCCGTCGGCGGACACCACGAGCCAGGTGCCCGTCAGTGACCGCTGGGGGACCTTGGCCAGCGGCGTCCAGGTCACCCGGTAGCGCCAGGAGTCGGTCCTGGAGGATTCGTTGCGCGACTTGCGCCAGGAGGACAGGGCGGGCAGCACGGCGGCCACCGTGTCCTCGTCCGTCCGCAGGGTCGAGGCCAGGGCGCTGAGGTCCTCCCCCTCGACGGCCGCCCAGAACTGGGCGTCGGCGGGGTCGGCCGTCGTATCGGCCCGGTCGCTCACGGCGGGGATGTTCCAGAAGCGTTCGTGCTGGAAGGCGTAGGTGGGCAGATCGACGCGCCGGGCGTCGGTGCCCGTGAAGAGCGCGGCCCAGTCGACGTCGACGCCGCGCACGTGGACCTCGGCGGCGGAGTGCAGGAAGCGCGCGAGTCCGTCGCGCCCGCGGCGCAGCGTGCCGGTGGCGACGGCCGGCTCGCCGTACGCCTCGGTCATGTCCTGTACCGACATGGTCAGTACGGGGTGCGAGCTGACCTCGATGAACGCGCGGTGTCCGCCGGCGAGCAGGTCGCCGATCGCTTCGGCGAACCGCACGGTCTGCCGCAGGTTCGTGAACCAGTAGGCCGCGTCCATCGTCTCGGTGTCCAGCCAGTCGCCGGTCACCGTGGAGAAGAACGGGACGTCGCTGGTGCGCGGGGCGACCGGTGCGAGGACGTCGAGGAGTTCGTCCTGGAGGTTCTCGACCTGCGCGGAGTGCGAGGCGTAGTCCACCGCGACGCGCCGCACCCGGATGTCCTCGGCCGTCAGCAGCGCCGAGAGTTCGTCCAGCGCGCCGGGTTCGCCGGAGACGACGACCGAGCGCGGTCCGTTGACGGCGGCGACCGACACCCGGCCCTGCCAGTCCGTCAGCCGGCTCTCCACCTCGTCGACGGGGAGCGGTATCGACATCATCCCGCCGTGGCCGGCCAGGGTGCGGCCGATCGCGCGGCTGCGCAGGGCGACCACCCGGGCGCCGTCCTCCAGGGAGAGCGCGCCGGAGACGACGGCCGCGGCGATCTCGCCCTGCGAGTGGCCGACGACCGCGTCGGGCTCCACCCCGTGGGCGCGCCACAGGGCTGCGAGGGAGACCATGACGGCGAAGGACGCGGGCTGTACGACGTCGACGCGCTCCAGGGACGGCGCTCCGTCGGCGCCGCGCAGCACATCCTCCAGGGACCAGTCCACGAACGCGCCGAGTGCCGTGGCGCATTCGGTGATCCGCTCGGCGAAGACCGGGGATTCGACCAGCAGTTGGGCTCCCATGCCCACCCACTGAGAGCCCTGGCCGGGGAAGACGAACACCGTCCTGCCCTCGACGTCGGCCACGCCACGGACGAGATCCGCCCAGGGCTGGCCGGTGCTCAGCGCGGTGGTTCCGGCGAGGAGTCCGTCGTGGTCGGCGCCGACCACGACGGCCCGGTTCTCCAGGAGCACGCGCGAGGCGACCAGGGAGTGGCCGACGTCGGCCGGCCGGGCCGGCGGGGCGGTCTCCAGGTGCGCCACGAGGGCGGCCGCCTGGTCGCGTACCGCCGTCTCACCGCGGCCGGACAGGATCCAGGGCACGGCGGCGGCGGCGAAGGGCCCCGCGGCGGGCTCGTCCGTCTCGGCCGGTTCCGGGGCCTGCTCCAGCAGGGCGTGGGCGTTGGTGCCGCTGATGCCGAACGAGGACACCGCGCACCGGCGCGGCCTGTCCGACTCGGGCCAGGTCACGGAGTCGGTCAGGAGGCGTACCGCGCCCGAGGACCAGTCGACGTGCGAGGAGGGCGTCTGCGCGTGCAGGGTCGCGGGCAGCGCGCCGTTGCGCATGGCCATGACCATCTTGATAACGCCGGCGACTCCGGCGGCGGCCTGGGTGTGACCGATGTTGGACTTCAGCGAGCCGAGCCACAGCGGGCGCTCGGGGTCGCGGCCCTGGCCGTACGTGGCCAGCAGGGCCTGCGCCTCGATGGGGTCGCCGAGCTTGGTGCCGGTGCCGTGCGCCTCCACGGCGTCGATGTCGGCGCCGGTGAGTCCTGCGGTGGCGAGGGCCTGGTGGACCACGCGTTCCTGGGAGGGGCCGTTGGGCGCGGTCAGGCCGTTGGACGCGCCGTCCTGGTTGACCGCCGAGCCGCGCAGCACGGCGAGGACCTGGTGTCCGTTGCGCCGGGCGTCCGAGAGGCGTTCCGCGACGAGTACGCCGACGCCCTCGCCCCAGCCCGTGCCGTCGGCCTCGTCGGAGAAGGCCTTGCAGCGGCCGTCGCCGGCCAGGCCGCCCTGCTTGCTGAACTCCACGAAGACCGAGGGTTCGCTGAGTATGGTGACGCCGCCGACGACGGCCAGCGAGGACTCGCCGTTGCGCAGCGACTGCGCCGCCACGTGCAGCGCGACCAGTGAGGAGGAGCAGGCGGTGTCGACAGTGATGGCGGGGCCTTCGAGCCCCAGGGTGTAGGCGATGCGTCCCGACAGCACGCTGGCGGCGGTGCCGGTCAGGGCGTGTCCCTGGAGTTCACCGGCGGTGGCCGCCGAGGGCGCGCCCCAGTTGTAGGCGCCGACGAACACTCCGGCCCGGCTGCCGCGCAGCGCGGTCGGGGCGATCCCCGACCGCTCCAGGGCCTCCCAGGTCACTTCCAGCAGAAGTCGCTGCTGGGGGTCCATGGCCAGCGCCTCGCGCGGGGAGATGCCGAAGAAACCGGCGTCGAATTCGGGTGCCTCGTAGAGGAATCCGCCTTCGTGGGTGGCGCTGTTTCCTTCGCCCGTCCCGGTGAGCCGGTCGAGATCCCAGCCGCGGTCCGCGGGGAATCCCGATATGGCGTCGCCGCCGGATTCGACGAGTTCCCACAGGGCTTCCGGGGAGCGGACTCCGCCGGGCAGCCTGCAGCTCATTCCGACAATGGCGATGGGCTCATTGTCCTTGAGTTCCAGTTCTCCGATGCGCTGACGCGCACGGCGGAGATCGGAAGTGACTCGCCTCAGGTAGTCGACGACTTTGTCCTGCTGATCTTCTGGCACCGGTCCGTCCTCATCATCGGGTCGCGAACGAAAGCAGCAATTCTTATGTGGTTTCGAACTCTTCATCGATGATGTCGAGCAGTCTGTCGACCGACACCGTGTCGATGTCCTCGCCCGAAGCACTCGGCGCGGAGGGTGTGGATTGCCGGAGGGTGGAGATGAGTTTCTCCAGACGGTCGGCGATCATTTGGCGTTCGGAACCGTCCGACGTCGCCTGGACGGCGGCCTCGAACCTGGCGATCTCGTCCTCGGCAGATCCCGTCGCCGGGGCGGCGGGTGCGGCGAGGACCGTGGCGAGACGCCCGGCGATCCGTGCGGGGGTCGGGAAGTTGAAGACGAGGGTGCTGGGCAGCGGCAGGCCGGCGAGTGCGCCGAGCCGGTCGCAGAGTTCCACGCCCGCGAGGGAGTCGAAGCCCATCTCCTTGAAGGCCTGGTGGGCGCCGATGGCGTCCGGGCTGCCGTGGCCGAGCACCGCGGCGGCCTCCGACCGTACGAGATCGAGCAGATGGCGCTCCCGCTTGGCCTCGGGCAGCCGCTCCAGCTGCTCGGACAGGCTGGGCGCCCGGTCGTCCCGCACGACCGGCCCGGCCGCGGGCGGCCGAGTGGTGCGGGTGGTGACGGAGTCCGCCGCCGCCCTGGGCCATGGGATCAGCGGGACGGGGGGAAACTCGTGGGCCGACAGCGGGCGGACCCGCAGGGTCTCGGCGGTGAGCACCGGGGCTCCGGAGGAGTCTGCGGCCTCGAGCCGCAGCGCGGTGCCCGGTCCGTCCTCGCAGGGGGCGATCCGCACCCGCAGTGCGGTGGCTCCGCCGGCGTGCAGGGACACTCCGCGCCAGCGCTCGGGAAGGCTGCCGTCCTCCGTCATGACGGCGTGCCGCGCCGCGTCCAGCAGGGCGGGGTGGAGCCCGTACGCGGCCGCGTCGGACGCCTCGGCGGGCAGGGCGACCTCGGCGAAGGTCTCCTCGCCCCGGCGCCACAGCGCGCGCAGCCCCCGGAAGACCGGGCCGTACTCGAAGCCCTGGTCGGCGAGGCGTTTGTAGTACCCCTCCAGCTGCACCGGCTCGGCGTCCCGCGGCGGCCAGACGTCCGTGCCGGAGCCGAGGTCCGCGCAGACCGGCGGTCCCTGGTGAGCGGGGACGAGGACGCCTGTCGCGTGCCGGGTCCACGGCTCGTCGACGGCGCCCTGTGGCCTGGAGTGGAGGGTGACGGCGCGCCGTCCGATGCCGTCCGGCGCGCCGAGGCGCACTTGCAGGCGTACGGAGCCGTGCTCGGTCAGGACCAGCGGTGCGGTGGGGATCAGTTCCTCGACCCGGTCGCAGCCGGCCTCGTCGCCCGCCCGGATGACCAGCTCCAGCACGGCCGTTCCCGGCAGGGTGATCCGTCCCGCGATGACGTGCTGGGCGAGCCAGGGGTGGGTGCGGGTGCAGAGCTCTCCGGTGAACACCAGGACCTCGCCGTCGGCGAGTTCCAGGGTGCCGCCGAGCAGCGGGTGCCCGGTGGCGCCCGTCCCCTGGTTCCCGGCCCCGCCCGCGGGCGGGGCCGGCCAGTAGCGCTCGTGCTGGAAGGCGTAGGTCGGCAGGTCGACCCGCCGGGCGGCCGTGTCCGCGAAGAAGGCCGTCCAGTCGACGGGAACCCCGACGGCGTGCAGCCGGCCCAGGGTGGCGACGAGGGCGTCCTCCTCGGGCCGGCCCTTGCGCAGCGCGGGGACGACGGTCATGGGGCGGGCGGCCCCGCCGAGGCTCTCCGTGGCCATGGCGCTCAGCGCGCTGCCGGGGCCCAGCTCCAGCAGGACGTCCACGTTCTCCTCGCCGAGCGCGGTGACGCCGTCGGCGAAGCGCACGGCCTGGCGCACATGGCGCACCCAGTAGTCGGGGGTGCACAGCAGTGCGCCGGCCGGTGCGCCAGTGAGGTTCGAGATGACCGGGACGGCCGGCTCGTGGAAGGTGAGCGTCTCCACGACGCCGCGGAAGTCCGCCAGCATCGGGTCCATCAGCGGCGAGTGGAAGGCATGGGACACCGGCAGGCAGCTGGTCTTGCGCCCCAGGTCCGCGAAGTGCGCGGCGATCTCCAGGGCCGCGCTCTCCTCGCCCGCGATCACCACGGACGCGGGTCCGTTGACCGCGGCGACCGAGACCCGGTCGGTGCGGCCGGCGAGCAGCGGCAGGACCTCGTCCTCGGCCGCCTGCACGGCGATCATCGCGCCGCCGGCGGGCAGGGCCTGCATCAGTGCGGCGCGGGCGGTGACCAGCCGGCAGGCGTCGGCCAGCGAGAGCACGCCCGCGACATGGGCCGCGGTGATCTCGCCGACCGAGTGGCCGCCCACCACGGCGGGGCGGACGCCCAGGGACTCCACCAGCCGGAACAGCGCCGTCTCGACGGCGAACAGCGCGGGCTGGGTCCAGCCCGTACGGTCCAGTTCCTTCGGGTCGTCGCCCCACATGACGTCGCGCAGCGGGCGCTCGAGGTGCCGGTCCAGTTCGTCCACCACCGCGTCCAGGGCGCGCGCGAAGGCCGGGAAGCGCGCGTGGAGTTCGCGTCCCATGCCCAGGCGCTGGCTGCCCTGGCCGGGGAAGAGGATCGCCACGGCGCCGTCGCCGGCCTCGTCGCGGGCGATCTCGGTCACGTCCTGTCCGTGCGCGAGCAGGACCGCCCGGTGCCGGAGCGAGGCGCGGCCCGTCGCCAGGGAATAGCCGATGTCGAGGGCGGTCGCTTCGGGGGCGTCGGCCACGAAGTCGTCGAGCCGGGCCAGCTGGTCGGCCAGCGCCGCCTCGGTCCGGGCCGACACGAGCCAGGGCACCACCGCGGGCTCGGGAGCCGACGGGGGGTGCTCCGTCTCGTCCGGGGCCTGCTCGACGATGACGTGCGCGTTGGTGCCGCTGATGCCGAAGGACGACACGCCGGCGCGCCGCGGCCGTCCCGCGGGGTGCCACGGGGTCTGTTCGGTCAGCAGCTCGACGGCGCCGTCCGTCCAGTCGACGTGGGAGGTGGGTTCACCGACGTGCAGGGTCCGGGGCATCACTCCGTGGCGCAGGGCCATCACCGTCTTGATGAATCCCGCGATCCCGGCCGCCGCCTGGGCGTGCCCGATGTTCGACTTGAGGGAGCCCAGCCGCAGCGGGTGGCCGGGCGGCCGGGCCTGTCCGTACGTCGCCAGCAGTGCCTGCGCCTCGATCGGGTCGCCGAGCTTGGTGCCGGTGCCGTGGGCCTCGACCATGTCGACGTCGGCGGCGCGGAGTCCCGCGTCGGCCAGTGCCTGGAGGATCACCCGCTCCTGCGACCGGCCGCTCGGGGAGGTCAGGCCGTTGGAGGCGCCGTCCTGGTTGGTGGCGCTGCCGCGCAGGACGGCGAGCACCCGGTGGCCGCGGGCCCGTGCGTCGGAGAGCCGTTCCAGGACGACGATGCCGGCCCCCTCGGCCCAGGCCGTGCCGTCCGCGTCGTCGGAGAACGCCTTGCAGCGTCCGTCGGGGGCCAGCCCGCCCTGGCGGGAGTAGCTGACGAATCCCACGGGGGTGGACATCACCGTGACACCGCCGGCCAGCGCCATCGAGCACTCCCCCGCGCGCAGCGAGCGCGCCGCCCAGTGCAGGGCGACCAGCGAGGAGGAGGAAGCGGTGTCGACGGTGACCGCGGGACCTTCGAGGCCGAGGGTGTAGGCGAGCCGCCCGGAGGCGACGGCCGGTGACAGGCCGGTCATGGCGTGGCCCGCGAGGTCTTCCGGGGACCGCTGGGTGACGGCGGCGTAGTCCTGGCCGTTGGTGCCGACGAACACGCCGGTCCGGCTGCCGTTCAGGGCGTGGGGGTCGATCCCCGCGCGTTCGACGGCCTCCCACGCGGTTTCCAGCACCAGCCGCTGCTGCGGGTCGGTGGAGATCGCCTCGCGCGGCGACATGCCGAAGAACGCGGCGTCGAAGTCGGCCGCCCCATGAAGGAACCCGCCTTCGCGCGTCACGCTGCGGTCCGGTCCTTCGCCGGCCAGCGCGTCCAGGTCCCAGCCGCGGTCCGCGGGGAAGCCGGATATCGCGTCACGGCCCGCGAGGACCAGGTCCCACAGCTCCTCGGGGGAGCGCACTCCCCCCGGATAGCGGCATGCCATCCCGACGACCACTACCGGGTCTTGGTCGGCTCCGATCGTCATGACGTTGCACACCCCTAAGAAGTCGGGCCCGGACACCTCTTCGTTCCGGATCGTAGGTGCGTCAACGCTGTACTTTTCCCTAAGGAATTCAGGGACTCGGCACGGAAGACTAGGGATTCTCCGGAGCGTGGTGTGAGACCAAGTAACTGCTCCGCTTCAACGCGCGGCGCGGCCACCCGGCGACCGGCCGTGTGGGTACCTGTGGCGCCTGCCGTTGGGGCTGTCACTTCCGGAGGGTGTTGTCCATGGGCTCGATTCGGCGGCCTGTCCTGTTCGTCAGCTATGCCGAAAGCGGTCTCCTGAACCCGTTGCTCGTACTCGCGGAGGAATTGTCCCGCCGCGGTGTCGAGGACCTGTGGTTCGCGACCGACGAAAAAGGACGCTCGGATATCGGTGCGGCCACCGTGAAAACGCCCGTGGAGTTCGCGTCGCTCGGTGATGTGGTGCCGCAGATGTCGGCCGTCACCTGGGGCGACGAGACCTATCGCGAGGTGACGCAGCGCTCGCGTTTCAAGGCGCACCGCGCGGTCATCAAGCACTCCTTCGCACCGGCGTCGCGGGTGGACAAGTACAAGCGCCTCGAAGCCATTGTCGACGAGGTGCAGCCGGCGCTGATGGTCATCGAGTCCATGTGCCAGTTCGGGTACGAGCTGGCCATCACGAAGGGGATTCCCTTCGTGCTCGGCGTCCCGTTCGTGCCGAGCAATGTCCTGACGTCGCACGTCCCGTTCGCCAAGTCGTACACCCCGAGCGGCTTCCCGGTGCCGCACTCCGGGCTGCCGCTGGACATGACGTTCGCGCAGCGGGTGGAGAACCAGCTGTTCAGGCTGCGGACGCTGGGGATGTTCATGACCTCCTCGATGCGCAAGGTGGTCGAGGAGGACAACCGGATCCGCGAAGAGCTGGGGATCTCACCCGAGGCGCGCCAGATGATGGCCAGGATCGATCACGCCGAGATGGTGCTGTGCTACTCGGTGCCCGAGCTGGACTACCCCTTCCCGGTGCCGGAAAAGATGCGGCTGGTGGGCGCCATGGTGCCGCCACTGCCGCAAGCCCCCGACGACGGCGGTCTCTCCGACTGGCTCGACACCCAGCAGTCCGTGGTCTACATGGGTTTCGGCACGATCACCCGGCTGACGCGCGAGCAGGTCGGCGCGCTGGTGGACGTGGCGCGGCGGCTGGCGGACGGCCACTCCGTGCTGTGGAAACTCCCCAAGGAGCAGCAGGAGTTGCTGCCACCGCGAGAAGAACTGCCGGACAACCTACGGATCGAGAACTGGGTGCCCTCCCAGCTCGACGTCCTGGCCCATCCGAAGGTCGCCGTCTTCTTCACCCACGCGGGCGGCAACGGCTACCACGAGGGCCTGTACTTCGGCAAGCCGCTGGTGGTGCGCCCCCTGTGGGTCGACTGCGACGACCAGGCGGTGCGGGGCCAGGACTTCGGGGTCAGCCTGACCCTCGACCACCCGCAGACCGTCGACGCCGACGACGTCGTCGACAAGCTCACCCGGGTACTCACGGACAGCACGTTCCGTGAGCGCGCCGAGCACTTCTCGAAGCTGCTGCGCGCCGCGGGCGGCCGGGCCGCCGCCGCGGATCTCCTGCTCGGCCTTCCCGCCCTGTCCGAACCCGCTCTCGCCAACGACTGATCGAAGGATCCGATGTCATACACACAGCCCGTGTCCAAGCCCTGGCTCGGCGGGCGTGAACTCGAATACGTGAAGGACGCCGTCAGCGGCGGCTGGATCTCTTCGCAGGGACCGTACGTCAAGAAGTTCGAGACCGCGTTCGCCGAGTACAACGGGAGCGCGCACGGTGTCGCGTGCTCCTCCGGGACGACGGCACTGACCCTGGCGCTGCGCGCGCTCGGCGTCGGCCCCGGCGACGAGGTGATCGTCCCCGAGTTCACGATGATCGCCTCGGCCTGGGCGGTGTCCTACACGGGCGCCACCCCCGTCTTCGTGGACTGCGGGGACGATCTCAACATCGATGTCTCGCGCATCGAGGAGAAGATCACCCCCCGCACCAAAGTGATCATGCCGGTACACATCTACGGCCGCCGGTGCGACATGGACCCGATCATGGATCTGGCGCATCAGTACGGCCTGCGCGTGGTGGAGGACTCCGCCGAGGCGCACGGCGTGCGGCCGGTCGCCGACATCGCCTGCTTCTCGCTCTTCGCCAACAAGATCATCACCGCTGGGGAGGGCGGGATCTGTCTCACCGACGACCCGTACCTCGCCGAACAGATGGCCCATCTGCGGGCGATGGCGTTCACCAAGGACCACAGCTTCCTGCACAAGAAGCTGGCCTACAACTTCCGTATGACGAGCATGCAGGCGGCCGTCGCGCTGGCGCAGACCGAGCAGCTCGACTCCGTCCTGGCCACCCGCCGGGAGATAGAACGCCGTTACGACGAGGGCCTGAGCGGCATCGACGGGATCACCCTGATGCCGCCGCGCGACGTGCTGTGGATGTACGACCTGCGCGCCGACCGCCGCGACGAGCTGATGGACTTCCTCAAGGACGAGGGCGTCGAGACGCGGCTGTTCTTCAAGCCGATGAGCCGCCAGCCCGGATACCTCGCCCCCGTCTGGCCCTCGCTCAACGCGAGCCGCTTCAGCGAGGACGGCTTCTACCTGCCGACCCACACCGGACTGACCGCGGACGACCAGGAGTTCATCGTCGGGAAGGTCCGCAAGTTCTACGCCGCCTGAGCCGTGTCCGACCCCCAGGGAAATTGAGAAGATGACAACTGTCGACAGGTGCCCGGTAGCCTTCCCGCTGCGGCAGCCCGGCCAGTCGTTCCCACCGCCCCAGTATCTGGAATTCCGTGAGCAGGAAGGGCTGGTGAGCACCACCCTGCCCTCCGGGGAGCTCGTGTGGCTGGTGACCCGGCACGAGGACGTCCGCGCGGTGCTCACCAATCCGCGGATCAGCTCCAACCCCTCGCACCCCGGCTTCCCCCGTGCGGCCAAGACCGGCGGTGTGCCGTCCCAGGACGAGGTGCCCGGCTGGTTCGTGGCCCTGGACCCGCCGGAGCACGGGCGGTTCCGCAAGACGCTGATCCCCGAGTTCACGGTCCGCAAGGTCAGGGAGATGCGGCCGGCCATCCAGCAGATCGTGGACGAGCGCATCGACGCGATGCTCGCGGCGGGCGACACCGCCGATCTGATCGCGAACTTCGCGCTGTCCGTGCCGTCCCTGGTGATCTCCAGTCTGCTCGGCGTGCCCAACGCCGACCGGGACTTCTTCGAGACCAAGACCCGGGTCCTGGTCACGCTCACCTCCACGGACGAACAGCGGCAGGCGGCCTCGAAGGCGCTGCTGCGCTATCTCAACCGGCTCATCACCGTCAAGCAGAAGCGGCCGGGCGACGATCTGATCAGCCAGCTGCTGGCCGACGGGACGCTCACCAAGCAGGAGCTGTCCGGCGTGTCGATGCTGCTGCTGATCGCCGGGCACGAGACGACGGCGAACAACATCGGGCTCGGGGTCGTCACCCTGCTGTCCAACCCGCAGTGGATCGGCGACGAGCGGGCGGTCGAGGAGCTGCTGCGCTACTACTCGGTGGCCGACCTGGTCGCCTTCCGGGTGGCCGTGGAGGCTGTGGAGATCGGCGGGCAGCTCATCCGCGCCGGCGAGGGCATCATCCCGCTGGTCGCCGCCGCCAACCACGACGGGACCGTCTTCGAGCGCCCCGACGAGTTCGACCCCAGCCGCTCCGCCCGCTCGCACGTGGCGTTCGGGTACGGGGTACACCAGTGCCTCGGCCAGAACCTCGTCAGGGTCGAGATGGACATCGCCTACCGGACGCTGTTCGAACGGATCCCCACACTGGAACTGGCCGTTCCGGTGACGGAGCTGCCGATCAAGTACGACGGGGTGCTGTACGGGCTGCACTCCCTGCCCGTCCGCTGGTAGACGCGCCACCGCACACGAGACGACCGGGCCGCCCGCGACGGGCGGCCCGGGCACGACCGCAGGTAACCGACGGAGGAATGACAGTGCGCATCAGCGTGGACACCGATCGCTGTGTGGGGGCCGGACAGTGCGTCCTGTCGGCTCCCGACGTCTTCGACCAGGACGACATGGGCATCGTCCTGGTCCTGGCGGAGCCGGCGGACGAGCCGGCCCGGGAGGCGGCGCGGCAGGCGGGGGTGATCTGCCCGTCCCAGGCGATCACCGTGAGCGAGAGCTGACCGGCCGCCGCGCCGCAACGGGCTGTGCCCCCCACCGGTGGGGGGCACAGCCCGTTGCGGCGCGGCGGGGGCGGCGCTACCAGGTGACCGGTACCTCGGTGAGCCCGGCCGAGAGCCTCCCGCCCAGCACCTGGAGCTCCTCGATGGGACGCGCGAGGCGCAGTCCGGGCAGCCGGGTGAAGAGCAGGGTGTACGCCGTCTGGAGCTGCATGCGCGCGAGCGGGGCGCCGATGCAGTGCCACATCCCGTGACCGAACGTCAGGTGGGTGTTGGGCGAGCGGGTGATGTCGAACACCTCGGGGTCGTCGAAGACCTGGGCGTCGAAGTTGGAGAGGGTGAAGTCGAGCAGCACCAGCTCCCCGAAGCGGATGGTGACGCCGCCGATCTCGACGTCCTCGGTGGCGTAGCGCGGCAGGACCGAGCCGCCGGCCTTCGCCGACCGCAGGATCTCCTCCACGGCGCCCGCCATCGCCTTCGGGTCCGCAATGGCCGCGGCGAGCTGCTCGGGGTGGAGGCCGAACAGCACCACACCGAGGTCGATGTGGCTGGCGACGGCCTCCAGTCCGGCGAACAGCACCCCGGCCGCGATGGGCCCGATGCGCGCGTCCGAGGGCTCCTTCACGCACAGCCGTGAGATCACGTCGTCGCCGGGGTCGGCCCGCTTGCGGCCCGCGAGTTCCACCAGATAGCCGAAGAGGTCCTGCTGTCCGTCCTGGACGGTGTCCGGGTCGTCCAGTCCGCCCATCTGCGAGAGCAGGGTGACGAGCAGCTCGCGGTCCTCGGCGGGCACACCGATGAGTTCGCCGAGGACGGCCAGCGAGAACGGCATCGAGAAGCCGCCGTGCAGGTCCGCCGGGGGGCCCTGCGCGATGAAGCTCTCCAGCACGGCTTCGGCGATGGCCTCGACCTTCGGCATCATGTTGAGCACGCGCCGGGCGGAGAAGTTCGGGGTGAGCATGGCGCGGGTCTCGCTGTGCAGCTTGTGCGCCACTTCGGCGTCGTCGCTGACGAGCATGTCCAGGAACGGGTTGTGGACGTAGCGCGGGGCGTTCGCCGGGTCGGGGTGCGCGCGGGCCAGCCGCTCGTCGCGGAGCAGCTCCTTGAGCTCGGCGTGGCGTGTCACCAGCCATCCCTCGTCACCGGCGGGGGTGCGCACCCGGCAGACGGAGCCGCTGGTCTGGAGCTCGCGCAGTAGCGGGCTCAGCCGCAGGACGGTGGGCGGCACTCCCTTGAGGGACGGCAGCTCCTGGGACGTGGTCATGGGGGGGTCTCCTCTGGACGGTGGTGCGGGTGTGCTCGTCGGTCCGGCCGAGCGGGCGGGTGCGCCGGGGGCGGGCGGCGGGGTGTCCCCCGCCCGCCCCCGGACTGGTCACGCCTCGGTGGCGGGCAGGCCGCCGAGCCACTCCTCGATGGTCCGCGCCGTCAGCGCGGAGTGCTCCTTGGCGAGGGACAGGTGGTCGGCGTCGATCTCACGGATGTCGTCCGCGGGCACGCCCGCGGTGTCGAACAGGAAGCCGTCCAGCGACTGCGTGCACCGCACGAGCATCGTCGGCGCGGTGGTGGGCACCGTCTCGATGTCGGTCATCGCCATGAACCAGTGCGCCATCGCGGAGAGCCTGGCGCTGTTCAGCGTCACCGACGGCGAGTCGATGTCGGCCAGGTAGTACCGGGTGGTCCGGTCGAGGTCCTTCCCCTCGCCCGGCTGGTAGCGGATGCTCGCGGTGTCCAGCAGGACGACCGCCTCGGGCTTGATGCCCCAGGTCGCCTCCAGCACCCCGGCGGCCAGATAGGCGAGCGAGCCGCCCGTCGAGTGCCCCACCAGGACGAAGGGCTCGCCGTCGCTGGCGTGCAGGGCGCTCTCCGCCACGATGCGGGCCGCGGCCTCGCTGGTGGCCGGCAGCAGCTCACCGGGGGCGAAGCCCATGAGCGGCAGCGCGGAGACGTGCCGCTTGCCGCGGAAGTGCGCCGCGATGCGCGCGTACTGGTGTACGCCGCCGGTGGCGCCGGGGGCGCTGACGAAGACCAGCCGGGGGTTGGCCGGGCCGTCCGCGAGGACGACCGGGAGGGAGAGCTCCTCCAGGTCGGCGGGGGTCTCGAAGGTCGGCCGGGTGTTGGCGACGGCCTTGAGCATGCGCATGCCCTCGACCATCTTCCCGGCCTTGACCGCCGCGTAGAACAGCCCCTCCAGCGTCTCGTCCGTGTTCTGGGGCCGGCTCGCGGCGGCGGGCGCGGAGTCGCCGGGTGAGCCGGGGACGAGCCGACCGGCCAGTTCGCCGTGGAGCATCCGGGCGAGCTTCACCGGGGTCGCGTGGTCGAACACCACCGAACTCGGCAGCCGCAGGCCCAGCGCCTCGCCGAGCTGGTTGCGCAGCCCGACGGAGACCAGCGAGTCGAACCCCAGCTCCAGGAAACCGCGTTCGGGGTCCACACCGCTGGGGTCGGGGTGCCCGAGCAGTGCGGCGGAGTACCCCACCACCAGTTCGACGAGCAGGCTCTCCTGCTCGGCGGGCTTGAGGTGGCGCAGCCGTTCGCGCAGGGTGACCGGCGAGCGGTCGGCCGCGGCGGCGGAGCGGCGGGCGCGCGGGACCAGCTCCCGCCACAGCGCCGGCAGGGCCTGCTGCTCGCGCAGTCCGGTGACGTTGATTCGGGTGGGCACCACCGTGGCGCGGTCGCGGACGAGCGCGGCGTCGAAGAGCGCCAGGCCCTGGTCGATGGCCAGCGGCGGCATGCCGCCCCGGGCCATGCGCTCGAGGTCGGTGGCGCTGACATGACTGGTCATGCCGCTGCCCCGGCCCCAGGGGCCCCAGGCGAGGGAGACCGCGGGCAGGCCCTGGTCCCTGCGGTGCTGGGCGAGCGCGTCCAAGTAGGCGTTGGCCGCGGCGTAGTTGCCCTGTCCGGGGCCGCCCAGCACGCCGGAGACCGAAGAGTACAGGACGAACCCGGCGAGATCCAGCTCACGGGTGGCCTCGTGGAGATGCCAGGCCGCGTCCACCTTCGGCCGCAGGACGCGCTCCATCAGCTCCGGGGTGAGCGAGCCGGTCATCGCGTCGCCGAGCACACCGGCGGTGTGGACGACGGCGGTCAGCGGATGCGCCGCGTCCACCCCGGCCAACAGCGCGGTCACCGCGGCCCGGTCCGCCAGGTCGCAGGAGACCACGGTGGCCTTGGCGCCCAACTCGGCCAGGGAGGCGACCAGCTCGCTCGCGCCGGGAGCCTGCGGTCCGCTCCTGCTGGCCAGCAGGAGGCGGCGTACGCCGTGCCCGGCGGCCAGGTGACGGGCCAGTTCGCCGCCGAGGCCGCCGGTTCCGCCGGTGATCAGTACGGTGCCCTCGGGGTCCCAGGCGCGTGCCGCGCCCCGGGTCTCGGGGGCCTCCTCGGTGTCGGGCAGCCGGATGAGGCGACCGGCCCTGATCGAGTGGTCGCGCACCACCAGCTGCTGCTCGTTGAGGGTGAGCAGTCCGGGCAGGACGCCCACCGACAGGAAGGCGTCGTCCATGTCGACCAGCAGGAAGCTGCCGGGGTTCTCCGTCTGCGCCGACCGTACGAGGCCCCAGACCGCGGCGGCGGCCACGTCCCGGATCTCCTCGCCGTCGACGGCGACGGCGCCGCGGGTGACGAACACCAGCCGCGCGCCGGCCAGTCGCGGCTCGTCCAGCCACTCCTGGAGCAGGCCCAGGACGCGGGAGGTGAGGGCGCGTACCGACTCGGGTCCGGGGACCTGCGGGTCGCCCACCACGGGCACCAGGAAGACGTCCGGGGCGACACCGCTGTCGCCGACCGCGCCGGTCAGGGACTCGGCGTAGGCGCTGACGGTCTCGTCGGCGCGGTGCATCGCGTAGCCCAGGTCGAGTTCGTCGTCGCCGACGACCGCCCAGCGGGTGCCGGTGGCGGCCTCCGGTGTGGCGACGGGCACCCAGTCGAGCGCGAGGAACGCGCCCTTCTCGATGCCGCCCGCCGCAGGCGTGGCCGCCGGGCGCTGTCCGCCGGGCTCGCCCAGGGTCAGCGTGTCGACGGAGAGCACCGGGGCGCCCGTCGCGTCGGCCGCGGTCAGTGCCACCTCGCCGGGGCCGGTCGCGGTGATCCGCACGCGCAGGGCGGAGGCCGCCGTGGCGTGCAGGGTCAGTCCGTTCCAGGACACGGGGACGACCGGGGCCGCGAGGCCGTTGGCGTCCAGGCAGCCCGCCGCGCGGATCGCGGCGTCCAGCAGCGCGGGATGGATCCCGTACGCGTCGGCGTCCTCGGCGGACGTGGGCAGCGCCACCTCGGCGAAGATCTCGCCCTCGCGCCGCCAGACGCCCGACAGCCCACGGAAAGCGGGCCCGTAGTCCAGTCCGGCGCCGGAGAGGCGCTCGTAGAGGGTGTCGACGTCGACCGGTTCGGCCCCGCTCGGCGGCCAGTCGGCGGTGTCGAGTCCGCCGGGCTCGCCGGCCGGGTCGCCGGTCGCCAGCACGCCTCGGGCGTGGGCCGTCCAGGGCTCGGTGTCCCCTTCGGCGGGACGGGAGTGCACGGTCAGCGTGCGGCGGCCCGCCTCGTCCGGCGATCCCACCCGCACCTGCACGGTGAGGCCGTCGCGCTCGGGCGGCGCGAGGGGGGCGAGCAGGGTCAGTTCCTCGACGCGGTCCTGGCCTGCCTGGTCTCCGGCGCGTACGGCGAGTTCCGCGAGGGCCGTGCCCGGCAGGACGATCCGGCCGTCGACCCGGTGGTTGGCGAGCCACGGGTGGGACTGCGCCGACAGTCTGCCGGTCAGCAGGATCTCGTCGGAGTCGGCGATCGTGACCGCGGCGCCGAGCAGCGGGTGCCCGGCGGCGATCAGGCCGAGGCCCGAGGCGTCACCGGTGGTGGCGCGGACGGTGGGCCAGTACCGGCGGCGCTGGAACGCGTACGTCGGAAGCTCGACGGGGCGCGCGCCCGTGCCGGCGAACAGCGCGGCCCAGTCGACGGCGACTCCGCGCGTGAACAGTCCGGCGATGGCGGTGACGGCCGAGGTCTCCTCGGAGGCGTTCTTGCGCAGGACGGGCAGCGCCGCCACAGCCGGGTCCGGGACGGACTCCGGTACGAGGGCGGAGAGCACCGCGTCCGGGCCCAGTTCCAGGAACGTGCGCACGCCGCGGTCGGCCAGGGTCCGCACCCCGTCGCCGAACCGTACGGCCTCGCGGACGTGGCGCACCCAGTAGCCGGCGTCGGTCAGCGCACCGGCGGTGGCCACTTCCCCGGTGAGGTTGGACACCACGGGGACGGACGGCTCACCGTACGTCAGGGTCTCGGCCACGGCGCGGAACGCGTCGAGCATGGGCTCCATGAGCGGCGAGTGGAAGGCGTGGCTGACCGCGAGCCGGGTGGTCTTGCGCCCCTGCGACGCCAGCCGGTCCGCGAGGGCGAGCACCGCGGCCTCGTCGCCGGAGACGACGACGGCGTCCGGGCCGTTGACCGCTGCGACGGACACCCCGTCGGTCAGCAGCGGCAGGACCTCGTCCTCGGTGGCGCGTACGGCGGCCATCGCGCCGCCGGCGGGCAGCTCGCGCATCAGGCGGGCCCGCGCGGCGACCAGCCGGCAGGCGTCCTCCAGCGAGAAGACCCCGGCCACGTGCACGGCCGTGATCTCGCCGACGGAGTGCCCGGCCAGGAAGTCCGGCTTGACGCCCCAGGAGCGGACCAGCCGGTACAGCGCGACCTGGACGGCGAACAGGGCGGGCTGGGCGAATCCGGTGTCGTTCAGCGCGTCCGGGTCCGTACCCCACATGACCTCGCGCAGCGGACGGTCCAGCTCCTTGTCCAGGAGCTCCAGTACGTCGTCCAGGGCCTCGGCGAAGACGGGGAAGCGCGCGTGCAGTTCGCGACCCATGCCGATGCGCTGGGAGCCCTGGCCGGAGAACAGCACGGCCACGGCGCCCTTGCCGGACACCCCGCGCGCTGCCTCGACCAGTGCGCCGTCCTCGTCCGTGGAGGCCAGGAGCACGGCGCGGTGCTCGAACGCGGAGCGGGTGGTGGCGAGGGAGAAGCCGATGCCGAGCGGGTCGTGGCCCGGTACCTCGGCCAGTGCGCGGACCTGCTCCAGCTGGGCGTCGAGCGCGGCCTCGCCGCGGCCCGACACGGGCCAGGGCACGGTCTTGGGTGTGAGCTCCGGCGCCGGGACGGGCTCGTCGGCGTCCTCGGTGGGCGGGGCCTGCTCCAGCAGCACATGCGCGTTGGTGCCGCTGATGCCGAACGACGACACTCCCGCGCGGCGCACCCGCGCGCCCTGCGGCCACGGGACCGGCTCGGTCAGCAGCCGTACGTCACCGGCCGACCAGTCGACGTGCGAGGACGGCGCGTCCACGTGCAGGGTCTGGGGCAGCACCCCTTCGCGCAGCGCGAGCACCATCTTCATCACGCCCGCGACGCCCGCGGCCGCCTGGGTGTGGCCGATGTTGGACTTGACCGTGCCGAGCCACAGCGGGCGCTGCTCCTCGCGGTCCTGGCCGTAGGTGGCCAGCAGGGCGCCCGCCTCGATGGGGTCGCCCAGGGTGGTGCCCGTGCCGTGCGCCTCGACGGCGTCGACATCGGCCGGGGAGAGGCCCGCGCCGGCCAGGGCCTGGCGGATGACGCGCTGCTGGGAGGGCCCGTTGGGGGCGCTCAGGCCGTTGGACGCGCCGTCCTGGTTGACCGCGCTGCCGCGCAGCACCGCCAGGACCGGGTGTCCGTTGCGCCGGGCGTCGGACAGCCGCTCGACGAGCAGCATGCCCGCGCCCTCGGACCAGGCGGTGCCGTCCGCCGAGTCCGAGAAGGCCTTGCAGCGTCCGTCGGCGGCAAGGCCGCCCTGGACACTGAATCCGACGAAGCTGGAGGAGGTCGCCATCACGGTGACGCCGCCGGCCAGCGCCAGCGAGCATTCGCCGTTGCGGACGGCCTGCGCGGCGAGGTGCAGGGTCACCAGCGAGGACGAGCAGGCCGTGTCGAGGGTGACCGCCGGGCCCTCCAGACCCAGGACGAAGGACAGCCGGCCCGACATGACGCTGGCCGCCAGTCCGTTGCCCGCGTAGCCGCCCATGTCGTCGCGCGAGGCGAGCACCAGGTGGGCGTAGTCCTGGGAGTTGGTCCCGACGAAGACGCCGGTCCTGCTGCCGCGCAGCGTGCCCGGGTCGATGCCCGAACGCTCGATGGCCTCCCAGGACACCTCCAGGAGCAGCCGCTGCTGCGGGTCCATGGCGAGGGCCTCGCGCGGGGATATCCCGAAGAAGTCGGGGTCGAAGCGCGACGCCTCGTTCAGGAAGCCGCCCTCCTGGGTGGCGCTGCGCCCCTCGCCGTCGCCGGCGAGGGCGTCCAGGTCCCAGCCCCGGTCGTCCGGGAACCCGGAGATCGCGCTCCGGCCGGAGGAGAGCAGCTCCCAGAAGTCCTCGGGAGACCGGACCCCGCCGGGGAACCTGCACCCCATTCCGACGATCGCCACCGGTTCGTGGCGGCCGGATTCGGCTTCCTGGAGCCGCTGGCGGGTCTGGTGCAGATCCGTCGTGACCCACTTCAGGTATTCGACGAGTTTCTTTTCGTCCGGCATCGTCCGTGAACCTTCCTCAGATGTTGGCATGCGCGGGGAGTGGGCCCCTGTCAGGAGTTCGTCGACCGGCCGAGTTCGTTGTCGATGAAGGCGAGGATCTCGTCGGCGCTGGCGGCCTCGATCCGTTCGGTGACGACGGCCCCGCCGGTCTCGGGGGCGGCCTCGTCCCACCTCGCGAGCAGGCGGCGCAGCCTCCCGGCGACTCCGGTCCTGGTGACCTCGTCGATCTCGCCCTCGGTGAGCGCCGCCTCCAGCCGGTCGAGCGCGGTCAGCGGCGAGGCGTCCTCGCCGGGGGTGTCCGCGCCGAACAGGGCCGAGGCGAGGTGCCGGGCGACGGCGAGCGGCGTGGGGTGGTCGAACACGAGGGTGGAGGGGAGCCGTACGCCGGTGGACGCGGCCAGCCTGGTGCGCAGCTCCACCGCCATCAGCGAGTCGAAGCCCAACCGGCTGAAGTCCCGGTCGGCCGGGACGGCGTCCGGGGAGGGGTGTCCCAGCACGGCGGCGGTGTCGGCCCGTACCAGCTCGACCAGCGCCGTCTCCCGGTCCTGCTCGTCCAGTGCGTTCAGACGATCGGCCAGGGAGGTGGCGCGGACGTGGGGCGCGGCCGTGCGGCGCCCCGTGGCCATCAGTCCGCGCAGGATCGCGGGGACCTGGGCCGGCTGCGCCGCTCCGGCGGCCATCCGCACCGGGACGACCAGTGCCTCGTCGCGTGCCATGGCCGCGTCGAACAGGGCGAGGCCCTGCTCGGCCGAGAGCGCGGCGTGCTCCGAGCGGGACATCCGCCGCAGGTCGGTTTCGCTCAGCGTGCTGGTCATGCCGCTGTCCTGCGCCCAGGGGCCCCAGGCCAGTGAGGCGGCGGGCAGGCCGAGTGCGGCGCGGTGCGCGGCCAGCGCGTCCAGGAACGCGTTGGCGGCGGCGTAGTTGCCCTGGCCCGGTCCGCCGGTGACCCCGGCGACCGAGGAGTACAGGACGAACGCGGCCGGCTCGTGGCCGAGGCTCAGTGTCGCCTCGTGCAGCCACCAGGCCGCGTCCGCCTTGGGGCACAGGATCCGGTCCACCAGGTCGGGGGTGAGCGAGCCGATCGTGGCGTCGCCCAGCACGCCGGCGGTGTGCACCACCGCGGTGAGCGGGTGTTCGGCCGGCAGGCCGGACAGCAGTGCGTAGAGCGCCGTACGGTCGCCGACGTCGCAGGCCGCGACGGTCACCTCGGCGCCCAGGCCGGTCAGTTCGGCCCGCAGCTCCTGCGCGCCGGGTGCGTCGGGGCCGCGCCGGCCGGCCAGCAGCAGGTGCTTGAGGCCGTGCGCGGTCACCAGGTGCCTGGCGAGCGCGCTGCCGAGGCCGCCGGTGCCGCCCGTGATCAGTACGGTGCCGTCGCGGTCCCAGGAGCCGATCCCGTCCGGGGCCGGAGCGCCGCCGCCGCCGGGCAGCCGGGACAGGCGGGCCACCCGTACGACGCCGTCGCGCACCGCGGCCTGGGACTCGTCGGCGTCCAGCAGGCCCGGCAGGGCGGTGAGGGCCGCGGTGAGCGCGTCGGGGTCGTCGAGGTCGAGCAGGAAGAAGCTGTCGGGCTCCTCCAGCTGGGCGGAGCGCACCAGCCCCCACACGGGGGCGGTGGTCAGGTCCCGCAGGTGCTCGGTGCCGACGGCGACCGCGCCCCGGGTGACGAACACCAGCCGCGCCGCGTCGGTCCGAGGGTCGGCGGACCAGGCGCGCAGCAGATCGAGGGCGGCGACGGTCGTGGTCCGCAGCGCGTCCGGGACGCTCCCGGCGTCGCTCTGGTCCCCGGTGAGGGGGGCCAGTACGACCTGGGGGAACGGTCCTTCGGCCTCCAGCAGCGCGGCCAGTGATCCGGCGCGTGCGGCGGACGCCCCGTCCACCGGGTCCAGCGCGGCCGTCAGGCCCGCCGGGTCCGCGCCGACGACCGCCCAGCGCAGGGCGGCCGGGGGGGCGGGCGCCGGCCGTGCGGCCGGTGCCTCCCACACGACGCCGAGCAGCGGGGCGGGCTCCGTGGCCGGTGCGGCCACCGGTACGGCGGCGACCGGGCGGACGGTCAGGCGTGCGGAGAGCACCGGTGCGCCCTGCACGTCGACGGCCGTCAGTGACACGGTGTCCTCGCCGGTGGCGGTCAGCCGGACCCGCAGCGCCGTGGCGGCGCCCGCGTGCAGGGTCAGTCCGTGCCAGGCGACGGCTTCGACTCCCCCGGCCCGTGTGTCGGTGTCCAGCAGTGCGGCCGCGCGGACAGCGGTGTCCAGCAGCGTCGGGTGCATCGTGAACGTCCCGTCGCCGCTTGCCTGTTCGGTGAGCGAGACCTCCGCGTACACCGCGTCGTCCAGCCGCCAGGCGGTCCCGGTCCCGGTCCGCTCGTCGGCGTCGTGGCCGAACGGGACGGCTTCGGCGCCCGCGGGCGGCCAGACGGTGGTGTCGAACGGCGTGCCGGGCGTCCCCGCCGGGTCACCGGCGCTCAGCGCTCCGGTGGCGTGGCGGGTCCAGGGCAGGTCCTCGGCGGACTCGGGGCGGGCGTGCACGTCCAGGGGACGGCGGCCCGTCTCGTCGGCGGCGCCCACCCGTACCTGGAGGTGCACCGCGCCCTCGTCCGGTACGAACAGCCCGCTGTGCACGGTCAGTTCCTCGACCAGCGCGCAGCCGGCCTCGTCACCGGCGCGTACGGCCAGTTCGGCGAAGGCCGCCGCGGGCAGCGGCACGTGGCCTTCCGCGATCCGGTGGGCCGCCAGCCAGGGCAGCGCCGGGAGCGACAGCCGGCCGGTGAGGACCACGTCGTCGGAGCCGGCCACCGTCGTCGCGGCGCCCAGCAGCGGGTGTCCGGCGGACACCAGGCCGAGGCCGGAGGCCTCACCCCGCGCGGCCACCGACGCCCTGGGCCAGTAGCGCTCGCGCTGGAACGCGTAGGTCGGCAGTTCGGTCCGCCGTGCGCCGGTGCCGGAGAAGACCCCGGCCCAGTCGGCGGCGGCGCCGTGGGTGTGGAGCTGGGCCAGTGCGGTGAGGGCGGTCGCTTCCTCGGGCCTGTCCTTGCGCAGGACGGGCACCGCCACGCTCTCGTCGGGGGCGCAGGCGCGGACCAGGGCGGACAGCACTCCGTCGGGGCCCAGCTCCAGGAAGGTGCCGACGCCCTCGCCGGTGAGGGCGCGGACGCCGTCGGCGAAGCGGACCGCCTCGCGGACGTGCCGTACCCAGTAGTCGGCGGTGCCCAGTCGGCCGTCCGTGACCGGCGCGCCGGTCAGGTTCGACACGAGCGGGATGCGCGGCGGGTGGTAGGTGAGCGTCTCGGCGACCGCCCGGAACTCCGCCAGCATCGGGTCCATCAGGGGCGAGTGGAACGCGTGGCTCACCGGGAGCCGGCTCGTCCTGCGTCCCTGGGCCGTCAGCCGCTCGGCGGCCTTCAGCACCCGGTCCTCGTCGCCGGAGATCACCACGGCCGTGGGGCCGTTGACGGCGGCGATCGCGACCTGGTCGCAGAGCAGCGGCGCGACCTCGTCCTCGGTCGCCTCGACGGCGACCATGGCGCCGCCCTCGGGCAGCGCGTCCATCAGCCGGGCGCGGGCGGCGACCAGGCGGGCCGCGTCCTCCAGCGAGAACACCCCGGCCACGTGCGCGGCGGCGATCTCACCGATGGAGTGCCCGGCCACGAAGTCCGGGGTCACACCCCACGACTCCACCAGCCGGAACAGCGCCACCTCGACCGCGAACAGGGCGGGCTGGGTGTACGCGGTGCGGTTGAGCAGTCCGGCGTCGTCGCCCCAGATCACCTCGCGCAGCGGGCGGGCCGACTCCGCGTCCAGGTGGGCCAGGGCGGAGTCGAGGGCGTCGGCGAACACCGGGAAGCGTGCGTACAGTTCGCGGCCCACGCCCAGCCGCTGGCTGCCCTGGCCGGAGAAGAGGACGGCCGTCGGGCGTTCCCCGGCCACTCCCCTGGCCACGACCGGCGCGGACGCGTCCGCGCCGGTGGCCGGGGCCAGCAGCACGGCCCGGTGCTCGAAGGCCGACCGGCCCTCGAACAGCGACAGTCCGATGTCGGCCGGGGACAGTTCGGGGCGGGCCGCCACGAAGGACCGCAGCCGCTCCAGCTGTGCGTCGAGCGCGTCTTCGCTCTTGGCCGCCACGAGCCAGGGCACGACCGTGGGCTCGGCCTCGGGAGCGGGCGGGGCCGCCGCCGGTTCGGCGGGCGGGGCCTGCTCCAGGATGACGTGCGCGTTGGTGCCGCTGATGCCGAAGGACGACACACCGGCCCGGCGCGCGCGCCCGGTCTGCGGCCACTCGCACGGCTCGGTCAGCAGCTCGACGGCGCCCGAGGCCCAGTCGACGCGGGTCGAGGGCTCGCTGACGTGCAGCGTCCGGGGCAGTGTGCCGTGCCGCAGCGCCAGCACCGTCTTCAGTACGCCGGCGACACCGGCGGCGGCCTGCGTGTGTCCGAGGTTGGACTTGACGGACCCGAGCATCAGGGGCCGCTCGGAGTCCCGGCCGCGCCCGTAGGTGGCGAGGAGGGCTCCGGCCTCGATGGGGTCGCCCAGCGTTGTGCCGGTGCCGTGGGCCTCGACGGCGTCCACGTCGGCCGGGGTGAGGCCACCTGCGGCCAGGGCCTGGCGGATCACCCGCTGCTGGGAGGGGCCGTTGGGGGCGGTGAGTCCGTTGGACGCGCCGTCCTGGTTGACGGCGGAACCCCGCAGGACGGCCAGGATCTCGTGGCCGTTGCGCCGGGCGTCGGACATCCGCTCGACGACGATCACACCGACGCCCTCCGACCATCCGGTGCCGTCGGCCGAGTCGGAGAACGCCTTGCAGCGCCCGTCCGGGGCGAGTCCGCCCTGCCGGGTGAACCCGGCGAAGCTCGTCGCGGTCGACATCACGGTGACACCGCCGACCAGCGCCATGGAGCACTCGTCGGCGCGCAGCGCCTGGGCGGCCCAGTGCAGCGCGACCAGCGAGGAGGAGCAGGCGGTGTCCACGGTGACGGCGGGGCCCTCGAAGCCGAAGGCGTAGGAGAGCCTGCCGGAGATGACGCTGGCGGCCAGACCGGTCCCGGCGTGGCCCTCCACGTCCTCGTTCGCCTGGAGAATCAGGTTGGCGTAGTCCTGGCCGTTGGTGCCGACGAACACACCGGTGCGGCTGCCGCGCAGTGCGGCGGGGTCGGTCCCGGTCCGCTCGAACGCCTCCCAGGCGGTCTCCAGCAGCAGCCGCTGCTGGGGGTCCATGGCGAGGGCCTCACGCGGGGAGATGTCGAAGAAGCCGGGGTCGAAGTCGGCGGCCTCGTAGAGGAATCCGCCCTCGCGCGTGGCGCTGCGGCCCTGGCCGGCGCCCGCGAGGACGTCGAGGTTCCAGCCGCGGTCGGTGGGGAACTCGGCGATCCCGTCGTGGCCCTCGGTGAGCAGCTGCCACAGGTCCTCGGGCGACTGCACCCCGCCGGGGAAGCGGCAGGCCATGCCGACGACCACGACCGGGTCGTCGGTGACGGCGGTGGGGGCGGTGTCGGTCGTGGCGGACGCCGGGTTGCTGTCGTCGCCGAGCAGTTCGGCGACGAGGTGGGCGGCCAGCGCATGCGCCGTCGGGTAGTCGAACACCAGGCCGGCGGGGAGCGCCAGGCCGGTCGTCCGGGCGAGCCGGTTGCTCAGTTCGACGGCGGTCAGCGAGTCGAAGCCGAGGTCGCGGAAGGCCTTGTCGCCCTTGATCGCTTCGGCTCCGGTGTGGCCGAGTACCGCGGCGGCCTGGGTGCGGACGATGTCGAGCAGTACGGCGGCCCGCTTGGCCCCGGTGGCCTCGCGCAGCTGCTCGCGCAGCCCGGAAGCGGCCGTCGCGCCCTCGCGGCGCGCCTCGTGCACCGCCGTCAGCGCCTTGCGCGCCTCGGGCAGGTCGGCGAGCAGCGGGCTGGGGCGCAGGCTGAGCAGGGCGTTCAGCAGCTGCGGCTGTTGCAGGTCGGCGAGGACGACGGTCGCCTCGGGTTCCACGACGACGCGCAGCAGAGCCGAGACGGCCAGCTCGGGGTCGAGCGCGCCAGGGCCCTCCGCGGGGGTGGTGTGGCCGGGGCGGGCCGACTGGCCCGCCATGCCGCCGCCGCCCCAGGCGCCCCAGGCGATCGAGGTCGCGGGCAGGCCGAGGGTGCGACGCCGCTCGGCCAGGGCGTCGAGGACGGCGTTGGCCGCCGCGTAGTTGGCCTGGCCGGGGTTGCCGACGGAGCCCGCCACGGAGGAGAACAGGGCGAACACCGACAGGTCGAGGTCGCGGGTCAGCTCGTCGAGCAGCAGGGCGGAGGCGGCCTTGGAGCGGAACACCGTGTCGAACCGCTCGTCCGTCAGGCCGGCCAGCACCCCGTCGTCCAGTACGCCCGCCGTGTGCACCACACCGGTCAGCGGGTGGTCCTCGGGGACGGCCGCGAGCACCCTGGTCAGGTCGTCGCGGTCGGCCGCGTCACCGGCGGTGAGGGTGACCCGGGCGCCGAGGGCGGTCAGTTCGTCGCGCAGTTCCCCGGCGCCGGGCGCGTCCGGGCCGCGACGGCTCAGCAGCACGAGATGCGGTACGCCCTCGCTCGCCAGCCGCCGCGCGACATGGGCGCCGAGTGCGCCCGAGCCACCGGTGACGAGCACTGTGCCGGAGGGCCGCCACCGCTCTCCGGCGTGGTCCGCGCCCTCACCCTGCGGGGTGGGCGCGGCGACCATCCTGCGGCCGAACACGCCCGAGGCGCGGACCGCGACCTGGTCCTCGCCGTCCTGGCCGGTCAGTACGGCGAGGAAGCGGCGTACCGTCCGCTCGTCGAGCTCTTCGGGCAGGTCGACCAGTCCGCCCCAGCGCTGGGGCTGTTCGAGGGCCGCGACGCGGCCGAGGCCCCAGACCGCGGCCTGCGCCGGGCCGACGAGCGGCTCGGAGCGGGCGGTGGAGACGGCGCCGCGGGTGACGGCCCACAGGGGGGCCGTGACGCCCGCGTCACCGAGTGCCCGGGTGAGGGCGGCGGTGGCGATCAGGCCCGCCGGTACGCCGGAGGGGCCGGCCGACTCGTCGAGGGCGAGCAGCGACACCACTCCGGTGATCTTGTCCGGGGCGTCCGCGGCGGCCTCGGTGAGCCGCTCGACGAGACCGGTCGCAGCGGCGTCCACGCGTACGGCGGCCGGGCCGAGCGCGCTGATGAGCGAGGTCACCCACGCGTCGGCGATCGCGGTCTCGGGGGCCAGGACCAGCCAGGTCCCCGGCAGGGGTCCGGCGCCGCTGACCGTCAGCGGCTTCCAGCTCTGCCGGTAGCGCCACGCGTCCACGGCGGAGCGGGCCTTGCGGCGTGTGCGCCACGACGACAGGGCGGGCAGTACGGCGCCGAGTGAGGCGCCGTCCACGTCGAGCCCGGCCGCGAGGGACTCCAGGTCCTCCCGCTCCACCGCCGCCCAGAACTCCGCGTCGACCGGGTCCGTGCCGTCGGCGGGGGCCGTCGCGACGAGCTCGGGCCAGAACCGCTCGCGCTGGAAGGCGTAGGTCGGCAGGTCGGTCTGCCGGGCGCCGGTGCCTTCGAAGAGCCCGGCCCAGTCGATGGCGCCACCCGCGACGTGGAGCTGCGCCAGCGCGGTGACCAGTGCGGTTTCCTCGCCGCGGTCCTTGCGCAGCGCCGGGACCACCACGGCGGTGGCGGGCACGGACTCGCGGGTCATCGCGGAGAGCACGCCGTCGGGGCCCAGTTCCAGGAACGTGGTCACGCCCCGGTCGGCGAGTGCGCGGACGCCGTCGGCGAAGCGCACGGCCTCACGGACGTGACGTATCCAGTACGCGGCCGAGCACAGTTCACCGGCGGCTGCCACGTCCCCGGTCAGGTTCGACACCACGGGGATGGTGGGCTCGGTGTACGACAGGCTCTCCGCGACCGTGCGGAACTCCTCCAGCATCGGGTCCATCAACGGCGAGTGGAAGGCGTGCGAGACCCGCAGCCAGGTGGCCTTGCGGCCGTCCTCCTCCAGTCGCCCCGCGACCTCCATGACCTCGTCCTCGTGGCCGGAGATCACCACCGACGAGGGGCCGTTGACCGCGGCGATGGACACCCCGCCGGCCAGCAGCGGCAGGACCTCGTCCTCAGTCGCCCGGACCGCGATCATGGCGCCGCCGGCCGGCAGTGCCTGCATCAGCCGCGCCCGCGCGGCCACCAGCGTGCAGGCGTCCTCCAGCGAGAACACCCCGGCCACGTGCGCGGCGGCGATCTCACCGATGGAGTGCCCGGCCACGAAGTCCGGGGTCACACCCCACGACTCCACCAGCCGGAACAGCGCCACCTCGATGGCGAACAGCGCGGGCTGGGTGAAGCCCGTCTCGTTCAGCAGCTCCGCGTCGTCACCCCACATCACCGCCCCCAACGGGCGGCCCGACTCGCCTTCCAACAGGTCGAGTACGGAGTCCAGCGCCTCGGCGAACACCGGGAAGCGGCCGTACAGCTCCCGGCCCATCCCCAGCCGCTGCGAACCCTGGCCCGAGAACAGCACCGCCGTCGTCTGTTCGGTGGCCAGGCCGCGGGCGATCTCCGGGATGCCTTCTCCGGTCGCCAGCAGCACCGCTCGGTGCTCGAAGAGGGAGCGGCCGGTCGCCAGCGAGTGGCCGACGTCGACCGCGGACCGCTGGGAGTGCTCCCGCGCGAAGTCCCGCAGCCGGCCGATCTGTCCGTCCAGCGCCGCCTCGCTCTTGGCCGATACGAGCCACGGCACGGCGTCAGGGGCGGCTTCGGGGGCCGCCGGTGCGTCGGTGTCCGGCTCCGGGTCCGCCTGTTCCAGGACGACGTGCGCGTTCGTTCCGCTGATGCCGAAGGACGAGACGCCGGCCCGGCGGGCGCGTCCGGTCTGCGGCCACGCGGTGTTGTCGGCCAGCAGCTCCACGGCGCCCGCCGACCAGTCGACGTGCGTCGAGGGCTCGGTCAGGTGCAGTGTCCTCGGGAGCGTCCCGTGCCGCAGCGCCATCACCATCTTGACCAGACCCGCGGCGCCCGCCGCGGCCTGGGTGTGGCCGATGTTGGACTTCACGGAGCCCAGCAGCAGCGGCAGTTCCTGGTCGCGGTCCTGGCCGTAGGTGGCCAGCAGCGCCTGCGCCTCGATCGGGTCGCCGAGCGGTGTTCCGGTGCCGTGCGCCTCCACGGCGTCGACGTCGGCCGGAGACAGTCCGGCGTTGGCGAGCGCCTGACGGATCACCCGCTGCTGCGCGGGGCCGTTGGGCGCCGTCAGACCGTTCGACGCGCCGTCCTGGTTGACGGCGCTGCCGCGTATGACCGCCAGTACCTTGTGTCCGTTGCGCCGTGCGTCCGACAGCCGCTCCAGGACCAGCACGGCCGCGCCCTCGGACCAGCCCGTGCCGTCGGCGGAGTCGGAGAAGGCCTTGCACCGGCCGTCGCCGGCCAGGCCGCCCATCCGGGAGAAGCCGGCGAAGTTCGCGGAGGTGGCCATCACCGTCACGCCGCCCGCGAGGGCGAGCGAGCACTCGCCGCTGCGCAGGGCCTGGGCCGCGAGGTGCAGGGAGACGAGGGACGACGAGCACGCGGTGTCGACCGACATGGCCGGGCCCTCCAGACCCAGCGCGTAGGCCAGCCGGCCGGAGACGACGCTGACCGCGAGTCCGGTGGTGGCGTGGCCCGCCATGTCGTCCTTGGCCCGCATGACGAGGCCGACGTAGTCCTGGCCGCTGACGCCGACGAAGACGCCGGTCCGGCTGCCGCGCAGGGTGGCCGGGTCGATGCCGGCGCGTTCGGCGGCCTCCCAGGAGACTTCGAGCAGGACGCGCTGCTGCGGGTCCATGGCGACGGCCTCGCGCGGCGAGATGCCGAAGAATCCGGCGTCGAAGTCGGCGACGTCCCGGAGGAATCCGCCCTGGCCCTCGGTCGCGCCGATGGTGGTGTCGGCCTGCCAGCCGCGGTCCTCGGGGAAGCCGGAGATGGCGTCGCCGCCGGAGAGCACCAGGTCCCAGAGTCCTTCGGGCGATCCCACGCCGCCGGGGAAGCGGCAGCCCATACCGACGAGTGCGATGGGATCGTCGGCGGCGTCGGAGAGGTCGCGCGATTCGCGTACGGCGGCCGTCGCGGCGGTGTCGTCGCCTGCCAGCTCGTCGAGCAGGTACGCGGCGAGCCGCGCCGGTGTGGGGTAGTCGAAGATCAGGGTGGCGGGCAGGCTGAGTCCGGTGGCGCCTGCCAGCCGGTTGCGCAGTTCGACGGCGGTCAGCGAGTCGAAGCCCAGCTGGCGGAACTCGCGTTCCACGGCGATGGCCTCGGGCGAGGAGTGCGCGAGCACGACCGCCGCCTCGGCGCGGACGAGGTCGGTGAGCAGCCGGGGCCGCTCCTCCTCGCGCAGTGCGGCGAGCCGCTCGACGAGTCCCGCGCGGGACACCGCGGAGGCTCCGCCCTTGGCGGCGCGGCGGCCGCTGCGTACGAGGCCGCGCAGGAGCGCGGGGACGCCGGCCGCGGCCGGGATCGTACCGCCGGAGACGGCCAGCGGGACGATCAGGGCCTCGTCGCTCATGGTCGCGGCGTCGAACAGCGCGAGGCCCCGTTCCACCGCGATCAGCGGCATTCCGGAGTCGTTGCTGACGCGGCGCAGGTCGTGGTCCTCCAGCGCGGCGGTCATGCCCACGCCCTGTTCCCAGGCGCCCCAGGCCAGTGAGAGGCCGGGCAGACCCAGGGCACGGCGGTGGGCGGCCAGGGCGTCGAGGAAGGTGTTGCCCGCCGCGTAGTTGGCCTGTCCGGGGCTGCCCATGACGCCTGCGGTGGACGAGTAGAGGACGAAGGCGGCGAGGTCGAGGTCCCGGGTCAGCTCGTGCAGGTTCCACGCCGCA
>NZ_JBHSOA010000061.1:0-161369 GCF_042655885.1 Streptomyces chlorus
GAAACGGGCTGGTCGCAAGGCCAGTACCGCGCCCCGGCCCGACCCGACCCAGCCGCAAACGGCAGTGATCAGTCCTCGGACCTGGTGGGTTGGGGTAGTTTCGGCGTGCTCGTCGCTTCGGCGAGTGCGGGGCGACCGCCCTTCAGCTCGGGCACGTAGTTGTAGATCGTGTTCCTGGAGACGCCGAGGAGCTTCGCGATCGAGGTGACGGTGTTCTCCGGGCGGGCGAGCAGGTCGCGGGCGTGACGTACCTGCTCCTCCGTCATCGCCGGCGGGCGGCCGAGTCGGGCGCCGCGGGCGCGAGCGGCGTCCAGGCCCTCGTTGGTTCCCTGCACGATGAGTTCGCGAATGAACTCCGCCAGGGCCGCGAACACGTGGAAGACCAGGTGTCCGCGGGCGTGGTCGTGTCGAGCGCCTCGTGCAGCGAGGTGAAGCCGACGCCACGCTTGCGCAGGCCGGACACGATCGCGATGAGGTCCTGGATGGAACGGCCGAGCCGGTCCAGCGACGGGACGACGAGGGTGTCGCCCTCGCGTAGGTAGTCGAGGGCCTTCCACAGTTCCTCGCGTTCGGCGTTCTTGCCGGACTTCTTGTCGGCGAAGATCCGGATGCACCCTGCTTCGGTAAGTGCGTGGATCTGCCGGTCGAGCAACTGCCCCTTGGTGGACACGCGTGCGTATCCCACGAGGTCGCCGGTCCGTACGGCCGGTACGGGGGCGAGCAGATCGGCGGTGTCGTCGTCTTGGGGTGGCTGCACCCGCCAGGTCGTACAGAAAAGGGTGCTCCTCAAGTTCTTGGGCACGTCGACTTTTTGACACCGTTTTATGGGCATGATCCGGTGCCGATCCGGCCGTGAGCCCTCGCTTGTCGATCTTGCTCGTCAATCGGTCGATAGATGGACGTCCGCACCCTCCGCCCTTCCCCGCCAGTAGGCGAGGCGTTCCCGAGCGGTGAGGGTGGCAGGGTGATCGGCGCCCAGGACCCGCTTGCGGTCAGTCAGCAGCCGATCGAAGTCTGCCGCGGCGCCTGCCTCGTCCCCGGCCTCACCCCGCCAGTGAGCAAGGTTGCTCCGGGTTCTGAGGGTGGCGGGGTGGTCTGCTCCCAGCACCCTCACCCGATCGACCAACAACTCCTGAAAGCTGGTTGCTGCTCGCTCCGGTGCCCCCTGCCTCCCCTTGGTGCCGTGCCAAGGTGTGTCGGGTCTGCAGCGTGTCAGGGTGGTCGGGACCGAGCACTCGTAGACAGCGTTCGAGTAGTTGATCAAGGGTGGCCTCAGCACCGGAAAGGTCCCCCGCGGTAACCGCCTACGCACTCCTCGCCGTCGGCGCCCTACACGAGCGGCAACGCAACCCCACCGACCCCGACGACGGCATGGCCGTGGTGCCCGTCAGCCCGCGTGAACTCCTCGCCCTGCTCCGGGTCTTCGCCTTGCCCCGTCTCCGCCAGGACACCGATCCGGCACACGCCCTGCGTTGGTCATGGTGGCGCCGCCATCATCAGCATCGCGCGACGGCCTGCCACCGCCGCTGGAACGAGATCACCGCAGCGGCCACCACATGATCAGGAACCTCACACGTTACGAACTACAGCTGCCGTGCATGAGGCACCATTTCGTTGAGAAAACCTCAATTCCCTCGCGGTGGCAGCAATAAGGGTTTTTCGACGACCGTGGCAGGACGTAGGATCGCTGTTATGGCCTACGATCGTAAGCCGGCCCGTGTGCCGAGCGACATAGATTCACTGGTGAGTATCGTGCAGGAGTACCGGGAGATACATGAGGCCCGGGACCTTGCTGTGCAGCTGGCCGACAGATGGATGCCTCAGCAGCTCCTGCCGCTCTTCGAGCTGGTGCCCGTGCGGCGTGACTCCTGGGCTGAATTCCTCGCATGTTTAACCCAGGAGCTGCTACTCCGCGGGGCCTGCTTGAGGAACAACCTGGCTGTGAACGACTGCCTACGGTCATTGCAGCAGCTCGAGCACCCCTTGGCGTTTCTGCCGATGAAGCTTACGAGGGCGGAACGTCAGACAGCCACTAATTATCGGGAGTCCGTCAACCCATCGCACTGGAGGGACAGTCGGAATTGGCAGTCCACCGGCTCGTTGCACTGGACGGACGGTCTGAATCGGGAGTCCATCGGCTCATCGTATTGGACGGACGGCCCGCTGCCCAATAATTATTACATTCCAGATCCGCAGACCGAGTCCTGCGGTCGCGGCTCCGCGAAGTTTGTGACTTGCCGTGATACCGCAACCCGTGAGCAGAGGCAAGCTATCGGCGCCTTCGTGGAGCACTGGAATGGGTCTCCCAAGGTGCTGCTCCTGCAAGCGGCCGAGCCTTTGGCCTTGGAGGAGCTCGTCCCGGTTGGCGCGAACCGCTATCTGCCCGACGGAAGCTGGCGCGAGATAGAAAAGGGAATGCACATTAGCTTTTCGGATGTGTATGAGATGCTGCTACACGTAACCTACCGGCGTGGCTCCTACACGCAGGGAATGAAAGGAGCGTACGGCCGAGCCGCCGTCTGGCAGTCCATCGCGGGTCTGATACGCGCACCCCTAGACACTCCCGTAGTACGGGTCAACGAACTCGCCGCCCGGTGGCATTGGCTTTCGTTTGATCAATCGTTCGGCACGTATTGGGTGTATCAGCATTTTGCCATCGGCGCGCTCAGTCCGAGAGGCCACTATCTGAGCCTCTTGCTCTGCTACGACACGGACTGATGCTCTGGAATTGGGGAACCGGACCCGCGTGCGAATCTGCATCTCAATGTCACTGGTTTCTGTAGTGGTGACACCAGCCTCGATTCTTCAGCGGGTCCGTGTCGCTGATCGGCTCGGTGGTTCGCCCGTAATGTCCCTCGCTGGTTGAGGGTGGGCCATCGCGTGTCGCTGCGGGTGCGCCGGGTTCCACGGGCCGGAGACTGCTTTGTCTCTCCGTTCTGGTCTTCGTCCGGATGGGTGGCCCTGTGGTCAGGTGACGGCGGGCAGGTCGGTCAGCCGCTTCCAGGCCAGGACGAATGCGCTGGTCCAGCGCCAGGACGGGTCCAGGCGGAGGTGATGGCGGCGCGCGTGGTGGGCGAGCCGGGCGGGCTGGTGATAGAGGCGGAAGGCGTTGTCACGTTGGCTGACCGGCCTGGGATGATCTTGGAGTTGATCGTGCTGGACAGGGGGATCGCTCGTGTCGTCCGCGTCGCCGTCGTACAAGGGGCACCGGTACCCGGTGGAGATCATCGCGTACTGTGTGTGGCTGTACCACCGCTTCCCGCTGTCGTTCCGCGAGGTCGAAGAGCTGATGCTCGAGCGCGGTGTGCTCGTCTCCCACGAGACGGTCCGCCGCTGGTGTGCGAAGTTCGGGCAGGCCTACGCCAACGGCCTACGCCAACGGCCTGCGCCGCCGGCGTGTGCAGCCGGGCGACAAGTGGCACCTGGACGAGGTCTTCGTGAAGATCAACGGCGAGCAGAAGTACCTGTGGCGGGCCGTGGACGCCGACGGCACCGTCCTGGACATCCTTCTCCAGAACCGGCGGGACACCGCCGCGGCCCGGCGGTTCTTCCGCCGCCTGCTGAAGACGACCCGCACGGTGCCACGGGTGATCGTCACGGACAAGCTGCGCTCCTACGGCGCGGCCCACCGAGAGGTCATGCCCTCGGTCGAGCACCGTTCCCACAAGGGCCTGAACAACCGGGCCGAGAACAGTCATCAGCCGACGAGGCAGCGTGAACGCGCGATGAAAGGCTTCCGCTCGGTCGGCGGAGCCCAGCAGTTCCTGGCCGCGTTCAGCGGCATCTCACCCCACTTCCGACCCCGCCACCACCTGATGACCGCCACCGAATACCGCGCCGAGATGACCACCCGCTTTGCCATCTGGGATCAGGTCACCGGCGTCGCCGGCCTGCCTGCCGCGGCCTGAGCAGGGAGCCGGAACCCGGCCTCACCACACCCCACACACCGTCAGGCACTCACACTCTCAACAACGTGACAGCGCCTTCTGAGCTTCCCCGCCGCGGAGCCCGATCCACCCGGCGGCCCCTGTGGCACTCTCCCCCGGTGGTCAGGGGCTTGGCCGGGAACGGGACGACTCGACGGGAACCGGGACACCTCGGCGCCGTCCTGTGTGCGTAACCAATGGGGTCAAGGTGTCGTTGAGCCGGTGCCGGGGCTGCCACCGCGCGTCGGGGTGGGAATGGGGGAGTGGTTCGAGCGTGGCCAGGACAAGGCATCGGGCAGGAGTCGTCAGTGGGGTGCCCGTCGCGGCCGTCACCGAAGGGCCGACTCGGCACACCGTCCGCCAGGCCCGGTTGCGGGACCACGTGTGCCAGGCTTCGTGGGGTCGGTGACCACGTTGAACCGGTGCCCCCGCGTACCGCGACGACACCTGCGAACAACGGGCCGGGTCGGCACGGGCCGGGCGCTGATGCAGTCGCCCCGGCCGTCCTGCCGACCGCCACTGAGGTCGTGCTCGTCCCCCCGGCACGACCGGGGACCGTCATCCCCGAAGCAACCCATCGGGCCGACGCCCGCCACAGAGGAAAGCGATGTCGTATGAGTTCTGGAGAAAGCCCGGGCCTGCCCCGTCCGTCACGGCCCCCAGGACGGTACGTGCCTGCCCGGGGGCTCTACACGGAGGCGGCGCGACTTCAGCGGCTGAACTGGCTCCGCTCCATGACCCGGTCGGCGCTGGACTCCCTGCAACACACACGGCTTGACGCCGACAAGCTGACCGGCAATATCGAGGGGCTCGTCGGCACCGTCGAAATCCCGGTCGGCGTGGCCGGACCCTTGCTGTTCTGCGGGACGAACGTCCAGGGTGAGGTCTACGCTCCCATGGCCACCACGGAAGGAGCCCTGGTCTCGTCGGCGACGCGGGGAGCCCTGGCCGCCACCATGGCGGGCGGCGTCAGCACACGCGCCGCCCTGCAAGCGATGACGCGTGCTCCTGTCTTCGCGTTCTCCCGACTGGCCGGCGCCGGCCGCTTCGCCTCGGCGATCCTCCAGCACCTCGGCGACCTCCGCACGATCATCCGGCAGGTGTCCCACCACGCCGCGCTCATCTCGATCGAGCCCGTGGTCCTGGGCAGGACCGTTCACCTGAGGTTCAGGTACACCACCGGGGACGCGGCAGGGCAGAACATGACGACTGCCTGCACCTGGCACGCGTGTCAGTGGATCCTGCAACAGCCGCACCTGGTCGCGGACGAGGAGCTTGAATCCTTCATCATCGAAGGGAACACATCCGGAGACAAGAAGGCGTCAGCCCAGGCTGTGGCAGAAGGCCGTGGAATCAGGGTGGCGGCCGACTGCCTTCTGCCGGCGGGGGTCGTCCAACGGGTCCTGAGGACCACCCCCGACGAGCTGGTCACGGGGTACCAGCACATCACGGCCGGAGCAGTCCACAGCGGGGTCCTGGGGTCCAACGCGAACACCGCCAATATCGTGGCGGCGATCTTCACGGCGACGGGCCAGGACATCGCCTGCGTTCACGAGTCGAGTGTGGGGCAGTTCATCCTCGAACGCACGCGGGACGGCATCTACGCGAGTATGACCCTGCCCGGCCTGGCACTCGGCACGGTCGGGGGCGGCACCCACCTGCCCACGCAGCACGAACTCTTGAAAGCGATGGGGTGTACCGGCCGGGGAAGCGCCGTCCGGCTGGCGGAGATCATCGTCGGCTTCGCCTTGGCCCTGGACCTCTCGACGGTCTCCGCGGCCGTTGCCGGGCACTTCGCCGACGCTCACGAACGCCTCGGGCGTAACAGGCCGCCCCGCCGGAACAGCACCGAACAGCGGCTCGGCATCCCTTCACCGCTGACGGCCGACAAACCCCAACCCGTACCGGTGCTTCGCCCGGCCTCGGAAGCCGGGCCTTGACCCCGATTCCGGCCGGGGCCTTCCTCTCGTGGCGGCGTGGGCAGGACGGTCGGACGATCTTGGTTGCCCCGGAGCCGGCGAACCAGCCGATGAACCACAGGGCGGCCGGGCGAACAGCCCCACTGCTCGCCGTTGCCGCTGCCGACGCAACGGCATGCGCGTCACCCAGTTCCTCGAAGCCCGAGGGCTGCTGACCCCGGACCCGGAGTTCCGCCGCGACACGCACCAGATGAGGCTGGAAGAGGAGCTCGCCGCTCTGCCCCAGACGATCGCGCAGGAGCTGAGGGCCTGGATCAAGGTCGTGCGCGGCGAGGGCACGTGGGAGCACGCGGGCCGCAGCTACCGCAGCATCTTCCGCTACTTCCATGCCCTCAAGCCGATCACCCAGGGATGGGGGGGAACCCCCTGCGGCGGCGATGTCGGCCACGGGTGCGGGGTTCTCGGTGGCGGCATCGAGGTCCTGGCTGGGACGGTTCACGAGGTGGTGCGCTCGCACGGCATACCTGCCGGTGAGGGCCAGGGGTACGGGGAACCGAGCGCGATCACATCCGCCAGGAGCCGCGTGTGCGGCTCCGGCATGTCCGTTACGCGGCTGCCCGGGTGTGGGGTGTGGGGTGTGAGCTGGGTGCGTCGTACTGAACTCAGGCGAAACCAGTGCACGTCAGGCACGAGAGAATTCAGTGTTTCCTCTGTCAACAGGTTTCACGCGGGAGGGAGGTTTGCGATCCGTGTACGCTGGGGGTATGAAGGACAATACCGTCCCACCGGTAGGCCCTCTTGTCACTGGCTCCGAGATCGCCCGGTTGGCCGGGGTCACTCGGGCCGCTGTCTCCAACTGGCGGCGGCGGTATGACGACTTCCCCGCTGCGGCGGGAGGCGCTGCGAACAGTCCGCTCTACGCGCTCGCCGAGGTCCAGGAATGGCTGGACAAGCAGCGCAAAGGCCAAGAGGTGTCGCCCGAGGTCGAGCTGTGGCAGGCCATGCGAACCGCCTACGGGGAACAGATGGTCGCGGGTCTGGCAGAGGTGGCCTCGGTGCTGGCCGGAGAAAGTGAGCAGGGCCTGCCGGATGACGTCGCCACCCGTGTGCAAGAGCTCGCCCGGACCGAAGCGCCCGTCGACCTTGTGAAGGCACTGACGGAACGATTCATCGACTCCGCTCGGCGTGCGGGATCGGACCAGGTGACTTCCGAGCGCGTGGTGCGTGCCATGTGTCACTTCGCTCCCGAACTGCAGGCCGACGCCACGGTTTTCGATCCCGCCTGCGGCATCGGGGTACTGCTCCTGTCCGTCGCCTCCGAAGCGGGAATGCGCTGCTGCGGCCAGGAGACGGATGCCGACAGTGCCCGCTTCGCGCAGCTCCGCGCCGACCTCCTGGGCCGATCGGGCGTGCGCATCGCGGCAGGTGATTCCCTGCGCGCGGACCAATGGCCGGATCTCAAGGCGGACCTGGTCGTCTGCGACCCGCCGACCGGCGTGACCGAGTGGGGGCGAGAGGAATTGCTGCTCGACTCCCGCTGGGAACTCGGTACCCCGTCCAAGGCCGAAGGGGAGCTGGCGTGGCTCCAGCACGCCTATGCGCACACCGCGCCCGGCGGCCAGGTTCTCATGGTCATGCCCGCCTCGGTCGCCTACCGCAAGGCAGGCCGCCGCATCCGGGCAGAGCTCGTACGCCGGGGGATCGTGCGCCAAGTGGTCGCCCTGCCGCCAGGGACGGCGACCTCTCACGCCCTGCCCGTTCATCTGTGGTGTCTGAGGCGCCCCGAGAACGCGGGAGCTGCGGATACGAACCAGACCGTGCGCATGGTCGACTTGACCGGCGACAGCCCCGACGGGAGCCTGGAACCACGCCCCGACCAGGTCGCCGACGTGCCGCTGATCGAACTCCTCGACGAGACCGTCGACCTGACCCCCGGCAACCATCTCCGGTCCCGGCACCGCGACTATCCCGGCGAATACGCAGCCCTGCGCGAGGAACTGGAGGACCAGGTCCGTCGACTCGCCACACTTCTGCCCGACCTTGTGCCGGGCGGCGAACCGGGCTCACTGGACGGTGCCACCACCAGCGTCGCGGATCTCGCCCGCGCCGGACTCGTCACGTACGACGGTCCGGAGCCGGTCTCGACCAGCGAGCAGCTCGACACGGACTATCTGCAGGGATTCCTGCGCAGCTCCGCCAACGCCCGCCGGTCCACAAGCGCCAGCGGTACCTACCGCCTTGACGGCAGGGGCTCCCGTATCCCCCGCATGGGCATCGACGAACAGCGTCGGTACGGCACTGCCTTCCGGGCCCTGTCCGCGTTCGAGGAAGGCATGCGCAAGGTCGACGAGCTGAGTCGGCAGCTCGCCGAAGTCGCCCGTGACGGCCTTGCCGCGGGTGCCCTGGTACCGGAGGAGTGAGGACGGCGTGGGGCACCCCTGGTGGGCGCCCCGCACCGGCCCGCACCCGTCCGCATCGGCGCGTGCGTCGGCCGGCCGATCAAGCGGCGGGTGGCAGAAACGGGCTCGGAGCTCCGCTCCACGTCACACTCAGCGCTTCGCGGGCGCGCGTGCAGGCGACGAAGAGGAGGCAGCGTTCCCGGAGCAGGTCGGCGTCGTGTTGCAGCGAGTCCGCCTCGCGTGGGGTGATCTCCCGGGCGAACGGGACGGAGCCCTCGTTGACGCCGAGGACGGACACCGCCCGGAACTCCAGCCCCTTCATCGCGTGCATCGTCGCCAGCCGTACCCCTTCGGTCCCCCGCGCGGTCTGTCCTTTGACCCGCAGCACCGGGATGCCGGCGGCCTTCAGTTTCTCCTCGGCCGCGTCCAGGGAGAGGTTGAAGCGTGCGCACACGCCGATCTCGTGCGGTGCGAGGCCCTCGTCGAGCAGCGCCCGGACCCGGTTCACCAGGACCTCGGTCTCCTCCTGCCGGGTCGCGTACCCCTGCGCCTGGGGATGGCGCCCGTGCAGCAGGGAGCGGTACCCCGCCAGCGAGTCCGTTCCCTCACCTTCGAGCGCGTCGATGGTGACGGGCGCGAGGAGCCGCGCCGACCAGGCGAGGATCTCCTCGGTGGAGCGGTAGTTGACGCGCAGCCGGAAGCTGCGGCCGGCCGTGGCGATGCCCAGGGAGCCGAGCGACACCCGCGAGTCGTAGATCCGCTGATGGGGGTCGCCCGTGACGAACAGGTCGTCGGGGCCGGGAGGTACGGCGGCGCGCAGCACACGCCACTGCGCGGGGTGCAGGTCCTGTGCCTCGTCGACGACGACATGGGCGTACGGAGCCGGCTCACCGGCGATGAACTCCGCCGCGCGGGCGCAGACCCGCAGGTGTGTGGTCTCGCCGCGGTCGCGCAGGAACTGCTCGAACCGCTCCACGCCGCTCCACACCTCCCGGCGGCGCGTGGGGCCGAGGCCGGTGCCGCGGCCGCGGCGGCTCGCGCCGAGGTAGGCGTCGAGATCGCGCAGGTCCTGGCCGAGCACGACGTGCCGGTACTCCTGGGCCAGGAACCGGTCGGTGAACGGCAGACCGAGTTGCTTGACGGCCTTCTCCCACAACTGCCGTTGCTCCCGGTCCCCGATCGGCTTGGGCGCCGCCGCCGACTTCGCGCGCACGACGCCGTGCGCGTAGGCGTCGACCGTCGTCACGTCGACCCGCGCCAGCAGCTTCTCGTCCTCGTCGAGGAGCAGGCCGAGCATCTCGCGCAGTCCGGCGGCGAGCGCGTTCGTGTACGTGGTGAGCAGGACGCGGCCGTCCTCGGAACGGCCGAGCAGGTGCTTGACCCGGTGCAGGGCGGCCACCGTCTTGCCCGTCCCGGGTCCGCCGGTGACCTGGACGGGACCCCCGTACGAGGTGCGGTGGGCGACGCGCCGCTGGGAGGGATGGAGGAAGACCCGCCAGGCCGCGAACGGCTTCTCCAGGACCTCCTCCAGCTCCTGCGGCCCGGTGACCAGGCGGATGCGTGCGGAAGTGTTGGCGATCACCGTGGCCAGGTCCTCGACCGGCTCGGCGGGCGCGTCGGCCGGCCGGCGGACGGCCACGACATCCCGGTAGACCTCTTCCGGGCCGAAGCCTTCGGCGAGGTACTGCAGCACCTCCAGTTGATCCTCCGGCAGAAGCGTGGAGAAGGCCTCCAGTTGGGCCTTGTCCACCAGGGAACGTGCGGCGCGCAGCACCTGGCCGTCGATGCCGAGTTCGCGCAGCGTGCCGTCGGAGACGTCCGCGAACAGCAGCCGGGGAGCCGTGCGTGAGGCCGTCTCGTACAGCGGTGTCAGTTCGTCCAGGGCGACGGCGTTGCGTACCTCCAGGGCCCGGGTCGCGGAGTTCGCGCTGTACAGGCGCTTCGCCGCCCAGGTGTAGGCGTCGTCGTGCGGCAGGACGTTGACCAGCAGGAACATGTCGCTGCCGTCGTCGGGGGCGAGGACGACGCCCCGCCAGAAGTCGGTGATGCGTATGGTGCGCATCCGCGGGTCACTGGCGTTCTGGACGGACTCCAGGTGCAGTCCCTTGTCCGCGTTGAGTTCGGCGACGCTCATGGCCTGGAATTTCGCCATGGCCTTGCGCACTCCGGCTCGGACCGGCTTCTCCAGGGTGTCGTAGCCGTCCCAGAAGCTCTGGGCGAAGGCGAGCCGGGGCATGGGGCACTTCCTTTCCGTCGGACGGCGTTGAGCGAGCGTCGATCATGAGCGCGAAGGGGGAGCGGCCGCGGCCAGCCGTCCTGCGATTTCCCGGAGGTGCGACAGGATCCGGTCCGGTTGACGGGAGAGGTCGAGGCTGTGCTGATACAGCCGCACTCCGCGTCCGCCCGGCCCCGCCGCAGTGCCGCGCACCTCGTGGAAGCGCTCGGGCTGCCGTCCGGCCGCGTACACCAGATGCGCCTCGCGCAGACCGAGCACGGTGGCGTACGCGAGCGCCTGGTACAGGTCGGCGTTGAGGAGTCCGTCGGCCTTCTCGACCTTGTACTTGGCGTCGACGACGGCGAGCGGGGTACGTCCGTCGCCGGTGCGGACGACGAGGTCGGGGCGCATCCGTACGAGACCCGCGGTGTCGAGGTGGTGGGGGTCCTGGAGGTGCGCGGTCAGGCCGTGCTCCCGGAGGGCCTCGCGCAGGGCGACGGTGACGAAGTCCTCGAACAGCTTGTTCATGTCGAGCAGGAAGCCGTCCACGGCGAGCGGTTCGGGCCCGGGGGCCCGGTGTTCCGGCGAGGAGCCGCGCAGGACGGCCTCGGCGAGCCGCAGCGCCGGCTGGTAGCGGGAGTTGAGGCGCGACGGCTGCCAGCGCGGCAGTTCCTGCCCCCGTATCAGCGGAAGGGCGTCGGCGAGACGGACGCGCTGATGGGCCAGGCGCCGCCGGACGGGACCGGGAACGCCCGGCAGCCGCAGCAACCGCTCGGCGGCGGCGCGCAGGATGCGGTTCTCGGCGGTGTCGGCGGTGTACGCGTCGTAGGAGATCTCCACGGGCGGGGTGCGGCCGAAGTGCCGCCGGATCTGCTCGGCCTCGCGCAGCCGCCCGCGTACGACCAGCGCGGACTCCTGCACCTCCCGGTAGCCCTGGAGAACCCCCTGCCGCAGCGCCGCGTCGATCTGCCGTTCCACGGCGTGCGCGAGCGCGGGGACGACGTCGTCGTACGCACCGGTGTCGACGGTGCCCTCCCGGCTGTCACGCCAGGCGCGTGCCGGGTCGAGACTGAACCCGAGCAGGAAGAACAGCCGGCTCACCGGGGTCTTGGGCATGATCCGTACGACCGGACCGCCGGGCGTGCGCACGGCGCCGACCCGGCTGCCCGCCCGCAGCAACCAGTTCCCTTCCCGGCCGGGATCCGGGGTCGCGCTCTCCAGGATGCCGGAGGCGGCAAGGGCCCGCCCGGCCTCGGCACCCAGCGGTACGGAGACGGCGGGCCCGTACTCGCGCAGCGCCACCTCGGACACGGGCACGGGCACGGGCCCGGACACAGGCACAGGCACGGTCACGGGTGCTGCTCGCGCAGCGCGTCGAGGCCGTAGCGGGCGGCGACGTCGATTCCTTCGCCGTAGTGGTACTCCTCGAGCAGCGGCAGGATCTTCGTGCGCCAGGTCCGTTCGAGGCCGCCGTCGCGGTACACGCCCGGCTTCATCAGGTACGAGGGGCCGATGGCGAAGTCGGCGTCGTCGATACGGGCGTTGAGGGCATCGAGGAGGCGGGCGGGCTCCTGGTCCCTCCCTTCGCGCTCGAGCCAGCGCGCGAGCAGCCCGGCGGTCGGTTCGGTGCGCGGGGACAGCTCCACGAACGCGAAACGGCGCCGCATCGCCGCGTCGACCAGGGCGATCGACCGGTCGGCGGTGTTCATCGTGCCGATCACGAAGAGGTTGGGCGGCAGGGGGAAGTCGTCGCCGGAGTAGGTGAGACGGACGGACCGGTCCCGGTACTCCAGGAGGAAGTACAGCTCGCCGAACACTTTCGCCAGATTGGCGCGGTTGATCTCGTCGATGATCAGGAAGTGCGGGATGTGACGGTTGCCTTCGCGGGAGGCGAGGTCGGCCAGCTCCCGCAGCGGGCCCGCCGTCAGCCGGAACGCCACCTCCCTCGTCTCCGGGTCCTCCACGGGCCGGAACCCCTCGAAGAAGTCCTCGTACGCGTACGACGGGTGGAACTGCACGATCTTGACCTGCTCCGGGCCGCCGCCGAAGTACTCGGCCAGCTTCATCGCCAGGTACGTCTTGCCCGTACCCGGCGGGCCGTAGAGCACCATCTGCTTCTCGTCGAGGAGGAGTTCGCGCATCTCCTCCAGCCAGGCCCGGTCGTGGACCAGGAGGGCGGCGGCGAGCGCTTCGGTGATGTCCGGCAGGTTCAGCTCCCGTTGCGCCGGCCGTTCCACGACGGGGTGATCGCCGGTGCCGTCGGTCACCGCCGGGTCCACAGGCTCCGTACGTCCGGTGAGCCCGTCCAGCGCGTCCAGGACACCGGTCAGGTCGACGACGTCGTGCTGCACGGACAGTTTCTGCTGCACCTCCTCCGGCAGCTCCTCGTACGCGTGGCTGGCCGCCTGCCAGGCCACGGTCCGGCGCAGATTGGACAGCCCGCCCGGCGACGCGCTCTGCACGGCCTCCCCGGTGATCCGCCCGACGTGGAGTCGGCCGTCGCCGATGGTGGCCACGGTGTCGCCGACGCGCATCTGGGTCAGGAAGGCGTGCAACTCGTCGACCAGGCCCTGCTTCTGGTGGTACGAGGCCGCCCCCTCGTACCCCTCCTCGACGAAGCGGCGCAGCGCGCTCTTGGTCGGATCGGCCTCCTCCAGGGGCGGCAGATGCGCGCCCGCGAGCGAGACGAACCCCTCCTCCAGCCACAGCCGCCGCACCAGGTTGTGCCCCGAGACATTGGACCCGCGCACCAGCCACGCCTTGTGCGGGGCACGCCAGTTGGTGGACAGGTAGTCGGCGAGCGGATGGCCCTCCGCGGTGCGCCAGGACTCCGGGCCGGAGGCGTCGTAGCCGTACACCAGCGCGGCGGCGGCCGAGGAGGAGTTGCACTCGATGCCCCGGGTCACCGTCCAGCGCGGCGGTGCGTCCTTGGGAAGGCCGGGACCGGTGGGGGCGTCGACGAGTGTGCCGCCGGCGTGCAACTCCTTGCGGAACCGGCGTGCGTGGTCGCCGAGCCCCGGCCAGGCCTCGGCGGTCACGACCGAACCCTCCCGCAGCAGGAACTTGTACGTGCCGTTGCCGCCGAACTCGGTGAGCAGATGTCCGCGCGCCTCGGCGCCGTCCTTGGGCAGCTTGATGCGGAACTCGGGCGTGCCGGGGAGGCGGTCGGGCTGCGGCATGGGTGACCTTCCGAGGGAGGCGAGGCCTGCGCGAACACCGCACAGGCTACACGTTGACGTTGTCAACGAGCACGTGGTGTGAGCGGCCTCCAGGTCCGCCGACGCATCGGATGAGAGGGGTGGGACGCGTGCTCGGGGCGAGGACACTCACGGTCCTTTGCCGGGTCCGTGCGCCAGAGCGGGTCCTGCGGGAGACCGCCCCCGAGTACGTCCTGCTCGACGGAACACTCGCCGAGGGCGACCGGGCCGGCGACAGCCGGGCCGACTTCTTTCATAAGCACCGCCGCCATTCAGCCGAAGCGTGGCTCGGCGTTCAGCTCTCTTCGGACGAAGCAGCTCGCAGGTCGGCCAGGGAGACCTGCCCTTCCGGGGTGTCGGCAAGCCAGAAAGTCCAGCCGTTGGTCCCGGCTCCGGCCGCATTAGCGGTTCCAGAGGGCGTGTCGTGAATCTGGCCGTCGAGAACGATGCGTCCCTGGTCGTCGATGGCGGCTACGTGGTCGTACTCCTCCCATGCAGGGGTGAGGACGGTACCCGCATTGATCGGGCCGGCGTCCAACAGCTCACTGGCGCACCCACGTGCGCAGCGTCTCGGAATTCATCTCGAGTTCCCGGGCGACATGAGCGATCGGCTTGCTGGATTTCAATGCCAACTGGACCGCTTCTTCGCGGAACTCCGGCGAGTACGGACTTGGACGTGCCACTTGCTTCTTCCCTCGATTCCTTACAGGACAACCCTATTGGGTCCCTGTCCGGGATCTTCGGGGTCCCTCAAGCCTGGTGGCGCTCCCGATCCTGGACGACCACCAGCTCACCGTCCGCTCCGTGGCCCGCGACGAGATCGTGTATCTCAGCTCCGACCCCGAGCGTGCCCGGCGTCCCGTCACGCCCGCCCGCCTCGCGGACGCCAGACTGGTCCTCTCCGAGGCCACGTGGGGCGAACGGGACTACACCCGTCAGCAGCTCACCCGTGCCGTACAGACGGCGCACCGCACACTGCGGCCGCACATTGAGGTCGAGAACGTCGAGACCGCGCTGGAGATCGCCGCCCGCGGACACGCCGACACGATCGCGGCACGCGGCGTCGTCCACCGTCTCGCCGGCCAGCTTCCCCACCGGCTCCACTCCGCCCCGCTGCGGCCGAGACTCTACGACCACTTCGCCATCGTGCACCGCCGCAACACCACCCTCAGCCGGGCCACCCGCACCCTCATCGACCTCGCCACCACCCGCCTCCGGCAGGCGACGGCCCGAGGCAGGCAGGCCGATCCCTGAGCCTGAATCCACCGAAGAAAACCGGACCCGAGCAGCCTTCGCCCAGGTCAGCGGCCCGATTGAGCCGTTCCGCGCCTTCACCTCTCAGGTGAAGATCGACTACCACCCGAAGGACTGGTTGACCTGGGAGGACACAGTCTTCCCTCCATGGTCATCGGTGGATCCAGGCTGAGGCGCCCCTGACACACCTTCACTCGGACAAGACGGAGAAGCCAGATTACGGATCCGCTTCCTTCTGCATCTCGGAGGAATGAGATTGCGCAGACCGGGAAGGAGCTGCGGTCGGGCACATTTCCGCCAGGGCGCCATCCACCCTTTCTACTGCATTGCTGATGTGAAGTTCAAAGGGTGAAGGCATGCAGGGCGACGACCTTCGTGGCCAGCCCGAGGGGCGGTCCCGTCGCACCCGACGAGGTGACGAAGCTGCAGTTCATCCGCCGAGAGTGGGGCTTGATGTCGACCTGTAGCCGCACGGCCGGACCGGCTGTCGCGGCCCGCACCTCCGACGGGTTGACACCGTTGATTGCGACAGCAAATTAGCGCAACTGGGCCAATCCTGCTACGGTCAAAAGAAATCCGTCTCTCTGAGCCGGTCGATACGTGCGGATTCTGGCGACCGGATGGCTCCGTCCTGCCCGTGAGGGTGGGTGCAGGGCCGCATGGCGAAAATAAAGGGACATACGTGACGAACGGAAAAAGAGTAGCGATTGTCGGTGCCGGCCCCTCGGGCATGGCTCAGCTGCGGGCCTTTGAGACCGCAGCGCGCGCGGGGGCGGACATCCCCGAGATTGTCTGTTTTGAGAAACAGGCTGACTGGGGTGGCCAGTGGAACTTCACCTGGCGCACCGGACTCGACGAGTACGGCGAGCCCGTGCACTCGAGCATGTACCGCAATCTGTGGTCGAATGCGCCGAAGGAAGCGCTGGAGTTCGCTGATTACACCTTCGACGAGCACTTCGGTCGCGCCGTCTCCTCATACCCGCCGCGCCCGGTTCTGTGGGACTACATCGCCGCCCGGCTGAAGAAGACGAACGTGCGCGATTTCATCCGTTTCCAGACCGTCGTGCGCTGGACGGAATACGACGCCGAGCGTGAGGTCTTCACGCTCACGGTCGAGAATCTCCCCACCGGAGAAACGACGACCGAGGAGTTCGACCATGTGGTCGTCGCCAGCGGCCACTTCGCTTTCCCCAACGTGCCGCAATTCCCTGGCATCGAGACCTTCCCCGGGCAGATCGCCCACGCGCACGACTTCCGCGGCGCGGAAGACTTCAAGGGGCAGGACGTCCTCGTCGTCGGCTCCAGCTACTCGGCCGAGGACATCGGCAGCCAGGCGTTCAAGATGGGCGCACGCTCGGTGACGGCGAGCTATCGTTCCGCGCCGATGGGCTACGACTGGCCCGAGGGCTTCGAGGAACGCCCCGTCATCAAGCGCATCGAGGGCAACACGGTCCACTTCGCCGACGACACCTCGAAGCACATCGACGCCGTCATCCTGTGCACCGGCTACCTGCACAAGTACCCGTTCCTGCCCGACGAGCTCGCGCTGACCTCCCCGAACAACGTGTACCCGGACGGCCTTTACCGCGGTGTCGTGTGGCAGGACAACCCGCGTCTGGCCTACCTCGGCGCGCAGGACCAGTGGTTCACCTTCAACATGTTCGACGCGCAGGCCTGGTACGTACGCGACCTCATCCTGGGCCGCACCGAGCTGCCGTCGGAGACCGAACGCTCCGCGTCCATCGCCGAGTGGCGGGAACGTTTCGAGAAGCTTTCCTCGGACGCCGAAGAGATCCGCTTCCAGGCCGACTACGTGCGTGATCTGCTGCGACAGACGGACTACCCCGAGTTCGACCTCGACCGGGTCGTCGAGATCTTCCTCGCGTGGAAGCGCGACAAGAAGGCCGACATCATGGGCTACCGCGACCGTGTTTACCGCTCGGTCATGACGGGAACCCTGGCCGCCGAGCACCACACACCGTGGCTCGAAGAACTCGACGACTCGATCGAGCGCTACCTCGCCGAGGACCCCGCCAAGACTCCGCAGAACGCTGAGCGCGGCCTGGCGGCGTAACTCCCCGAGGTCGGGGGCGGACCCCACTACGGTTCAGGGGCCCAGCAGCTCTCGCTGCGGGCCCCTGAACCGTATCCATGGGGTGGGCACAACTGGGGGATGTCGGTTGCCGGTTGCCGGGGCCAGGGGGAGTGCGCCGTGGGCCATGGGAGCGTGCCGTGAGCCGTGCCGGATGGCTTGTGTGTGAGGGGTGGGGATCGAGCCGCAGCCCTGCGAAGACCCTCCGCAATCGCCTCGGCATCGGCGCGGCCCGCTCAAGAACCCTGGCCTCCGTGAGCCGCGCAGAACGCAACGACCACTTCCAAGGGCAGCCTTGGTCGAATACAGCGAGCTGTTTCCAACCTGGCTGATGTCAGGCTGAGTTGGCGTGGGGGCCGGAGGTGGGAAGAGGTGAAGCTCCTGGTAGATGGGTTGTCGACCAAGAGCAACCTGTCCGCCCGGAGCTTCGTGTGCTTGTCTACCCATCGGGACTCGATCTGTCCAGTTCCACCCTGCGGTTCCTGTCCGGTCTGCTGAGCGTCCGGCGCCGCGAACGCGGCACGCGGTGGCGGCGGCTTCCGGCGGATCGCCAGGCCCTGCTCGTGCTGGCCCATCTGCGCTGTGGACACACATCCCCCCAGCTCGCGGCAGGTTTCGGCGTCGGTGTTGCCACGGTGTACCGCTATGTGGCGGAGGCCGTCGAGATCCTCGCGGAGCTCGCCCCGGACCTTGCCGCTGCCAACCGGACAGCGGCGCGCAAAGCGTTCGTGATCCTCGACGGCACGGTGCTGCCCATCGACCGCATCGCCGCCGACCGGCCGTACTACTCCGGAAGCACCGGAAACACGGGATGAACGTGCAGGCCCTCGCCGACCCTCCCCCAGCCTTCGGCCGGGGGTGCCCCCAGGCCACCTGCTGTGGGCCTCGCCGGCTCTGCCCGGCGCGGTGCACGACGTCCGCGCGGCCCGTACCTGCGGCGTCATCGACGCCCTGGCCGAGGCCGGCATTTGTTGCTGGGCCGACCAGGGCTACCAGGGAGCCGACGGTACGGTACGTGTGCCTTACCGCGGCCGCTGGGAGCGGCTGTCCGCAGGTCAGCGAGCCGTCAACGTCTCCCATGCGAGGATCCGCGCGCTCGGCGAGCAGGCCGTGGCCACCCTGAAGACCTGGCGGCTGCTGCGCAAGCTGCGGTGCAGCACCACCCGCATCACCGCCCTCGTCCAGGCCGTCCTCACCCTCCACCTCAACGCCTCAAAATGAGGTTGGAAACAGCTCATGGAGTCGAACAACTCACGCGCCTTGGCCGGTTCCCACACATAGGGTCGTTGCAGGTCGGGCAGAGCGATTTCACCGCGTCGGATGTCGGTGATCAAGTCAGCTACCTGGTGGGTGGTGTCTTTGAACAGCACGGTGGCCATCGGCCGGCCTCCTTTTGTGCGGCGAGGATGGGGAGCGGAAGAGTGTGGGGTCAGCCGGTCATGGTGAGGAACGGTCTGGGCTGGATGGCCTTGCCAGGTGCTTCAACCTCGACGTACCGAGTGATCGCCCCGTCAGTACTGACCTGGTAGCCCGGGCGCTGCGTCTCCGGCGCCTGGCCCGTGCATGGGGTGGGAGAGTCCCGTGTCCGCCCTGCCACCGCCTCCCGCCGACGGCACCGGATACATGGGTGGGACGACAATTCCTTCGACACGGTGCTGACCGGCTGGCAAGCTGCGGACATGACCTACGGAATCGAGTCCCACTTCACCCGGTGAGCGCCCAGGAAGAGCGCGACGCGCTCACCGCCCCGACCGCTCTGTACGACCAAGCCCTGCATCTGCTGCGCGAGTCCCCCGATGGAGTCCCGCCCCGGCGCGGTTACTCCCGGTCTCGGAAAACCGCTACGGGCAAGGATCCGCTCCCTCGGGAAGAGGCGAAGAGCGCCATCCGGGAAGCGCTCAGTCCACTCCCGGACGACCCCGCCACCCTGCATCGCCGCTTCGAACGACTCGGTATCCAGGACCGCCACCGATACCTGATCGGATTCACCGTCGCCGGGCTGCCGCTGCCGGCCGACCAGGTGGATGCGGCCCGCACTCTGGGACGGAGGCTGATACGGACCGGTACGACCGCGTCCACCGTCACCGCAGGCATCGCCCTGCTGGGCCGCCTCGGCGAGCCCGAGGACGTTCCGTATCTCTCCGTTCTCGGTCTGCTCCGAGATCTCACCGGCCCAGTGATCAACGCGCTCGACATCCTCGATCGCCGATCCGCAGCCGTCGTGTGGCTCGCGGTCTACGCTCGCAGTGACGAACTGCGGCCATTCGTCCACGCCCTGTGGGCAGATGCCCGGCAGGCCGTCCGCCCGGAACTGGTCGCGCTTCCTGCCTCACCCCGCTTCGTCAGCAGCACGGTCGCCCGCCGGATCGCGGAGGCCTCCCAGTTGCCCGACCTCCTCGACCGCCACCCCTCCGACACCGACCTGCTCGCCCGCGCGGGCAGGTTGCTCGTCCGGATGGGATGCTCACGCGACGACCCCACCGACCTCCTCGCCTACCGGGACGCGCTCCGCGTGTACGACGGCGTCGTCGGCCGAGCCGGTCTGCTGCCGCCCACCCTCGACAACGCGGCCATGCTGCTGTCGCTCGCCCTGGATCTGAGCAGTGGCACCGGCGTGCTGCTGGACTGGCCGCCCGGACGGCGCGCGGTACTGCTGGAATCGCTCGGGCGGCTGCTGGCCGAGCCCCGATGGGCGGTGGCGGGCGCCACCGCAAGCGCGGCGGACCAGCGGCGGCGAGCCGACTGGATCCGTCGCACTGGACGGCAGCCGTTCAGGCGCCCGGCCACGCCCGACGGATTCCGCGTCGAGGTGGTGGCCGGCGACCCCGCGGACCGGGACCCCGTCGAGGCGCGTGTGCTCATCGACGGCCGTCCGGTGGTTCCGGCGGTGTTCGGCCGTGGGTCCGCCCACAGCCCCGATCACCTGTTGGACGAGGGCCGGCTGAGGGCCGGGGCGGAGCCCCGCGAGGTGCAACTCGCGGAGGCCTACTGCACCGAGGGGTGCTGTGGCGCGCTCTACGTCACCATCCGGCGAGACGCGGACCAGGTGGTGTGGGAGAACTGGCGGCAGACCATGCCGGGCTCCCGTGAGCCCGCGTCCGAGCTGCCCGCGTACCGGTTCGACGCCTCCGCCTATGACACGGAGATCGCCAGGGCGGAGACCGACTGCTCCTGGTCCTGGCGGACTCGCACCGTCGCCCGCCTGATCAAGTCGGGGTTGATCGAGGAGCCGGATCTGCTGAGCCGATGGGACGCGGACCGAGGCTGGATCAGCAGTGGCTTCGACGACCCCGACACCGCCGTGGTGACCTTCTGGTACAGGCCAGGGCCGACGCCCGGCAGTCCCGAACGAGCCGACAGCCCCCTCCAGTTCCGCTGGGACATCCGGGACGACGGCACCCCGCCCGAGGCACAGGCCGCAGCCGCCCTGCGCCGGTTGGCCGAAGAGGACCCGAAGTCCTATGCGAAGGTGTGCGGCGGCAGCCGTGAGCGCGCCGAGGAACTCGGGTTCCCCTGGCCCGACAGGGCCTGACCCGAGGGGCCGTTCAGAGCGGTGCCGTGTCCGGCGGGAGCAGTGCGCCCGCCGTCGGGCCGGTGGTCAGGAGGCCTGTGTATTCCTGAGCCAGATCGGTGGCCCGGCGGGCGGCGCGGGCGGACGCCTCGCGCCGGCCCGCTCCCACCTGCGAAAACGGCTGTGGGGTAAGCGCATCGGCGTCCGCATCGCCCGCAAGGGGATCGAATCCGGTGAACGCCTGGGACGTCGACTGTTCCGCCCGCCCTTTCCCGGAGCTCACGAAGGGCTCGCGCGAAGGCAGCCAGGGGCCCATCGCCCTCACCGGGAGAGCCCGGGCCATGCCTCGGCGGCCACTTCCGGCGGTTCGAGCTCCACCCGGAGGACTACCGGAGCTGGCGCAAGGCGGCGGACAGCCTGGGCGCGAAGGAGGGCCGTATCGAGTGGGTCTTCGGCCGGACCGGCGCGCTCACGGACGACATGGTGGCGCGCCGAGGGTACGCGCTGCTCGTACGGTGCGAGACCGAGGGCAATGACCGTCGTGTGTCCATCGGCACCGTGACCGACGGAAAGAGGACGGACTGGGCTCCTCTGGAGCACTGCCGGATGACCGAGAGCGGCCTCGTCACGCCCGCACTCGAGGAGCTGCGCGCCAAGGGAGCGGTCCGCGACGACGGTATCGGCTGCGAGCCGCTTCCCAGCAGTGTTCCCCTGCCCAGTGGACAGGTCGTGTTCGCGGTGGACACGGAAGCGGCACCCCTGTCCTCGTCGCCGTTGGACGTGCCGGGCAGGCGCCTGATTCCCGGCTTCGTCAAGCCGACGGGAAGCCGCATCGTCCGGGCCTGTCTGTCCCTGCCCGACACGGTGCAGGCTCCCACGGACCAGTACGTCTACCGTCTCGCGGGCTCGGTCCGGTTGCTGGTCACGGACGTCGTCGAGGGAAGCGGTTCCTCGTGGGCGGTCCGGGCCGAGTCACCTCTGCCAAGACGGAGCCTCGGACCGTCTCTCCCGAACCGAAACGGGTCAAGGTCCTCGAAGCGAAGCCGGTCGAGAAGAAGGATCCGCACCTCAGGAAGATTCGTCGCCTGCTCGGTGAACTGAGTCAGACCCATGAAAACCGGTCCACCCAGGATCTGGTGCGGCTGCTTGACGAGATCGGGAAGCACTGCGATCAGTTCGCCCAGCCGCTGCCGGTCGCGGACGCCAAGCAGCTCAGGCGGTGGCGGCGCAGGGTGGAGGACCGGGTGTCCGCCGAACGGTCCGCCCAGGCCGTGGCCGCCTCGCGGAACACGTCGTCGGGGGCAGGCCGCACCGTCGAGCCACCGCAGGACGACCGCCTGCCGGCCGAGAGGATCGACAAGTCGGCCGTCACGGTCCGCGGCATCCTCGAGGAACTGGCCCGCGCCGACGGCACCCCTTTGAACTGGGGCGACCTCCGTCTCAGGGCGGGTGGGCAGTTTCCGTCCCTGCACCCCGACGACCAGGTCGCGTTGCTCGTCGCGGTGGACCGGGACACACCGGCCGACGAGCCGCTTCTGTCCACGCTGGTCGACAGCTCCGTCGCCGCCCCACACCGGCTCTACCGCCAGGTGCGCGTGGGCCTCGGCCGGGAACCCGTCCCCGATACGGAGCTCGAAACCCACCGGGCCATGGAGGCCCTGCGGTTGCGGCAGCTCTGGCGATACCGGCGGTGAGCTGGCCGGGGTTCCGACGTTCGTGACGGGGTGGGGCGAAGCGGTGTGCGTCACCCGTCGGCTGAAGGGGTCGCACGGGGCGCAGACGCGGTGACGACGCGACGGAAGTCGCAGGCGTGCGAGGAAGCCGGCCTGGTTCCGGGACGGTCCGATGTGGATCGAGTGACACCCGGGTGCTGTGATTCGGCTATACGGTTCTGCTGGAACGTCAGTTGTGGGCTGACGTGGGGATGAGTCAGGGGGGACGATGATCGACTACCGCAAGAAGGCAACCGTTCCGGTCTGGACGCTGGCGACAGGTGACGTCCAGGTGCCGGCGGTGGCCGGGGGCGGGCCGATGACGGCTGAGCGCCTGGCCGAACTGCGCGGTGTGCTGGCCGCGTTGGCCGACCGGCCGATCGCCACGCTCGAGGTGCATCCGCTGCCGGACAAGCTCGACCGCGGCCGGGGCATCTCGCTCGATGCCGCGAGTCCGCTGGCACAGCACCTGTCGCAGCTGGTCACGCAGTCGGCGCGCGGTTCCGCCGCGGCGGCCAAGACGACGGCTGCCGGCGAGGGGCTGTACCGCATGGTGGTTCCGGCGAAGGTCGCCAAGCAGTTGGGGCAGGGCATTGTTCGCCCCATGGTGCCGAAGGGTGCGACCGGTTGCTTCTACGGCACCTTCGTGAATTCGACGACGGGCAAGATCGTCGCCAACCCGACGTTCGTGCGGGTCGAAGGAGCGGCAGCGGCGGGCACGGTCGGCGGGGCCGGTGCGACCGCCGGTGCCGCGGCCGCCGGGGGCACGCTGCTCACCGTGGCCGCTCCACTCGTGCTCATGGCCGTGGCGGTCGGGGTGAGCGCGCATGCCGACGCCAAGCGGCAGGAGGCCATCGCGCACATCACGGAACTGCTGGAGCAGCTTCAGGCCGACAAGCTCGACGACGAGCACAGCGCGCTCAACGGCTGCCGTCCCGCCATCGACAAGGCCACGGCCATCCTGCTCGACCAGGGCAGGCTCGGTGTCTCGCTGGGACTCGACTCGGCGGTGCACGCCATCGACACGGCACTGAGCAAGGCTGACATCCGCCTGGCCCGGTGGACGAGCGCGCTCGACCGGCTTCCCGACGGTGAGCCCGTCGAGATCGGCACGCTGACCGAGTCGTTCCCCGGCGTGGACGACCAGGGTGGCACGTTCCGCACCTACCTCGAACTGGCGGCCCTGGCCATCGCGTTGAAGCGGCGTGTCAACGTCCTCCAGGCGGTCGAGCAGGCCCAGAGCGAGCCCGACAACCTGTTCGAGAACTTCACCCGCGCGCTGAGGAGCGACGAGCAGCGCCTCGACGAGCTGGAGAAGGGCCTTGCCGGTGTCCTGCTGCGCCTGTCGGCGTTGGAGCTGGCCCGCCCGAAGAGTGTGCGTCCCGTCTTGACGACCGGTGAGGTCGACCGGCTGATGCGCACGGCGTACCAGATCCGTGGGCTGGGCGACGGCGTCGCGGTCAACGGCCGCCCGACGGATGTGGCGATCGAGATCGCCCGCGAAAGGGACGGCTCGGTGGTCGTGTTCCCCGCGTTGCCCGCGGAGGCGTAGGCGCGCGGGCTTCCGCTCTCCTCGGGCGACGCCCTCACCCGTCGGCCGGTGTCGTCAGCACCGCCCGGACGGTCTTGCCGCCGGGCGGGTGGGGGACGCAGTCCCAGTGGTCGGCGAGGGCGGTGACGAGTGCCAGGCCGCGTCCACCGAGGGGGAGCGCGTCGGGCCCGTCCTCCGCCGGGGCCGGCCATGGCCACAGGTCCCCGCGGGCGTCCGTGACCTCGACGCGCAGACGGCCGGCCGCCGGGTCGAGGGCGAGGGTCAGCCGGAAGCAGCGGCCGGGCACGCGGCCGTGCAGGACGGCGTTGGCGGCGAGTTCCGCGACGACGAGTTCGGCACGTTCCGTGAGGTCCTGCGAGGCGCCCCGGGAGCGCAGTTCGGTCACGGCGAGGAGCCGGGCGAGACGGGCGCCGCGCCGCGTGGACGACAGCAGCTGGGTGAAGGTGCCGACGGGGGCGCCCACTGGGGATGTCGCGTGGTTCATGCCGTCAGACTGGCGGTCGGGTGAGGGCGGGGGCGAGTGCCGCGCCCCGTACGCAGGGTGACCGTACGGCGGCGGAGAGGAGTCGGCGCGCTTGCGGAACGGGCATGTACGAGGCGTTGGGGACCGGGCCGTGAACCGAGCGGGCCGCACCCCGGAGTGGGGTGCGGCCGGGTGTGCGCTTCTGGTGTCAGGTGGCCGAGGACCCGGGGTTCCTCGGCTCTTGGCTGGGGACTGCGGTGTGCTCCGGGCTCTGGGCGGGGGCGGGGACGCGGTCCGTGGCGGAGGGCCTGGCGAAGATCTCGTCGAGGGTGGTGGCGTCGATGGCGCGGTCGAACCAGAGATCCAGGAGCGGCATGTCCGTGCAGGTGATGACGCGCTGTCGGGTCTCTTCCGTCATCGAGAAGCCGCGGCGCTCCATCAGGCGCAGCAGTCGCTCGGCCATTCCGGCCACGCGTCCTTCCTCGCGTCCTTCTTCCTGTCCTGCGAGGCGGGCGTCGCCCACGATGGTGCCTCGCCTGGGGGTGAAGAGGGATTCCATCAGGTTCCTCCAGATTTTCCGGGCGTGTTCGCTGCCCAAGCCGTCCTCGATCAGTCCCGCCAGGTCGTCCCGCGCTTCGCGGTCCGTGTCCTGGGCCAACGCCTCGCCCATTACCGTCAGTATGCCCTCGATGTCCGGGTCGTTGCTGTGGATCCACAGACAGAAGGCGGCGAAGTCCAGGTCGGCTGAGGCATCCTGGATCCGGCTGACACGCGGAACGTTGGCCGGGCCCAGCACGTGAGGCACTGTCACCTGGGTGGGGCGCCCCAGGCCGGTGCGCAGAGGTCTGGCCGCCCATGCCGCTGTTGCCGTGTCCACGCACAGGACCAGCAGGACGACCTCAAGTTTGTACCGGTCACGCAAGTACGCGACGTAGTACGGCCACGAGGTCTCCTTCTTCGTCTCGATGCCGCTCTGCGCCTCGACCAGCAGGATGAACGGATCGCGCCCGTCGGGACGGACCACCCTCAGCACGGAGTCCATGCTCCGGGTGAACATCTTCGGGGCGCCGGATGCGTCCGTCGGGAGAGTCTCGGTGGTGACACCGGGCGGGATTCCGAGGTCCAGGAGGTCCAGCGCACGGTTCAGTGCTTTCGGACGTCCCGGCAGGAAGCCGTGCAGGGTGTCGTGACTGACGTTGGGCATGACGTGAAACTATGCGCGAAGCAAGAACATTCGTTGGCTTTTGAGGTGTGATCACCCGTTTGGTGGAAGTCTCCGGGGTCGACGCCGAGGCGTGCGGTCAGGGCGGGGGCGAGTGCCGAGCCTGCTCTACGCGCACGGGCAGGCCAGTCCGGGGGCCGCGCGGTTGGGGGAGCACGTGACCACGGCCAGGGAGAGGTACGAGGGGCGTTCGAGGTAGTGGCCGTACGACACGTCGGCGCCCGAGTGCAGGCGTTCGGCGGCGGCGTCCACCAGCCGGGCCAGGCGCGCGGTGTCCCGGTCGCTCTCCGACGCGAATCGCGGGGTGTACTCGGCCAGCCGTTCGCCGAGCCAGGCCGCCGCCTCCTTCGCCTCGTCCCAGGTGCCCCGCACCAGTGAGCGGGGCTTGACGAGCCAGTACGCCGTCTCCAGGGGCGGGAGCTCCGACGTCCGGAACTCCGCGGCCACCTGGCGGTAGCGCTCGACCAGTTCCGGCTTGCTCCCGGCCGGGGGCGGCTCGGGATGCGGGGGTCGACGCAGGGCCTCGTCGTCGAAGCGCGCCCTCGGGCCGGTCCAGAGGTAGGCGTGGTGGTGCACGAGCCGTTCCCGTCTCGAGGAGCGCCGGCCGGACGCGGGGAGGGGCCCGGTCCGGCCGGCGGTGGGAGGGGAGGGGGGAGGGTCAGGCGCCTAGGCCGAAGCGCGCCGGGTCGATACCGGCGGCGTCCAGCTCCTGCGTGGTGAACCGCAGCGGCTGCGCGTCCGGCCGCTTGCTGTCGCCGAGGGCCCAGGCGTCCTCACCGATCCGGGCCAGCGTCACGCACCCCTCGGTGCAGGGTCCGCCGCACGCTTTCGTGAACGAGGCCCCGCCGATGTCGAGCGCGTACAGGTTGGTTCCGTTCTGCATGACTGCACCTTCCAGCTCGTCTGACGCGGCCAGGTCCGGCCGCCGCCGCCCGTGGTGGGCGGGAGTTCACGGGAGGGGAGACGACCGCCCGGGTGTTTCCGCAGGTGAGCGGTGGACGCGGACGGTTTCTCCTGGCTCTCCGTGACCTCAGAGTGGCGGTCGGACGAGGGCGGGGACGAGTGTGGCACCCCGTACGCTGAGTCAGCGTACGGACACGAAGAGTGGACGGTACGTCTGATTTTCCGTCACGCTGGACGGTGAACGCGGGGCGGCGTGAGGAGCCGTCGCGGTGCGGTACGGAGGAAAGGGGCGGCGCATGGACATTGTCGAAGTCGAGGGGGAGGCGGCCGGCGGCGGCGCTGGTGCGCGGGCGGTTCCGGCGGGGGAGTGGGAGCGGGAGCCGCATCCGTCGGACAGCCTGCGCACGTTCGGCGCCTTCGTCCAGGCGCTGCGCGAACACGCGGGGCTCAGTCGGGTCGACCTCGGTGCCCGCGTCCAGTACTCCAAACACACCGTGGAGTCGGTGGAGTTGGGGCGCCGGATGCCGGACGAGGCGTTCGTGGAGCGGGCGGAGGAGGCGCTGGGCAACACCGGCGCGCTGCGGAAGGCCGCCCGCCATCTCACGCGGGGCGAGGCGGGGCTCGCGGCGTGGTTCCGGCGGTGGGCGCGGCTGGAGCGGGAGGCGGTGAGCCTGTGCACGTACGAGTGCCGGTTGGTGCCGGGGTTGTTGCAGTCGGAGGGGTACGCGCGGGCACTCTTCGAGAACCGGATTCCGCTGCTGACGGATGAGCAGTTGGAGGCTCAGGTTGCGGCGAGGATGGAGCGGCAGCGGATGCTGTATGAGCGTCCGACAGTTCCGTTCCACTTCATCGTTGAGGAAGCGGTCCTGCGACGGAGACTGGGCGGTGCCGGGGTGCAGCGCGAGCAGCTGAACCACGTTCTGGAGCACACGTTGCCTCGCAATGTGACGTTGCAAATCATGCCGTTGGAAGCCGAGTACCACTCGTGCATGGATGGGCCTCTGCGCCTACTGGAGACCCCAGAAGGGCGTCGACTCGCATACTCGGAGGGCCAGGAGAGCGGGCGGCTGATTGGTGACTCGAAAGAGGTGAGAGTTCTCCAGCAGCGCTATGACACACTGCGGTCGCAGGCCCTGCACCCCAAAGATTCCAGGGCCTTGCTGGAGCGACTGCGAGGAGAGACATGAGCACGACGGAACTCGCCTGGTTCAAGTCAAGCTATAGCGGTAGCTCGGGCGACGACTGTGTGGAGGTCGCCGTCACCGAGCAGGCCATCCACGTACGGGACTCCAAGGACGTGACCCGCCCGGCCTTCGTCGTCGGCTGTGAAGGCTGGGGACAGTTCGTGCGGTTCGCGTCGGAGCGCTGAGCGGCTTGAGGGCGTGCCGTCCGCTGGAGTGGCGGACGGCACGCCCTCACCGCGTTCGGGAGCCCTGGGTCTCGCCCGTGGGGCCGTAGCCGAGGGCCGCGCGGTTGATGAAACGGTCACCGAGGTCGCGCACAGGCGCGGGCTTCGGCTGCTGGGCGGCGCTCTTCGCCGTGGACTTCTTCGGGGCAGGCTTCTTGTCGCCCGCACGCTTGGCCGGTGCCGACTTCCCCTGCTTGGCGTTCTTTGCGGCCGGCGTGTTGCGCGCCGCGTACTTCTTCCGGAGCGCTGAGAGTTGCTCACGTTCTTGCAGGGCCACGTTGGTGGAGAGGGCGTTGGTGAGGGCCCGAGCCCGGCTGAGTGCGTAACGCGCCTCGTTCCAGTGCTTCGTGTTGATTGCCAGGCGGGCCACCCTGATGGTCTGCTGCAAGGCCTTGATCTTCGCGGGCTGCCGCTTGGGTATGGGGGACTCGGCCCCACTGCTCCGCCGCTGCCCGGCGGCACGGGTACCCCAGTCCGTACCCGAGGTCAGGACGACGACCGAACGAGGATTGCTGCTCTGGCTTCGACGTACCACGTGCGTTGTTCCTTGGCTGAGCGGTGGGGCATGCCCTGGGGTGGCCACCGGATGGGGCCACCCCGGGGGCACGTCAGTCGTGGCGGGGGCCCTGGCCGGGGGGCGGGGTGAGGGTGGAGCGGTAGGTACCGGACTCGCCCTCGGCGAGCGGGGTCTCGAGGGTCAGACCGGCGGCGGCCATGCGGTCGTACTCGGCGAGGATCAGGTTCTTGGTGCGGTACTCGCCGTGCGCCTTCATGTCGTTGTCGCGGGTGACGTTGAAGGTGTCCAGGATGTAGGCGGTGTGGTCGCGGGAGATGCCGTAAAGGTGGAGAAAGAGAGCGTTCAGTTCCGCGCGGATCACTGCACGGCGATCGAGGTCCCAGCGGAAGGGGGCGCCGGTGTCGCCGAGGTCGCGGGCGAACGCGCTCATGTCGATTGCGGTGTAGGTGAGTTCGACGACGCGAGATGTGATGAACGCTGCGTGGGGCGCGAGCTGATCGGGGTTGGGCACTGGTACCTGGTGGACATAGCCGTAGGTGAGGTGGGTGCCGCCGATCTTCTGGCGGACCACATAGTCACAGGCCATGGACGACCAGACAGCGGAAAGCAGTGGCGCATGGTCCGGCGAGGCTGGGAGCACTAGGGGGTAGGGGTGACCGAAGCCATAGGCCGGGGCTGATGCGGCGATCATCGTGCGCTCGTCGCTCGCTCGGCAGATGTCACGCCAGCCGAGGAGCCACTGCCGGTCCCAGCCCTTGGCAGCCAAGCGGCTCCGCACGCCCGGGGCCATGACGGGCTTGCCGTCCTTGTCGAGTTCGCCCGTCGGCACGTCTTGTTCCGGCACCCAGTAGCGAGGCATCGGTGCGGCGAAGGCGTCCTGGTGCTGTTCCACGGTGAAACGAGGAAGCGTGCCCACGGCGAGTTGCTTCTCGGTGGCGCCCTCGTACGTGGAGAAGCGGTGGTCGTAGTGGTGCAGCATTTTCGCCTCGTACAGCGGGAGCAGGCGCTCCTCATCGCGGATGAGTACGTTGCCGTCGAGGGTCCAGCCTGATTTGAGGAGATCGTCGAAGGTCTCGCCGTGCTGGGCGGAGGGGCGAAACAGGTGCGAGTCGTTCGACATGTGGAACATGGTCATGAATGAGATGTCCCAGGGGTTCCCGCCCGCCGCCTTGGTCTCGTCGATCAGGACCGGGACGCGGCGGTAGATATCCAGCGTGATCTCGGCGTCACGGCGGCTGCGGAAGACGGGGCACGTGCCCGTGTTCGGGTTGAGGAGCTGGATGTCGCGACCCGTCAGGGTGTAGGAGCGGTCGACGATCTGCTCGGTCTGACGGATCCGGAAGGCGATGGAGATCGGAGCCTCGGGGGAGCCGGAACCCGCCATGCAGAACAGGGCGAAGTTCACGCTGTGGTGGACGCCGGGGAAGACCTTCTCCTCGTTCTCGAAGCCGTACAGAGCGACAAGATGCCCCTTGGTGACCAAGTCCTTGAAGAAGAACTGCGTCGTCGCGTCCGTCGCAATCCCTGTCGGCACGATCACGCCCGTCCGCCCGCGCGGTCCCGTCAGCGTGCGGTCCGTCTCCGTGAAGACGGCGTACGTGTTGATGTCACCCCGCCCCGTCAGCGGGAAGCGGGCGCTGACGCGCAGGAAGTGGCTCTCTCCCTCCGCGCGGCGCTTGGCAGCCTCGAACTCGGCGTACAGGTGCTCGCCGTCACGGTCGTCGCGCAGGTCCGCGATGAGGCGCTTGCGGGCGGCGGCGTTCTTGGCTTCGGCGATACGCGGGTCGCGCTGGGCGAAGAACTCCTGTTCCTGGAGCTTGACGCGCTCCCACGGCGGGTTACCCACCACCGCGTCGAATCCGCCGACCCAGCCTGTCCCCGGCTGGGCGCCACCACCCGACTCCGGGACAGAGAAGACCTCAGGGAACTCCAGGTGCCAGTGGAAGAAGCGGTACTGCTTCCGCAGCTCCCGGATCTTGGTGTGGGTGGCCTCCGGAGCCCCGGACCGGTTTCGGCTCCGCAGCGCGCGGAACACCTGGTCGGTCGGGGCCTCGGGGGCGCCGTCGTGCTTGGGCCAGACGAACGCGGCGCACCACGCGTCGGCGGCGTGCAGGTCGTCAGCGTAGGCGGACGACTCCCTGTGGGCACGGTAGGCGGACTCCTGCGCCCGCACCTGCTCCAGCAGATCGGAGGGGGCCGTGGTGATGCGCGCGAGTTCGGCGGCATAGCGTCCGTTGCCGGGCAGGGTGTCCGTGTCGAAGATCAGCTCGTCCTGACCGCCGCGCTGAATCTTGTTGCGCTTGACGAGGCCCGCCGCGTACTTGCGGTCGTCGCCCTCGATCGGCTTGAACGCGTCGTCCGGGACGCCGTCCGCCAGCAGCTTCGGCGTCGCACCGAGCAGACCGTTGCCGCGCTTGACGTGGGCGTCCAGGAAGCCGAGAGCCTTGCCTGGTTCCATGGCCTCCAACCACAGGGACACCTTCGCCAGTTCCACTGCCATGGGGTTGAGGTCGACCCCGTAGATGCATCGCGCGACGACCTCGTGCAGCGCATGGCGCACAGCGTCGACCGTCGGCTCCGGGTTGCGCTCACGCACCGACGCCACGCGCTTGGCGATGCGGCGGGCCGAGGCGACCAGGAAGTGCCCGGAGCCACAAGCTGGGTCACAGACCGTCAGGGAGAGCAGCTCGTCGACGATGTCGTCGGCCGGGTCGGGGCGGCCGGCCTCGGTGGCGCGCTGTTCGCCGCGCTTGACGGCGTCGTCTATGACCGGGTCGAGCGTCGTGTCCAGCAGGCACTCGATGAGCGAGGACGGGGTGTAGTAACTGCCCGTCGTCTTACGGCTGTTGCCCGCGACCTCAATCAGCTCGAAGGAGCGGTCCGTGGCGGAGTGCTTGGGCTCCAGCTCCAGCAGGGACTCGTAGACCGAGCCCAGCTCCTCGGCGTCCAGGTGGCGGTAGTCGACGGAGCGCCAGCGACGCGCACCCGGGTCGCGGACCTGGGCGAGGTGGCGGACGGCGGCGAGCAGGGACTCGTTGGACAGCTTCAGGCCGTCCAGCGGGGCGTCGGTCTCCGTGGGGGAGAACAGGCCGCCGAGGCCGGGCAGGCCGAGCTCGGGGCGACCGCCCTCAGCACCGAGCGCGTCGAGGACGATGCGCAGCGCCTCGTACTGGTCGCCGTGTGCCGTGCCCTGACGTCGACGGGCCCGCTCACGCAGCCGGGCAGAGGAGAAGTACCGCTCGTATGCCTTCCGCTGCCGCTCGTCGGCCTTCGGGTCGAGCAGAGCCTCGCGGTCCTCGGCGACGAAGACGAAGAGCAGGCGGTAGACCAGCCGCAGCAGGGCATCCCGGAGAGCCTTCGGATCGATGTCCTCCCGCAGTCGGACATTGTCCGGATGCCGCAGGAACCCGGTCCCGAGCACGGTCAGGGCGTTCTGCACGCCCAGCCGCAGCTGATCCAGCGCCCGGGCCCCCGAAGTGACGGCCTCCGCACGCCACTTCTCCAGCCAGCACCCCGAAGGAGCCGCCCCCTCCGCCACCGCGAACCGGGACGCGTGCAGCACGCAGTACAGCAGCACGAACTCGCTGAACAGCTCGCCGTCGAAGATCGCCTCAAGATCGAACTCGACGTAGGCAGCCGTCGCGAAGGACGACGAGTCGCGCAGCAGACGCAGGCGACGGCCATTGGTGAGGGCCGCCCACAGGTGGGCCTCGGTGCGGTTGAGGCAGTCCTGGAGCATGGACTGGGCCGGGACCTGGCCGGCGGCCGGGCGCTTGTCCAGCTCCTGGTTCCAGGGGATGAGGTGGACCAGGGCCGGGCCGTGCCGGTGGGAGACCGGGAACCGCTTCTCCGGGTCGGAGTCGGCCGGGATGCCCGCCGCGCCGACCTCCGTCAGCGCGCCGAAGTCCAGCTTGCGGAAGAGCTGGGCGAGCCAGTCGGTGCCGGCACGGCCGGTCGGGTCGGCGGAGGGCGCACCCGTGACCGGGTCCGAGGGCAGGGCGGAGCGCAGGTCGCGCCAGAGCGGCTTGAGGTACTCCCAGGCGCGCTCGGCCTCGTCGCGCACGGGCACCGAGGCGGGCAGGCCGTAGTCGGCGGACTTGGTGCCCGGCAGGTTCCGCGCCTCGGCGATGCGCAGCAGCATGTCGGCGGGGAGCAGACCGCCGACCGTGGTGACGGCGGTGAAGGCCAGGGCGGTGCGGGTGGCGGCGGACATCAGGCTTCGGCTCCGGACACGGTAGAGGCGGACGCGGCGGGGGAGACGGGCGCGGCAGGCTGCTGCTGCGGCACGTACACGTACACGCCGAGGACGTCGGCGGGCTCCTGCGGGACGACCTTCAGGCCGCGGACGATCTCCTCGTTGGCCTTGCGCACCCGGCGGTGCGAGGCGTCGAGTTCGGCGGCCAGGCGGGTGCCGTACTCGGTGAGGTGGGCGGCGAGGTCCGGGAGGGCGTCCAGGTCGCGGGTGATCTGGTTGCGGGCCCGCTGCTCGTGGGTGTTGGCGGTGGCGCGGGCCGCGAGGAGGGCGGTGGCCGCGTCGTCGTCCAGCCAGCGGGCACGCTGCGGCAGGCCCTCGTAGGCGAGCAGGCGGGCGTCCTCGGCGACCACCTGCCGCTCGCCGGTGCGGGACGGCAGGGTGAGGTGGAAGCGGTAGCGGACCAGGAGGAGCGTGGTGCGGGTGGTGACCGCGTCCGTGGTGACCACACCGCAGCGGCGGGCCGGGCGGGGACCGAGCGCGTTCGCGTCCAGCGCCGAGTCCAGGACGTACGAGGCGACGGCGCCGATCGCCGGGTCGGTGCGGACCAGGGCGGCCTCGCCGCGGGCGATCGCCGGGGTGGTGCGGAACGGGATCTCGCGGTCCTGTTCGACGAGCCGGTTGCCCAGGGTGGCGGCGAGCGTGTCGCGCAGGCCGGCCGGGGTGCCGCCGACCTGGGCGGTGAAGTCGCCGGTGCCGTCGCGAGGGTCGCGGACCAGGGCGTCCAGGTCGCGCAGCGCCTCCAGGGCGAACTCGCGCACCTCCTCCGCACCGCCGAGCGCGGCCCGTACGGCGGCGACCTCGCGGGCCACCTCCTCCGGGTGGATGGCGCGCTGGGCGTACTTGGAGCGGGAGGTCTTCTCCCGCTCAGCGGCCGAGCTCCACTCGCGGTCGATGCGGTCGAAGGACTCCTGGTGGCCGTCCATGTCGAACAGGCTCTCCTGGCTGCCCTGCCGTCCGTGCAGCAGCAGCCACTCCACCACGGCGTCGGTGACGCCGGAGGCGGTCTCGTCGGGGACGGAGACGGAGATGCCCAGGTCCTTCTTGATCTGCCGGTGCTTCTTGAACAGCACCTCCAGGACCTTGCCGTCGATGCCGTTGTCCTCGCCGTACATGGTGATGACGCGGACCTGGTCGCGCTTCTGGCCGTAGCGGTCGACGCGGCCCTCGCGCTGGTCGTGGCGGGTCGGGTTCCAGGCCAGGTCGTAGTGGACGACGGCGTCGAAGTGGTGCTGGAGGTTGACGCCCTCGGAGAGGCAGTCGGTGGCGATCAGCACGCGGCGCACGGCCGGGTCGTCGCCCGCCTCGGCGGCCTCGGCGGCGAGCTGCTCGATACGCTCCAGGCGCTGCTGCGGGGAGAGGGTGCCGGTCACGGCGGCGATCTTCGTCTTCTTGCCGAGCTTGCCGTCGAGCTGCTCGGCGAGGTAGTCGGCGGTGGGGATGTAGCGGCAGAAGACGATCGGGTGGTAGCCCTCGGCGATCAGGCCCTTCAGGTGCCGGGTGAGCGCCTTCAGCTTCGCGTCCTCGGCCGGACCGACCAACTGCTCGGCGCGCTGGGCGAGTTCGAGCAGCCGGGCGCCCGCCTCCTCCGATTCCGCCGCGCCCGGCGCGACGTCCATGCCCTCCAGCCGGTCGTTGTCCGCGGAGTCGGCGGCCACCGGGGCGCCCAGCACGTCCGCCTCGTGCGCGGTGCGGGCGGTGGCGGACTCGGAGCGGGTCTTCAGGGTCTGCGCGGCGGCCGCCGGCGAGGAGACCATCGAGCGGAGCAGCGCGATCACCGACCACCAGGCGATACGGGCCTCCCGCTTGCCCTGCTCCCCGGCCGCCTCGACGCGGTCGCGGGAGTAGGCGATGGCGTCGTCGAGCAGCGCCCGGTAGGCGGGGGTCAGCTTGTACGGCTCGTCCTTGGTCCAGCGGTCGGACGGGAAGGCGGTCCGCTCGGCCAGGGAGTCGTCGGCGAGGCCGTCCTCCTTGGTGAGGTAGTCGCGGACGTCGGCGCGCTTGCGGGCCACGAAGTGCTCGGCCAGCTTGGCCCGCCCCGCCGGCGTCTCCAGGTCCAGTGTCGCCAGTTCGGGCCGCACCAGGCCGAGCAGGTTGCGGAACGCGGACTCCTTGCCGGAGTGCGGGGTCGCGGTCAGCAGCAGCAGGTGGCGGTCGGCGTCGGCGGAGACCTTGCGCAGCAGCTCGTAGCGGAGCTGGCTCGAGGCGGACGACGCGGCGCCCTGGGCGGGGTCGTCGGCGGCGACGCAGGTGTGCGCCTCGTCGACGATCACCAGGTCGGGGCAGTGCCGTACGAAGTCCTCGCGGTGGCGGGTCGACTTGATGAAGTCCGTCGAGATGATCGTGAACGGGTGCTTGTCGAACAGGGACTGGCCCAGCTCCAGGTTGCGTTCCAGGCGTGACACCGTGGAGGCCAGCACCAGTTCGGCGTCGATGCCGAACTTCTCCCGCAGTTCGCCCTGCCACTGCTCGGCCAGCGCCGGGGCGCACAGCACCGCCAGCCGGGTCGCCTCGCCCTGCGCCAGCAGCTCCTTGGCGATCAGGCCCGCCTCGACCGTCTTGCCGATGCCGACGTCGTCCGAGATCAGCAGCCGCACGGTGCGCTGCCGCAGCGCCATCAGCAGCGGCACCAGCTGGTAGGCGCGCGGTTCCACGGCGATCGACGCCAGCGAGCGGAACGGGCCCGCACCCGACCGGAACCCGATGCGCAGCGCCGTGCGCAGCAGACCGGCGGCGCGCTGGTCGCCCAGGTCGGCCGCGCTCGGCGGCGCGAACTCGGCGGAGCGCACGTCCTCGAACGCGGGGAAGACGGCCGCGATGTCGTCCTCGCTCCCGCCCAGCGGGCGCAGCACCAGCATGTCGGCGGCGCTCTCGGGCAGCACCACCCATTCCCGGCCACGGGCGGCGACCAGCGAGCCGGCTGTGTACGTGGGGCTCATGAGATCTCTCAGTTCCTGAAGGTCGAGAAGTCGAGAAGGGGCGAGGTCAACAGAGGCGGTCAACGGAGGCGGTCAACGGAAGCGGTCAACGAAGCTGGAAGTAGGAGGCGTTGTGGTCGACGACGGCGTCCCAGTCCGCGTCCGCCGGGAAGCGCACGACGTCCCAGCCGGCCTCCTCCAGGCGGTAGCCGGCCTCGACGTCACGGGTGGAGTCGGCCGGACGGCCGGGGACGTCGACGAACACGGCGAGGTCGGCGCCGTCCAGGCGGAAGACCAGGTCGGGGCGGGCTGCCGCCCCGGCGACGAGGGCGTCGACCTCGTCCGGCAGCCGGTAGCCCTTCGCCTTGAGCCAGCCGAGCAGGTCGCCCTGTGCGACGAGGGCCGCCAGATCCGCCTCCACCGGGGTGGGCGCGGACGCCGGGACGCTCTCGGAGGCGATGGCGGTGGCGCTGCCGGCCGGCGGGGTGAGCCTGCGGAACCGCTCGCTGCGGGACTCGCCGCGGTCCTCCCGCTCGGTGCGGGCGCCGGCCAGCCGCAGCAGCAGCGGGCGGGCGGCGTGCCGGCTCAACTGGCGGTGGTGCCCCTGGTTGGCGTACGTCAGCAGGCAGGCGTAGCAGCCGCGGGCGCACTTCTCGCCGCCTGCCGGGCCGCCCTCGTCCTCGCCGGTGTCCGGGTCGAAGTGGCAGATCTCCAGGGCGGTCCGGGCCGCCTTGGCCAGGGCGTCCTTGTCGTGCTGGATCCGGCGCAGCACACCGGCGCCGCCCTCGGCGGCCTCCGTGAACAGCACGCGGCGGCGCGGGCCGTCGTCCGGGGGCAGCAGCTCCGCGGTCAGCTCGGAGTCCTCCAGCTCGAACGCCGCCTCGATGCCCCGCTCCAGCGCGTACAGGAACGACAGCGCCACCGGCTCGGGCTCCGGCTCGTCCAGGGTGACCACGAGGATGTTGCGGCGGTCCTCCACGTAGGGCAGGACCCGCTTCTTGCGGCGCTTCTCGTTGCCGTCCTCGTCGACCACCGGCATGCCGGTGCCCTCGATGGCGTCCGCGGCGGCCCGGTCGTTGAGCCAGCGGCCGTCGCCCAGGTCGAGCCAGTAGCCGTCCGGCTCGCCCTCCTTGTCGCGGACCCGGCCCAGGTTGGTGATGCGGACGGTCGCCGAGTCGCCGTAGTCCAGGTCGAGGACGGGCGCGCCGTCGGTGTCGGCGACGTGCGAGGTGAGGCGTCCCTTGCGGGCGCCGTGGTCCTGGAACGCGTACGAGGTCTCCAGGCGGAAACCGGCCCGGCGGCGCTCCTCCTCGTCGGAGGAGATCCGCTCGCGCGGCGTGGTGTACACGGTGTGCAGGTGGAGCAGGCCGGTGCGCTTGCCCCTCAACTGCTCGCCGCACATCGCGCAGACGTCGGAGCCGACCTTGACGTCGTAGTGGTAGCCGCAGCCGTCGCAGCGCCTGGCCTCCGCCGTCGCCAGGTCGCCCGAGGTGTCCGGCGGCAGCTGCACGCGGGTGACCTGGTAGCGGGCGCCCTCGTGGTAGATGAGCGCGCCGGGGCCGAACTCGCGGATCGCGAGGAACCGGGGACGCTGCAGGTAGTCCCCGTCGGCGTTGCGGCGGTTGCCGGAGCGCGGGATGTACGCGGCCAGCGGCAGGCGCGGGAAGCTGTAGCCGGGCAGGAACCCCTCGGACGCCAGATAGCGGTACGGATTGAAGTCGCTCATCACCGACTTGTTGTCGGCGGAGCGGTTCAGCAGCAGGTTCGTCTGCGTCTCGGCCTCCCGGCGGCGGGTGCGCGCCCGGACCTGCTCACCCGGGGAGAGGGTGTGGTCGACGACCCGCTTGTTCTGCTCGTACTGGTCGATGACGGCCGCCCGGAACAGCTCGCGCCACCGGTCGAAGGAGGCGTCGAACTCCTTCGGGGCCCGCTCGATCCGGTCCTCGATCCACTCGTCGTACCACCAGGTGGTCGACTCGAAGTCCGCGATCAGCGGCGCGAGGACGGTACGGGCGGCGGCGGCCGCGCGCCTGCGGGCGTCCTCGTCCCAGGACCTGTCGCTGATGTCGGAGAGGAGCGGCAGCGACATCTGCGGATCGGGGCGGTCCTCGCCCTCGGGGTCGTAGGCGACGTCGATGACGTCCGGGATCGAGGTGCCGAGCTTCATCTCGGTCTCCGCCAGCCAGATGCCCTGCAGGTGGGAGCGGACCAAGTCCTCGTTGGCCAGGTCCAGGCGCGGCGGGGCCACCTGCCCCGACACCATGTCCTGGGAGCGGCGGAAGTAGTACTGATCGTGGCTGTTGCCCGTCGCGCAGTACGTGGTCACCAGCGCGGGCTGGCCCGAGCGGCCCGCCCGGCCCGAGCGCTGCGCGTAGTTCGCCGGGGTCGGCGGCACGTTGCGCATCATCACCGCGTTGAGCGAGGAGATGTCCACGCCCAGTTCCATCGTCGGCGAGCAGTACAGCAGGGGCAGTTCGGCCCTGCGGAACTGCCGCTCGCGCTCCAGCCGGTCCTCCGGGGTGACCTGCGCGGTGTGCTCCCGCGCGAACAGGCCGGCCAGCTCGGCGGCCGCGGTGCGGTACAGGTCGCGGAAGAACGGGTTGACGCGCGGGCCCTCGCCGCTGCTGTAGGTGCGCGCCAGCGGATCGACCGCGCCCCGCTCACCGTTCCCGGCCCGCCAGATCAGGGCGGCGGCCGACACCCGGTAACCGGTGCGCTTCTGCGCCGCGCGGCGGCGGAAGGCCGGACCGGAGTGCTCGGGGACCGCCTCCACCTCGCGCACCAGATCCGCGTCCAGCAGCACCTTCAGCAGGTCCTCGATGACGCCCTGGACGTCGTCCAGGGAAACGGAGGCCTCACGCAGCTCGGGCATGTTCCGTCGCAGGTACTTGCCGAACTTGCCGCGCGCCGACAGGAACAGCGCGGAACGCTCCATGCCCGGCCGTGAGCCGTACGGGTAGGCGGTCCCGACGTCCGGCCGGTCGCTGTCACCCAGCACCCACGGCCCGGTGAGGCGCTCCTCGCTCGCCCGCTGCAGGGTGTCGAAGTCGTCGCGGAAGTACTGCACGTCGATGGCGAGAGCGCGCCGCATGAAGTCGAGCAGCGTACGGGCGATCTCCTCGCGCAGCGCCGGGTCGGCGTCGCGCAGCACGGCGTGGGCCGACTGCCAGCGCTCGGGCCGGGCGGCGAGCCAGTCCAGGTCCTCGTAGTCGATGCGCAGCAGCCCCGTCTGCTCCAGGTTCGGCATCGTGATGCGCCAGCCGCGCTCCAGGTCGCGGTAGAGGCGGTAGCCGACGACATCCCGGAAGACCTTCGTCGCCCGGCGCTCCATGGACGGGGGCAGGTCCGCACCCACCGCGTACTCACGGGGCGCGAGACCCATCACCCCGGTGACGGCCTCGGCGAGGTCGTCGTGGCGCAGCCCCTCCTCGCCCGCCCGCACCGCGGCCTGGTGGAGGGCGCCGCGCAACTGGGTCACCTGGGCGAAGTCGTTGAAGTGCCCGGCCTGCAGCGAGGCGTCCTGCCGGTTGTCGACGAAGGTGAGGAGCTTGCGCGCCTCCTTGCCCAGACTCTCCTCGGGCACCGCCCGCAGGGACTTCATGATCGACGCGGAGATCAGCGAGGTCGCCGAGGAGCGGCCCTCCTGGTCCAGGGTGGCCAGCTTGGCGAAGTCCCGGCCGCGGGTCTGCTCGTAGGAGACCTGGCAGTGCGCGCAGAACAGGAACGGCGCCGGGACGAACGCCGCCACCAGCCCCTCGCCGGACTCGTCGCCGTGGGCGTCCACGACGACGCGCTTGGGCACCCGGGGCCGGTAGGACTTCTTGACGACCATCACGCCCTGCGCGTCCGGCTCCAGCCACGACTCCGGCAGCCGCCGGTCGTCCACGGCCTTCTGCGGATCGGCCGGCCACTCGTAGTCCTGCCCGGGCATGCCCAGATACAGGTAGCCCTCGCCGTCACGGCCCCCGGAGGCGGAGGTGTCCCGGCGCGGCTCGTAGCGGAACGCGCCGCCCTCCTCGGTGCGCCAGACGGTCAGGTACTCCTGGCCGCACTCGCGGCAGAACGCCAGCGGGAACAGCGGCTTGCCGCCGCTGCCCGGCTGCTCCAGCTGGTAGGTGCGGGTCAGCGGCCGGGTGAGCGGATCCTCCAGCGTCGTGTAGACGGTGTCGCCCTTGGAGAGGAACTGGTGCAGCCGGAACGCGAACAGCGGCCGTTCCGTCCTCGGGTTCTTGGCCTGTGCCCCCGCCTCCAGGGTCGTGCGGATCGCCTCGCGCACGCTCTCCTCGGCCACCCCGGACTCGGCGGCCAGCTCGGCCGCCGCCTCCTCGACGGTGCCCGGGGCACAGCGGCGCAGCCGCCCCGTACCCTCCTCGTGCTCCAGCCCGAACCGGGACTCCACCCAGCGGGCCAGCGGGTCCTTCGTCAGCGCCTCGTACGCGCGGGGCGCCGCCGGCACCCGCAGCCGCTCGGCGGGCACGGTCTCCGGTGCCTCGTCGGTCGCCCGGACCAGGGTCTCGCCGATGACCCGCTTCGGCAGCACCGTCGTACCGAACAGCCGCCCCGCGACCTTGGCCACCTCGCGCCGCTGGTCCTCCCAGGAACCTTCGGTGGACATGGTCGCCGAGGTGCCGATGCACTGGAGGGAGGCCGAGGCCCGGCAGGCCTCGCGGACCCGGCGGATCAGGAACGCCACGTCCGCGCCCTGCCGGCCCCGGTAGGTGTGCAGCTCGTCGAAGACGAGGAACTGCAGCCCCTCGGCCATGCGGATCAGGCTGGACCGGTCGTCCGGCCGGGTCAGCATCAGCTCCAGCATCACGTAGTTGGTCAGCAGGATGTCCGGAGGGTTCCTGCGCAGCTCACGGCGCTCCTCGGTGGACTCCTGGCCGGTGTAGCGGGCGAAGGTGACCGGCTCGCGGCCCTTGCCGAAACCGTGGCGCAGGTACTTCTCCAGCTCCCCGAGCTGCGAGTTGGCCAGCGCGTTCATCGGGTAGACGACGATCGCGCGGACCCGGCCCCCCGCGTCCGGACCCGCTTCCTGACGCTCCTTCAGCACCCGGTCCACGATCGGCACGATGTACGCCAGCGACTTGCCGGAACCGGTGCCGGTGGTGAGCACGTAGGAGTCGCCCGCCTGCGCGGCCTCGATCGCCTGCCGCTGGTGGAGGTGGAAGGTCAGCGGCCGGCCGTCCGGGCGCGGCGACGTCTCCTTCTTGTCGGCCTGGAAGATCTCCGCGCACCTGGGGTGCAGCATCCCGTCCCGCACGAGGTCGGTCACCTGGCCGCCGTCGGCGAAGAACGGGTTCAGGGACAGCCACGGGTCGGGCCACTGGGACTTCGCCGCCAGGTCGTCCTCGACGAAGCCGGTGATCCGGGCGTCCCGGATCACCGTCCCGCTCTTGGTGAAGCTCTCGTACTCGCCGATCAGGTCGGCGTGGATGCCGAAGACGTCCATCGCGTCGGGCAGGCGCGGCTCCCGGCGGGGCACGGGCGCCGGCGCGGCCGGGGCACGCTCCGGGAGCAGGGCGCGCAGCCGCGCCACCGGGTCCATCACCCGCCAGTGCGGAGCCAGCAGGGCGGCCGTGTCGTCCGGCGCGAGCGCGAGCGGGACCAGCACCTCACGGACCACGGCGGCGTTGTCGGGCCGCAGTTCGGCGTCCTTCTCCAACAGGCGGTCCACCAGCCGGACCAGCCCGGCGGGCAGGTCCGGGCGCACCAGGGTCAACTGCGGCGGCTGCTCGTGCAGGTGCTGGTCGGAGAGTTCGTAGTGGGTCCTGGCGGAGAACGGCGGCCGTCCGATCAGCAGTTCGTACAGGATGCAGCCGAGCGCGTAGAGGTCGGCCGGGGCGGAGACCCGTTCGGCGCGGAACTGCTCGGGTGCCATGTAGCGGGCCGTGCCGAGGCTGACGCCGGTGCTGGTCAACCGCGTCTGGTCGGGGTCGTCGACGATCGAGCCCATGCCGAAGTCGAGGATCTTGACGGTGCCGTCGCCGGTCAGCATCACATTGGCCGGCTTCAGATCGCGGTGGACGACCCCGGCGGTGTGCGCGGCGGTGAGTCCGGCGGCGATCTGCGCCCCGATCGCGGCGACCCAGGAGACCGGGAGCTGGGGTTCCTCGTCGATGAGGTCCGCGAGCGGATGACCGTCCAGCAGCTCCATGGCCAGGTAGGGCAGGCCGCTGGCGCCCGGGGCATCGTCCACACCGCCGTCGATCAGCAGGGTGAGGTTGGGGTGGCCCTGGGAGAGCATGCGCATGATCCGCACTTCGCGGCGGAAGCGGTCGATCTCCTTGCCGGACCCCGAGGTGTCGACCGCGACCCCGGTCCGGCCTCGCAGCACGGTCTTGACCGCGACCTGGCGGTGCGGGGAGTCCGGGGCCGCCTGGAGATCTTCGGCCCGGTGCACCTCGCCCATGTTCCCGCGCCCTACGACCCCCGTGATCCGGAACCGTCCATCGACCGTCTCCAGGCCCACTGGCCCCTCCCCGTTCACCCGTTGCGTGCAAGGCGGTACGTCCCGCAGGGAGTGTACACCTTCACCTAGTTGACGAGGATTGCATCATCCCGTTGATGGTGTCAACGGAATGACATGGGATTCGGTGAGGCTTTGGGTCGCGCTCTGGGCAGCCGGGCAGCGCATTCCGATCCGCCGGTTGCCTCTCCGGCGTTGCCAAAGAGTCTCCTGCCCGAAGCGCCGCCCCAGTTCCCGTGCGGTGCCGTCGCTCAGGCCGGCGACGGCGACGCTCTCCTCGACGTGCGTGCCGCACGCGTCGCCTCCTGCCGCGGGCCACCAGGTGAGCCGCTGCCGGTCGAGCTCGTCGAGCAGCAGGCCCTGGACGCGGGCGTTGTGCTCGGCGGAGGCGGTACGGCCATGTGGATTCCAGGCCGTGATCACATGAAGGGCGGCGTTGCCGGCCTGTTCCGGGAAGGATCCCTCGGCCGTGCCCGACGAACGCGGTTCGACCCGTACGGTCCGGTCCTGGAAGTGGATGTCCACGACCGCGTGGCGGTAGAGCTCCCAGTTCTGGGGCGCGCTGGATGCGTCGGTGGCGTGCACAAGGGCCTCCTGTGGAACGAAGGACCCCCTTACACGTCATGCAGGGAGATCGCTGTCTGCTCCCATGGGCCATCGGAATCCAGGAAGCCTTCCAGCTCCGTGCCGAGTTCCTCGGAAAGCGCGCGGAGCCACGACCGGAAGGGCCCGTCGTCCGGGGCAGCGGAACCGCTCGAGTTCTGGCGCCCCTTGTGCATGATGTCCCTCACGCGGGCCCCGTGGTGTGTCAGGAGTACCGGCCTCCGCCGCTGAAGTTCTGCCCCGCGCTCCAAACGTACTGACGCCCGTTGCGTGTCGCCTTGCCCCACGCGGAGAACATCACGGAGTCGCCGGCGTCAAACCGGCAGTTCCATATGTAGCACTTGTATCAACCTCGCCCCTTCGAGTAGTTGTTGGAACACCAGGCGCCGTGGAAGCGGTAACTCCCGTATTCACCGTGTCCGTACCTGTCGGACGTGACGTACTGGCCACGGATGTGGATGCGCCACTTGAAGCCGGCATGGATCCATGCGCGTCCCCAGCGGGCTGTACGGGTCAACGGCTCTGCCTCACATGCAGTGGTGACGGAGCGTCATCGCTGATGTGCCTGGTCCGAGCTCCAGGGAGAGCAGTCTCGGACGCGCCGTCGAGCAGGACAGACACGGTGCCGACGGCCGCGTCACCCGTGCTGGTCCGGGAGTGTTACCGCCGGCCACGGCAACTACTTACCGTCACCACCACATGTGAGACGGAGCCTCATTCATGACACTCCTCTCTACCCTGCCTTGATCGCTTTGCCAGGTTCCGCGTGCCTCGTCTGTCTGATGCGGCGTGCCGGTTCGCGTGGGTACGCTTGCCCGTGGGCCCGTGTGCAGCCGGTTGGGGATGCTTGCCGCGTTGTCATCGTGGCGTCGGACCACATGGTCGTGCTGTCTCCTCGAAGGACATGGGTTCGGCGGCCGGTGCGGGCGAGAGCCTGGGGCCGGTGGGCGCCCGGGCGAGACCCGCAGGGGTTCTCCGGCGAAGTTCCCGGAGCGGATCCCCCGCAAGGGAGGTGGCAGGGTGGCCACATTGAGAGCCTTGAGCGTCGGGATGCCGAAGGACGTCCCCTGGCACGGCAGGACCGTGCACACCGGCGTCTACAAGAGGCCCGTGCACGGGCCTCGGATGGTGCGGCGGCTGAACATCGACGGCGACGGCCAGGGCGATCTGGGCGGTCACGGAGGCGAGCAGCGGGCCGTGCTCGTGTACCAGACCGATTCCTACCGTTTCTGGGCTCGCGAACTCGGCCGCGACGATCTCCGACCAGGTCGGTTCGGGGAGAATTTCACCGTCGACGGCCTGCCGGACAACGAGGTCTGTATCGGTGACCGCTACCGCATCGGCGACGCGCTCTTCGAGGTCACCCAGCCGCGGGTGACCTGCTACCGAGTCGGCCTGCGGATGGGCGAGCCGCGGATGGCGGCCCTGTTGGTGGCACACCACCGGCCCGGCTTCTATCTGCGCGTACTCGAGGAAGGCGAGGTCGAAGCCGGGCAGCAGATCGTCAAGGTTTCCACCGGACCCGAGGCGATGACCGTCGAGGAGATCGACCGGGTGCTCTACCTGCCCGGGCACACCCGCCGGCAGGTCGAACGTGCCCTGCGGATCCCCGCGCTCAGCCCCGGCTGGCAGGCGTCCATGGAGGCACTGCTGGATCAGGGGGACAACGAGGCCGCCGGAACGTCCGGCAGCGCCGGGCTGAATGCCGCGGCCACCGCCCCGCGCCCCGCCTGGCCGGGCTTCCGCCCGCTGGTCGTCACCCGCGTCCAGCCCGAGAGCCATAGCGTGTTCTCCCTGTCGCTGGCCGCACCCGACGGTTCGGAACTGCCGACCGCACTGCCGGGGCAGTTCGTCACGGTCAAGGTCCCGCCCGAGGGGGACGCGCCGCCGCTGATCCGCAGTTACTCGCTGTCCGGCGAACCGGGCACCGGAACGTACCGGATCAGCGTGAAGGCCGAAATCCACGGCGCGGCCGGCAACCGCCTGCGCAGCCACGTACGCACCGGCGACCACCTCGACGTCGCGGCGCCCCGCGGTACCTTCTGCCTGACCACCGGGGACAACCCGGTGGTCCTGCTGTCGGCCGGCGTCGGGGTCACTCCCGTGCTGGCGATGCTGCACGCCCTCGCCCGCGACCGCTCCAGTCGCCAGGTGTGGTGGCTGCACGGGGCCCATGACGGCACGGAGCACCCCTTCGCCCGGGAGAGCCGGGAACTGGTCGGCATGCTTCCGCGGGCCCGGTTGAGGATCTACTACAGCAAACCGGCCGCCGAAGACCGCCGGGACGTCGACTACACGGACATCGGCCACCTGTCGGGCGACCGTATTCTCGGCCTGGGGCTGCCCATCGACGCCGACGCCTACCTGTGCGGCCCCGGGGCCTTCATGGACAGCGTCACCACCGCCCTCGTCGACGCGGGCCTGGAGGCATCCCGCGTCCATACCGAGATCTTCGGCGCGGGTCCGTCCCTCACTCCTGGGATCGACGGCGCGGCGACAGCCGCACCCCACCAGCCCGCCGGGCGGGCGGGCACCGGTCCCACAGTCGTCTTCGCCCGCAGCGGTCTCGAGGTCCCCTGGAGCGATGCCCGGGAGTCCCTGCTCGAACTCGCCGAGGCCTGCGACGTCCCCGTCAGATGGTCGTGCCGGACCGGCGTCTGCCACACCTGCGAACTCGCCCTCATGTCCGGGGCAGTGCAGTACGCCCCCGACCCGGTCGAGCCCCCCGCCGACGGCAACATCCTCATCTGCTGCTCCAAGCCCACCGAGGAGATCGTCCTGGACCTGTGATGAGCGGCGCCCTCACCGCGCCGACACGGACGGTAGTGCGGCCCCCCGCTCCGAGCCCGCGGGCACCGACAACGAGCCGCCGGGGTTCGGGCGCGGACAGCTCTGCCGGCCGCCGGGCACTGCGCGCGGAACATGGCGGGCTTCATCGTGTCCTGCGCATGCCCGGGGCGAGCCCGGTGGCGGGCGGGCTGCGGCGCCCCCCGCACGCGGACCGGGGACATCGACCAGGACGTCGTACAGGTGCGACCGACTGCTTCGCGCGCGACGCCGGGTAGGGACGGCGGCCCCGCGACGGGGGCGCAAACCGCTTGCCAGGACGCCAGGAGTCGCCGGCGACGGCCGGCGGCTGCGACCGGCCGCGGTCCATGGTTAGGGGCAATGTCACTTGCCTAGCGGAGCTCGCACGCCGCTGACCTGCTGCGATGTTGCTGGCAACACGGTCTGGAAGGTGGCAAAGTCACCGGCATTGTGGCCGGGGGAGCTCCGCCATCACTCCGTGCCGTCGGTGGCCCGCCCGGGGTCGTTGGGGTGGGGTTCGAGCGGGGTGACGGTGAGGGTCATCCAGGGGCGCAGTGGCAGTGTGTCGAGCACCTTCTCGCGGAGCTCCTTCTCGTCCGCGGCCCGCCAGACCCCGATGCTGCGCAACTCGCCGACCGGACGCCACAATCGGGCCAGGTTGCCGGTCGCGGAGAGCTCCCCCGCGCGGACCGCCTCGGCCGCCCTCCGCCTGTCGACCTCGTCCTGGCTGGTCCCCTCGGGGACCGTCGTGGTGATTTCGACGAGGAACTCCTGCATCGGTTTCGCTCCGTTCGGTAAAGGTCCCGGCGACGATGGGAAGGGCGAGTTCGCCGGTGGTCATCCGTCTCCCCCGAGCGGAGCCGCGATCAGGTCGGACGCCGCCCGACCGCTACGGGAACTCCACTCCGCGATGACCCTTGAATGTCCGTCCGGCCCGACGATCCGCGCCACAACCGGTTTCCTCTCTCGTGGGAGGCGTGGCCTCCTGGCGTCCAAGGCGCCCGAACGCGGGCCCGGGGGTACGCCTGTTGCCCACGCCGCTGCCCCCGGGCCGCCTCTGACGGTGCCACGGGGCTTTGCGCGTCCGCACCTTGCACAACGCCTCGCGCGCTCGGTACCGCCGGAAGGCAGCGACCTGTTCCAGCGACGAAGACGCGGAAGTACTGCGGCCCGCAGCGTTGCATCGTGCTCCAGACCAATGGGCACGTGAGCACGTGAGAAGGCGTCTTCCGGCCGAAGCAGTGGGGGCCGACGAAGACCGACGCCGACAACCGCGTACCCGCAGCGCGTTCACAGACCCGAGCGCACTGCTCACGCCGACGGCGAGCCGGTGCGGCGAGAATCCTCTCCCGAAATCCCCGCGCCGGCACTCGACAGACATGCCGCCGCACACCATGAGCGCTCTCACGCGAGGGTTTTCAGCAGCCGTTCTGCGAGCACTTCGGCGGAGTGGGGATTCTGCCCGGTGATCAGGTTGCGGTCCTCGACCATGTACGGCTTCCACACCTCGCCCCGGCTGTACTCGACGCCGACTTTCTCCTTGAGTTCGTCCTCAAGCAGCCACTGCGCCTTGTCGGCCAGTCCGACAGCCTCCTCCTCTTCATTGGTGAAGCCCGTGACCCGGTAGCCCTTGAAGGGCGACTCGCCGTGGATCCTGGTGGCCAGCATCGAGGCAGGGGCGTGGCACACGATTGCGAGTGGTTTGCCCGAGGCGAGTTGTCCGGTCAGTATCCGTCCCGCGTCGGCGTCCACCGACAGGTCCTGCATCGGGCCGTGGCCTCCGGGCAGGTACACCGCGTCGTAGTCCTGCAGCCGCACGTCCGAGAGTTTGATCGGCCGGCGCATGACCTCCGCGGAACGGATGATGGCTTCCAGTTCGAGCGCTCCCTCCTCACCGCCGGCCATGGCGGGGCGCAGGCTCATCATGTCGACGGTCGGCGTCACGCCGTTGGGCGTCGCGACGACGACCTCGTGGCCCGCCTCCGTGATCGCCTTGTACGGCTGCGCGAATTCCTCCGCCCAGTAGCCGGTGGCGTACCTCGTGCCGTCCTTCAGGACCAGGTACGTAGCTCCGGTGACCACGAAAAGTACCTTCGCCATCACGAATCGCCTCCTTGGCACCATTTGTCAAAATTGAGGTGATTTGCGCTAAAGGCCAGTCTAGGCACAGGAATCATCAGGCACATGCGGACAGCGGTCCGTAGTCCAAGGCTCGCAGTGCAACGTGTTGTTGACCTGTCTGTGAGCGGGTCGAACGGCTTGCGGCTGCGCGTGTACGCCCTCGCGGCGGTTTCCTCCCCCCTGGCACGGACCGCCGCCTGTCGTACCTCGAGTTCCCCGAACAACGAACCCATCCGGCACCGCCTCCTCACCGCCACCGTGGAGACGACACCACCCGCCCACACCCCGATCAGGAAAACCCCAGCTCAACCGTCCATCGAAAGGATCCGCACCCAAAGGCGATGAGTTGATTTCGAGGCTGTGAAGGGCCGAGACCGTCACCCGCTTGGCTCGGTGCCCCGCGGTTCAAGCGGCTGATCACTGCACATGGGTTGCATCTGTTCTTCTCGCCGACTCGCGACGAGCCGAAGTGGGCGGCCGAGGCGACGGACAGCGGCGGGACAGCAGGCATCCAGTCAGCGCGGCGCCGAGACCGGCCAGCCCGGCCGCCGCGAAGCCGCCCGCCGGCACGGAGACGTCGATCGCCACCCCGACGATCGGGGATCCGAACGCGAAACCCGCACTCTGCGCCGAGGATTGCAGACTTGTCGCCTCACCCCGCACGCCGGCGGGCGCCAGTCGGCTCACCGCGTCGGCCACCGCGGAAAGGGTCGGCGCGGCGAGAAACCCGGTGCCGACAACGGCCACGCACAACCAGGGCCGTTCGTGGGCAAGCCCTGCGGGAATCGTCACGAGCCCGAGCAAGCCGAGCAGCAACCACGTGGGCAGCGGCCGGCCGGCGCGCCGGTTTGCGTCCAACCCACCACAGGAGTTGGCCAGGCGCCCACACGCCGGCGTCGTGGACGTACCAGCTCCTGGACAGCGCAAGGCCCGCCGCGAATACGCGAACCGCGTCAACGCCCTTGTGGCCACCACCGAGCCGTGATCAATCTCAGCGCCGGCCACGGTTCGATTGATCCTACCGACGCCAATCGCATCGGATGCGAAGAGGCGACACCCGACCTGGAGGTCACCCCCGAACCGCGGGAGAGCGGTCCCACCAGGGACGTTGACCTCGGCATCGCGCGGAACCACGGCAGCCGTCGCGGCGGCGCCTTTACGGGTGCGTCACTCCCTCGGGCGATTGACCTGCGAAGACACCCCCAGGTTCGCATCTGATGCGAAATTCTCGCATCAGATGCGATAGACGGAGAGTGATCGTGGGTGGGGACGGTCTCGTGCCGGGATCTGCTCGACTGCACCTGATGTCGGCCCTCCCGGGGCAGAACACTCAGCCCGCCCGGGCGGCGGCGAGGTGGGCGTCCACGGCGACGACACCGGCGACGCCCTGGCAGAGGCCCACGACCACCGGGACGAGACGCGGTTCCGGGACGTGTCCCCGAAGGGTGACGACCCCGTCCCGGACCTCGACCGCGACGGTGCCCTCGTCCAGGCCGAGGATGCGCCCCAGGACGTCCTGCTCGACCTCGCCGCGGATCTCGTCGTCGGAGCGGATGAAGGCGTCGAGCAGGTCGCTGCGGGTGACGATGCCGGTGAGGAGCCCGTCGTCGCCGACCACCGGCAGCTGCTTGACGTGTCGCCTGCGGAGTTCCCGCGCGGCCCGGGGGATCGTCCAGTCGGCGCGGGCGGTGAAGACGGGGCTGCTCATGAGCGCGCCCGCGGTCCGTGCCTGGGCCTTGCTCCAGGCGTGCTCGTCGTTCCCGTCCTGACCCTGCGGATCGGGCATGCCGGTCTCGTGCCGCAGCACGTCGGACGCGGACACGACGCCGACGGGAGCGCCGTCCTCGTCGATGACCGGGGCCGCGACGATGTCGTTCGCGTCCAGCAGGGCGGTGACCTCCTGGAGTGGTGTGGTGGGGCGGAAGGTGAGGACCTCATCGGTCATCACGTCACCGACCGTGCGGCGGTACAGCATCATGGCATCGGCCTCCTCCGCTTTGCGACGGGGCGGCCGCGCCCTTGCCGGCTCGTCCACGCCGTCTTCCCTACCCATGACAGCACCGCGCCGCTCCGGCGACCAGTGGCGTTCGGCCTGACGGGGAGGCCGGCGGTCCCACGGCCAGGAGTGCGGCCGAGTGCGCGGTAGAGGCCGGCGACGCTGGGCGCCTGGCCCTTGCGCTTGTCGATGGGGATGATCAGATTGCCCCCTGACCGCTCACTCGAGCCCGCGATCGACTGCCTTCCCACGTACTTGTTCCTTGGCTCTTGCTCTGATCGCCGGCAGATGCGGTCCCATCCGGGTGTGATCAGTCAATGTCCGGAATATCAGCCTCTTCGAGGAGACGGGTCGCGAGGTCGTCGGCCCACTCCACGGCCCGGATGCGAAGAGCGGTGACGGCGGCGTCGTCGATCCCGTAGGCGGCGAAGGCTTCGTCGTCGGTCCACTCGGCGCCCGTGAGGTTCGACTGCAGATCCTCGCGCTCGAAGCGGCCACGAGCGTGCCGACGGCCGAACTCCTCCAGATCGGCATTGCTCCAGCGGCGGAAGGCCGCGAACACGTCGATCAGATCACGGGGCGCTCCGCGGTCGGCGAGGGCGCGGACCCTGGTCCCGATCACGTCCTCCTCCGCGAGGACGGGCCCGTACGGGGTCTGGGCGGCCGGCCGCCAGAAGATCTCCTTGAGGACGTCGACTTCGCAGTCCTGGCCGGTGGCTGGGTCGGTCACAGTGAAGCGGGCGGACAGCGGGGCGGTCTCCAGCGCGTGCACCTTCCAGCCGCGGGCTTCCAGGCCGGCGCGGAGCATGGCGGCGATGTCGGCCATGGGCGGCCGGGTTCTCGGTGGCGACAACGAGGTCCTGGCTGGGGCGGTTCACGAGGCGGTGCGCCCGCACGGCATACCCTCCGGTGAGTACCAGGGGATACGGGGAGCCGAGTGCGATCACATCCGCCAGGAGCCGCGTGTGCAGCTCCGGCATGTCCGTCACGCGGCTGCCCGGGTGCGGGAGGCGAGCTGGGGGAAGGCGTCTTCCCATACGGCGCGCACGGTGCGACCGATGAGCGTGCGCAGCACCGGCCACAGCTGGAGGAGCAGGTCCTGGTCGAGGTAGCGGGGCAGGTCGTCGCGCAGGCCCTCGTGCAGGACGGTGCGGTACAGGCCCATGCGCCGGCGCGGCTTGCCCAGGTCGTACGACGTCATCCCGGACCAGGCCATGTGCAGCGGTAGCTCCACGACCCCCTGGGTCGGGCCGCGCAACTCGTCCAGTGACTCCGGCAGACGCCGCCGGAATTTCTCGCGGTACAGCGCGAGGTCCTCAACGTCCGCGCCAGAGAGGCCCATCGGCGCGGGGACGGGGGGCTGTGGGCTGGAGGACATGACTCCATTATGACGGCCGGGATGTGGTGCGGGCCATGATGTGCGAGCCGGTGTCCGGAGTGAACAGCGCGGACCCGTGCCGGGTGAGCATGGTTGTGGCAGCGTGTTCTGCCCCGAGCAAGAGCCATGGACTGTCGGTCATGACGCTCGTCTGACGCTCTGGGCGCCCGCCCGCGGGGCAGCGAGCCAAGAAAAGGTCCTGACCTGGCCCTTTTCCCGGACTCGCTCCGGCCCACAAGATGACGCTTTCAGTCCCGGCCAAAAGTCCCAGAAAAGTCCCAGAGGCACCGCCACGCCCCCTCCTGCCTCGCGTTCACGCAGGTCAGAAGGGGTATGACGGCGTCTTTTCCGAGGACCTTCAGATGTCCCGGAAGAGACCAGCCAGCGTTGGGACCTGCAGCGATGGACGGAAAGGTGCCGCTGACCTGAGCGAATGGTCTTTCGGTTGTTTCACGCTGTTGCCCGTTGATGCAGCCGGAAGTCCCAGAAAAGTCCCAGGGATCTCCCAGCGCCAGCGGACACTCTTTCCGCCTTGTGCGGGCCGTGCGGACGCGTGCACTGCGGCCTTGCGACGGCTATGCGGGACGGAGGCAGGGTGCTGAGGGTGTCGTGCACTCACGCAGTCAAGTGATGCCGCATTCGTCGTCACCCGGAGCCGAACTTACGTCGGGCGGCGGGGGCGGTCATCTTGGGGGCGAGCACGATGGTCAGCGTGACTGCGTTGTGGACGTGAAGCTGGTCGGCTCCGCTCTGCTGTGCGATCGAGCGGGCGTCGGTGGCGAGCAGCGCCCGAATGTCGGGGGTGGGGTCCTCGTCGAGGGCGAGGGAGAGCGGGCGAGCGATCTCCCGGGCGATCCATCCGAGGAAGACGCCCTGCTGCTGGACTTGGATGGCGTTCGGGTCGGCCTCGTTGCCGGGGTCGCGGACGAGGTCGAGGAGGGTGTCGGCCGGTAGCTGGGCGAGGTGGTCGTCGTTGCCGCTGTGGCGGACGCCGCGCAGGGGGCAGGTGAAGGTCCCGGTGCCGCTGAGGATCGCGGCCTGGGTTGCGCGAGGGCTTCGGCGTTCGGTGCTGCGGATGAGGAGGCGGGCGGTATCGGGGTCGGTGAGCGTGGTGATCTCGTCGGTGGTGAGCTGGCTGAGCCAGTCGAGGAACTGCCGGAAGGCCGGCTCGGAGTAGGGGGCAGTCGGCGGCGAGAGTGGTCGCGGTGGCGCGGTCGTGGATGCCGATGCTGGAGGAGTAGCAGGCGGCGGGGCCGCCGACCCCGTATTTGATCATGGCGGGCAGTGCGGCCAGGTGGCCCTCGGCGGGGACGCCGCGGCGGAGTTCGAGGAGCTGGAGCAGCGCGGAGACGACCCAGGCGAGGTCCTGGACGATAATCTTGTCGATTCCCAGCCTGCCGCCTCGCCCAGTTCCCGGGTCGCCACCCCGTACATGCCGATGGGGAAGACCATGCTTCACAGGCTCGTCTCGTACCGCAGTGGCACGCGGTGCAGTACGTGCCGCCACACGCCCAGGGCGAGCAGGAGCGGGATCAGCCAGGTGCAGAACGACCACACCACCGCGGACACGCCCAGTACGAGGGCTCCGGGCAGCAGAGCGTTTGTGGGCGGGAGGCGAAAGGGCCTCGCACCGGCCAGCACGCTGATCGCGGCGGCGCCCATGAATACCCGGTAGGGCGGGGCTAGTTCCTTCGGCTCGACGGGTTCCAGCAGCAGGCGGGCCAGTGCCAGCGCGGCCACCAGCAGATACTGCAGCAGTCCGACGGCCCCGCACGCCGAGGCCAGGATGCCCAGGGCCCGGCCGCCGGTGTGCGGGGCGAGGGCAGCGGTGGCGACCGCGACGGACTGCGTGCCCACCACCCAGATGAACCAGGTGCCATTTACCTGACGCAGCGACAGGATGCGTGGGGAGCAGATCAGCAGCAGCGGCACACCGTAGCCGAGCACCAGCCACCCGGCCCCACCGATCACCGTCAGTGCGGTGGCGGCGCCGTAGTGCCCATCGAGGGCCAGTCGGCCGGCCAGCACGTCGGAGGCCGCGACCAGGGTGAGAAAGGCGAAGCCGCGTGGCCCGGCCAGGTCGGTGCACACACGCTGCCACCGGAACACCGTGCGCCACAGATAGCCGACCCACAGCACCACGTATCCCGCGGCCGCGATCCACAGCAGGACCGCCGAGGAGGCCGACGCGCCGCGCTCGGCCAGCGCGGTCGACACGATGCCCGTGGCCATGACGAAGGCGAACGCCCCGGGGCTGAGGTCCTCCGCCGCACCGACGACCGCACCCCGCCACGTACCGGGCCTGCTGGATACCGCATCCACGCCCCCACCTCCATCTCGGCTTCCAGGTCACCGGTTTGCCTCGCACCATTCCGTCGCCGCCCGCAGTCGACGCTGCGGAACCCTCCTGCGCCGCTGTCTTGACACCTCGTCAGCGAGCGCCCGATACGCAGGCAGGCGCGGCACGGACCGCCGCGAATGTGCACGTGGCGGCTCCCTGGAGCGCCCAGCGCCCAAACCGGTGCGATCGGTATGATGCCGGGTGTGCCGCCATCGAGTGTGTGAACGCAGCCGTGAGCGATGAAGCTGAGCAGGCCCCCGAGCACCCGCCGCTCCGGCGCATCCTGTGGTGGTGGGCTACGACGGACCCACGGCCGGCCGCCGCGCGCTGGCGTGGGTGGCCGGACTGGCCCGCCGGACCGGTCGACCGCTGCTCGTCGCCTGCACCGGGGATGCGGCCCGTGAGCCGGCCCGTCCGGCGGATGAGCACCAGACCGGTGCTCGACGCTCCGGCTGGACCACCTCATCGGGTCGGTGTCGGCGTGGATGGCCCGCCATGCGTACCGCCCCGTCGTCATCGTGCCCTGACCCTGCTCCACGTGTGGTCGGTATGGCGGGGCGGGGGCGCCGGGCGCGGCGACCTTCTCGGTCGTGAGTGGCTGACGCGCCGTTGCGGCCTGCTTCCGACCAGGTGCGCGCGTAGTGTGACAAAGCAGGGCGACATGATGACGGCGCCCACAAGCGCCGGGAGGAAGCACCATGGCGCACAATCCGTGGCAGCGATGGGGGCGGGGCCGGTCCGGGGGCGGCGTGGTCGCGCGGCCCCCGCAGCGTGCTCTGGGCCGGCACCGGTTGCGGCATCTGCTGGACGCGGTCGGGGCGGTCAGCACCGACATGGAGACGCGCACCGTGCTGCGCCGCATCGTGGAAGCGGCCACCGACCTTGTCGCCGCGCGCTATGGGGCACTGGGTGTGCTCAACGAGAGCGGCAAGGTCATCGACCTGATCACCGTGGGCATCGACGACCCGCAGCCGTGCGCTGCGATGGGCCTGCCGCAGGGCCATGGCCTGCTGCACACCATGGTGGACGACCGGGAGCCGTTGCGAGTGGCGGATGTGGCAGGGCACCCTCGTGCGGCCGGTTTTCCGCCCGGGCATCCGGTCATGCGGACTCTGCTGGGCGTTCCGCTGATGGTGCGCGGCACGGTCTACGGCGATCTCTACGTCGCCGACAAGAGGGACGGTACGCCTTTCGATGACAACGACGAGGGCCTGCTGACGGCCCTGGCCAGTGCCGCGGGCGTCAGTCTCGAGAACGCCCGTCTGTACGAGCAGCTCAGACGCGCCGCCGAGCACTTCCAGCGCCGCATGCTGCCCGTGATTCCCGACCTTGCGCCGCTCACGGCCGCCGCCCGCTACGAGCCCGCATCCGAGCTGCCCAGGCTGGGCGGGGACTGGTACGACGCCATGGCCCTGCCGGACGGCGCCACCTGTGTCGTGGTGGGCGACGTGACCGGCCACGACGTGGAGGCCGCCCCGCTGATGGGGCAGATCCGCAACATGCTGCGGGCGCTTGCCTTCGACCGGGGTGGGCCGCCCGGCCTGGTCGTGTCCCGGCTGGACCACGCCCTGACGATGTTCGAGGACCCGCCGACGGCCACCCTGGTGTTCGGCCGCATCGAGCGCACTGGTGGAGCGGGCGGGGGGTACACGTTCGGCTGGAGCAACGCGGGGCATCTGCCGCCGCTGCTGGTCGGCGCGGACGGCGGCACCCGCTACCTGGCACCCGCCCGTCACGGAATCCCGGTGGGGATCGAGGCGTCCGTCCCCCGGTTCAGCCACGAACTCCCCCTCCCGCCCGGCAGCACCCTGCTGCTGTTCACCGACGGGCTTGTCGAGCGCCGCGATCAGGACATCGACACGGGACTGGCCGAGTTGGCCGAGCAGGCCGCCCGCCTGGCCACGGCCCCGCTGGAGGAGCTGTGCGACGCTCTGATCAGCCGGAGCCGACAGGTGTTCGACGACGACGTCGCTCTGCTCGCCCTGCGCATCCCCTCGGACGGCCCGGCCCGGTGAGACACACACCCTGGCCGCTCGGCGTGCCGGGGTTCGCGGGCGGTCGCCCTGACGGGAGGCGGTCGGGGTGGCAGCAGGGTGCGCAGGGTGTAGGGCAGGATGCCGCCGTGGCGGTAGTAGTCGGCCTCGGTGGGGGTGTCGATGCGTACCCGGGCAGCGAAATCGGATGGTGCCGGCGGGGCCGTCGGCGGTGAGGGTGACCTCGGGCGGCAGTCCCTCGGCCTCGGTGCCTGTCAGGCCACGGATGGTGTAGGTCTCCTCGCCGGTCAGACCGAGAATTCGCGGGTCTGCCCCGGTTGGAATTGCAGGAGCAGGACACCCAGGCCGATGAGGTTGGAGCGGTGGATGCGCTCGTAGGATTCGGCGAGTACAGCCTTCACGCCCAGCAGGGCGGTGCCCTTGGCGGCCCAGTCGCGCGAGGAGCCCGAGCCGTACTCCTTCCCGGCGATCACCAGCAACGGGACGCACTCGTCTGCGTAGCGCATGGCGGCGTCGAAGATGGTGGTCTGCTCCCCGTCGGGCAGGTGGCGGGTGACGCCGCCCTCGGTGCCGGGGGCGAGCAGGTTGCGCAGCCGGATGTCGGCGAACGTACCGCGGATCATCACCTCGTGGTTGCCGCGCCTGGAGCCGTAGGAGTTGAAGTCCCGTGGCGCCACGCCGTGTTCGGTACCCGCGCCGGGGTGAACTGGATCTCCGTGGCCGGCTCGGTGGCCGGGGCCCAGCCGACCAGCGCGGTGATCTGATCGGCGGTCACCGCGCGGCCGTCCTCGTTGCGCAGCAGGTTCTCCAGCAGAACCTTCAGGCTGTACGGGAGACGGGCGGTGCCGGGCAGTGCGTCGAGCCGGAAGATCGTGAAGGAGGATCCGGCGGCGCTGAGTGTCTTTTGGGCGGCGAACGTGTCGATCGGCACGGCGAGGACTCCTTACGCGGGGTCGGCGGGCGTGGACGGGGTGGTGGGAAGGTCGAGACCGTCGAGGCTGGTGACCGGGGTGCGCAGGCCCACGGCGAGCCGGTTCCAGCCGTTGATCGCCACGATGGCGAAGGTGAGCGCCGCGGTCTCCTCCGGCGTGAAGGCGGAGGAGACCGGCTCGTAGTCCCCGTCCGGGGCGCCGGCGCGGGGCAGTTCGGTCAGCGCCTCGCACCAGGCCAGCGCGGCACGCTCCCGAGGAGTGAATACCTCCTGCGCTTCACGCCAGGCCGCCACCACGTCCAGTCGTGTCTGGTGCTCGCCGCGACCGCGGGCGTCGCGGTGGTGCATGGCCAGGCAGTAGGCGCAGCCGTTGATCTGGGAGGCCCGGATGCGGACCAGTTCCAGTAGCTCCGGCTCCAGGCCGCTGCCGGCCACGGCCTGTTCCAGCCTGAGCATCGCCCCGACGCCGTGCGGGAACAGCTTGCGGTAGTCAACACGCATGATCGGCTTCCTCCTTGCGGCGTTCGTCTGCGCGGATGAGCGGACGGCCCGGGGGCGATGCCCGTGGCGTCGGCCCCGGGCGTGGCTCAGGTCTCTTCGCCCGTACGTCCCGGGCGGCGGCGCCAGCTGCGGATCAGGCGCCCGAGCGGGTCATAGCGGTGGTCGACGACGCGTTCCTTCATCGGAATGATCGCGTTGTCGGTGATTTTGATGCCGGCGGGGCAGACCTCGGTGCAGCACTTGGTGATGTTGCACAGCCCCAGCCCGTGCTGTTCGCGCAGCATCCGGCGCCGGTCGAGGGTGTCCAGGGGGTGCATGTCGAGTTCGGCGTGGCGGATGAAGAACCGCGGGCCGGCGAAGGCGGGTTTGTTGTCCTCGTGGTCGCGGATGACATGGCACACGTCCTGGCACAGCCAGCATTCGATGCACTTGCGGAACTCCTGCGCCCGCTCCACCTCCTCCTGCCGCATCCGGTATTCGCCGGGCCGCAGATGAGGCGGCGGGGTGAAGGAGAGAACCTGCCGGGCTCTGGCGTAGTTGAAGCCAATGTCGGTGACCAGGTCGCGGATAACGGGGAAGGTCCGCAGCGGCGTGATCGTGATGCTGTGGGAGGGCAGTGTCGACAGCCGCGCCATGCACATCAGTTTCGGGCGGCCCTCGATCTCGGCGCTGCACGAGCCGCACTTGCCGGCCTTGCAGTTCCAGCGCACCGCGAGGTCGCCGGCCTGCGTGGCCTGCAGCCGCAGGACAGCGTCCAGGACCACCTCACCGTCCTCGACCGGCACGGTGTACTCCACGAGCGAGCCCCCGGAGGTGTCGCCGCGCCAGACGCGGAGCAGCAGATCGCGCCCCATGGCCGATGCCCCCTTTCCGCGGGCTGATTCGAGGTCAGAAGAACCGCGGGTCGTGGATCACACCGCCGGCCACCAGCCGCACGTAGCCGTCGGCGAGCGCGACCCAGATCAGCGAGGCCCAGGCGAACCTGCCGTGGTACGGATTGATCCGCGACACCCAGGTCCACGCCCGGTAGCGGACGGGGTGCCGGGCGAAGTTGTTCAGGCGGCCGCCGACCGCGTGGCGGCACGAGTGGCACGAGAGGGTGTACAGCCACAGCAGAACGGCGTTGACGACCAGGACCAGGCTGCCCAGCCCCATACCGAGGCGCCCGCGGAAGTCGAAGGCGATGACCGCGTCCCAGGTCAGGATGACGTTGAAGACGAGGGCCGCGTAGAGGAAGTACCGGTGGACGTTCTGCAGCAGCAGCGGAAAGCGGGTTTCCCCGCTGTAGCGGCGGTGCGGCTCCGGAACCGCGCACGCCGGGGGTGCCGCCCACCAGGAGCGGTAGTACGCCTTGCGGTAGTAGTAGCAGGTCAGGCGGAACCCGAGCGGAAAGATCAGGATGATCACAGCCGGGGTGATGATCCACCAGGTGCCGAACCAGCCCAGGTGCGGTGCTCCGTGGGAGCCGGGCACCGCCCCGCAGTGGGTGGACAGGCACGGCGAGTAGAACGGTGACAGATAGGGGTCGGCGTAGTAGTCCCGGTTTGCCAGCGCCGCATAGGTCGCGTAGGCCACGAAGAGGGCCAGGACGGTGAACGTGATCAGCGGGTAGACCCACCAGCGGTCCCTGCGCAGCGTCCGCGCGGTGATCGCGGCCCGCCCGGGAGAATGGATCCCCGCCGGGGCACCGTCTGCTGTTTCCACGGCCTGGCCTCCCTTCGCCGGTGCCGGGGCTGCCGATCCGCTCACCGGGAGCCTTCTCCGCTCAAGCCTGCCGGAAAAGGGCAGAGCGTGCGATCTCAGGGCAACTTCTCCGTGCCGTATGACAGGGCGAGCCGTGCGGATACCCGCACGCGGATGGCGTAGGCCCGCCAGCCGGGGCACTCACGCGGTGATACCACGAGCAAGAGAGCACCAGCGAACACCGGAAGGACGCCTGGGATGCCGAAGGTCGCCATCAACGGGCTCGGCCGCATCGGCCGTGCCGCGCTGAAGATCCTCCACGACGTGGACGGTGTTGAGCTCGCGGCCGTCAACGACCTCATCGAGGTGGACAACCTCGCCTACCTGCTGGCACACGACAGCGTCTACGGCCGCTACGGCAACACGGTCACGGCGACCGACGGCGCGCTGAGCATCGACGGGCACAACGTGCCGGTGTACGCCGAACGCGATCCGGCCCGGCTGCCGTGGAAGGAACTGGGCATCGACCTGGTCCTGGAGTGCACCGGAGCCTTCCGCCACGAGGAGGAGCTGCGGCGTCACCTTCAGGCGGGGGCGCGCTTCGTCATCCTGTCCGCGCCGGCCCGGACGGAGACGGTGGCCACCGTGGTGCACGGCGTGAACCAGGCCCCGGACGGCGTGCAGGTCATCTCCTGTGCGAGCTGCACCACCAACTGCATCACCCCGGTGGTCGAGGTACTGGACCGCCGGATCGGGGTCGAACGGGCGATCATGTCCACCGTCCACGCCTACACCTCCACCCAGCAGCTCGTTGACGGACCCAGCCGGGACGTGCGCCGCGGCCGAGCCGCTGGGGTCAACATGGTTCCCGCGTCCACCGGGGCGGCGCTGGCCACCACCCGGGCGCTGCCCGCACTGGCCGGGCGCTTCGACGGGGTGGCAATCCGGGTTCCGGTGCCGGTCGGCTCGGTCGCGGACATCGTGGCCGTCACCGCCCGGCCCACCACCGCCGAGGAGGTCAACGACGTCTTCCGCCAGGAGGCCGGCACCGACCGCTACCGCGATGTCCTGGCCGTCTCTGCGGAGCCGCTGGTCTCCACCGACATCATCGGCGACCCCAGAGCCTCGGTCATCGATGCCGCGATGACCCGGGTGGTGGACGGCACCCTTGTCAAGATCATGAGTTGGTACGACAACGAGTGGGGCTTCACCCATCAGATGGTCCGCGAAGCCCTGTCCGTCCTGGGCGTCAGCCCGTCCCCGTGAGTGCCTTCGCCACCGCCCCCGACCTGGTGCGGGGCCGCCTCGCTCAGCCGCCGAGAGGATCGTGATGAAGGCAAAGGAGATCATGACGGCGCCGGTGGTCACCGTCACCGAGGGCACACCGGTGTCGGAGGTCGCGGCCGTGCTGCACGGCGGCCGGATCAGCGCCGTCCCCGTGCTGGATGCCGCGGGCGCGGTCTTGGGCCTGGTCAGCGAGTACGACCTGCTGGCCCGGCCCGGTGTCACCGCGGCCGAGGTGATGACGGCGACGGTGATCAGCGTCACCGAGGACACCGACGTCGACGACGTCCGCCACCTGCTGGTCGAGCGGCGTATCCGCCGCGTCCCCGTGCTGGCCGCCGGCCGCCTGGCCGGGATCATCAGCCGCTCCGATGTCGTCGCGCTGCTGACCACCGAGTGGGCCTGCACCGTGTGCGGCGAAACCGCCCGCGGTGACCAGCCGCCCGAACGCTGCCCCAAGTGCCACGCCGCCGCCAACCGCTTCGCCGTCCAGGAAGCACCGCCCGGCAGCTGAGCCAAGAGCCGCACCGACCCGAGGGAAACCCTGCGAACGATGACCTCCTCACCGACACCGGGCCCCGATCCCGCCGACGCCGCCGGAACAGCCGGCCCCCCACCCATCGGCGCGGTCTCCGACAGCGAAGCCGAGGTGCTGCGCGGCTACTACCGGCAGATGGCGCTGATCAGAGTCTTCGAGCTGCGGGCCGCGGAGATGTATACCCGGGCGAAGATCAGCGGCTACTGCCATCTCAACCTTGGCGAGGAGGCCACCTGCGTCGGCCTGATGGCCGCACTGCGGCCCACCGACTACCTGTTCACCACCTACCGGGAACACGGCTACGCACTCGCCCGCGGCGCTGACCCGGGCCGGGTGATGGCGGAGCTGTTCGGCCGCACCACCGGCCTGTCCGGCGGGCGCGGCGGCTCCATGCACCTGTTCGACACCGAGCTGCGGCTGCTGGGCGGCTACGGAATCGTCGGCGGCCAGCTGCCCCCGGCCACCGGCGCGGCACTGGCGATCGCCTACCGCGGGCGGCCCTCAGCTGACAGCGAGGCGGTGATGTGCCTGCTCGGCGACGGCACCACCAACATCGGCGCGTTCCACGAGTCGCTCAACCTCGCCGTCCGCGTGTCCTGCCCAGGTACCCCGCATGAGGTCATGGGCGCTGCCGGTATCACCGCACCGCATCAGCACCGTCGCCCGCACCCTGTTCAGCCGACACCCTGTCAACGGCCTTCGCAGGCCGACCTCTAACCGTACGGAGGCATCGATCAATGACCGAGCCCGTCTATCACCCGGCCACCACCGAGATCGGCGCCCGGCGGGCGCAGCTCGCCCCGGCCGTCAACGAGGCGTTCGAGAACTTCAGCCGCGCCGTGTTCGCCGACGGGGCGCTGCCGGAGAAGACCAAACAGCTGATCGCCGTCGCGGTCGCGCATGTCACGCAGTGCCCGTACTGCATCCAGGGACACACCCGCCTGGCGCAGCGCAAAGGCAACAGCCCAGAGGAGATCATGGAAGCCATCTGGGTCGCCGCCGAGATGCGCGCCGGCGGCGCCTACGCACACTCCACCCTCGCGCTGCACGCGATGAAGGACACCTCACCGCACTCCCACCCATGACAGCAGGACCCGACAGATGCGCCAGGCGACATCGCCCCGTCAGCTCTCTTGCGGAGCATCGCCGCGAACCGGTCGCGATCCCGTACGCCCTCGGACCGGCACGCGGGTGCCGAGCCAGCGGGAGGCGGTGCCCACGCCGAGGCAGATGATCACTGCGCCCTCCAGCACGCGGGCCGGCGGCAGCATGAAAGCCGGTGCGCGTTCCTCAGCTTGACGGGTGGGGCCAGTGGGTCAGGCTGCCGGGCGAGGGAGCGGATTGCGTCGCTTCCGCTGATGAGGGGTAGATTTCGTAGCTCTCGCGCATGCCGCTCAGGTCGAAGATCCTGAGCATCCGGGCGGAGACGGACGCGATACGCAGTGAGCCTTCGTGTTCACGGATGCGTTTGGTGATGGCCGCGATCACGCCCAGCCCCATCGAATCCATGAAGGTGACAAAGCCCAGGTCCAGGACGAAGTGTCGGTGTCCCTCGTCGATGAGCTTGATCGCTCCTTCCCGGATCATGGGGGCGGTGTGGGCGTCCACCTCACCGTCGACCTCGACGACGGTCCAGCCGTTGACCCCGTCGTAGCTCACCATCATGCTCTCGTGCCGGATGATGTTCGTTCGCATTGCCATCCCTCTTCACGTCTTCGGGCGGCGCGAGACGCCCGGCATGGTGTGGCGGAGACGGCCGGCCCGTACGGCGCTCGCGGCCTGCGTAGGGGCGCGTTCGCGTGAACGATGGTGGCTGCCACCCCCGGCGTCTCACATGCTGGTCACCGGCTCTTGTTCAGCCACTCGGCGAGGACAGCGGCCTGGCTGTGGTCCACGTCCTTGGTGGCGGTCAGCAGCATGAGCTTGTCGTGGGCTGCCAGGTCCCGCAGGTGTTCGGCCGCCTCGCGGTGTCCGGCGTCGCGCAGTTCTGCCAGGTAGCGGTGGCGGAATTCGGTGAAGCGGCTGGGCTCGTGGCCGTACCATTTGCGCAGTTCGCTGGAGGGGGCGACGTCACGTAGCCACTCGTCCAGGTGCGCGTCCCCCTTGCGCATGCCCCGGGGCCAGACCCGGTCGACCAGCACACGCTTGCCGTCCTTCGGCGCGGTCTCCTCGTAGACTCTGCGATAGGTGATCTGTTTGGCCATAATGGTGCCCTTCCAGATCGGTCGGCCGCCTCGGCCTTGATGGGTGGACAGCTCCGTGCCCTGCTGCGAAGCGGATGGTTCCGACTCGCCCATTTTATCGGGGACGGCTCATGCGAACCCGTCGGGATCCTGCCGGGTCGGCCACCACGACCGTCGCCCGGGTGCAAAGTGACGGCGTCCGGTACGGCGTATGGACGAGGAGACGATGTGGCCAGCAGACGTCCCCTGCCCGCGTCACCCGATTTTCCCGCGCGGACGGCTTGCCGGGTGAGCTCCCCGAGCGAACTGGACGCGGCGGGTGGCCACCTGCCGGGCCTGCCCGCGCCTGGTGGCCTGGCGGGAGGAGGCCGCCAGGGTCAAACGCAGGGCGTTTCGGGACTGGGACTACTGGGCGCGTCCCGTGCCCGGCTTCGGCCCGCCGGACGCACCGCTGGCGATCGTCGGTCTGGCGCCGGCCGCGCACGGCGGCAACCGCACCGGGCGGATCTTCACCGGTGACCCGTCCGGCGACGCGCTGTACGCCGCCCTCTACGACCTCGACCTGGCCTCCCAGCCCACCGCCACCCACCGGGGCGACGGGCTGGAGTTGTACGGGGTGCGGATCACGGTCCCGGTGCACTGCACCCCGCCCGACAACCGGCCCACCACCACCGAGCGCGACACCTGCCGCCCGTGGCTCGCCCGTGAACTGGAACTCTTGCGGCCGACCCTGCGGGCCATCGTGGTGCTCGGCGGCTTCGCCTGGCAGGCGCTGCTGCCCGTGCTCACAAGCGCAGGCTGGCAGCTGCCCCGCCCCCGCCCGGCCTTCGGGCACGGCGCCGAAGCCCTCCTCACCGACGGGAGCGGTGAACGGCAGGTGCACCTGGTCGGCGGATACCACCCCAGCCGGCGCAACATGTCCACCCGGACCCTGACCCCCGCCATGCTCCGCGACGTGCTGCACCGGGGCGCCATCATCGCCGGGCTGCCCGGGAACGGCGGCGCCCTTGAGGCCCGCGCGCCATGCTGACACTGGCTGCTTTCTGATCCCAGGCGTGGGGAGTTGCCCGTTCCATCGGATCGCCGACGGCGGCCCCTGCCCCTGCCCCTGGGAAGCCGTATCCGGTGGCATGTCGTTTCCTCTCCACGGCTGCGAGAGCCGGGCCGGAACTCAGGCCGCGTGACTCCTGTGGGCGCCGATCCGATGCACGTTCTGCACCGCGAGTTCGTCCCGTTCCTGTGTCGGGGTGAGACGGATGCCGATGTGGTAGTCCTGAACCAGCATCCAGCCGAGGAAGCCGGCGGCGAGGGTGCAGGCGACACCGGCCGAGGTGAGCGCGAGACCGAGGGTGGTTCCGGTGGCCGGGCCGTTCCAGTGGGTGACGTACGTTCCCAGGCTGACGGCGAACAGCACGAGCGCGGTGACGTTGAGGCCGGCGTGGGCCAGACCGACGGTCTTGGCGGCCGAGCCGCGCGGGATACCGAAGGCCCAGTCGACGAGGCCGGGGAGTGCGGCGAGCAGCGCGCTGCCGACGCCCACGACGTTCAGGGCGATCGCCAGGTTGAGCCAGAACTGGTGCCCGGTGGCCGCGTACACGGCGAAGCCCACCAGGGTTCCGGTGTAGCAGGCGACCGGGAAGCCGATCAACATGGGGTGGATGGGGTGACCGGCGATGGCGGCTTTGCTGTACATGAAGCCTCCTGCGTGGGTCCCCGTTGTGGAGTGTCGATCGCTCATCTCAGCGTCTCCTGGCTGGTGGGATCCGCAACCGCGCCGGGTGACGATGGCCTGATCCCGCGGGATCACGGTGACAGGCGGCGCCTCATGAGTCTTTCAGGCGCCGGGTCATTTCGTTGATGTAGTGGTCCCCGTAGGCGGCCGCGACATCGTCGAGGTCGACCATCGGGGGAAGGTCGATGACCGGCTGCCGCTCGGCGAGGTAGAGGGCGGTCTCCTCGATCACGCGCTGCTCGTCGGCCTCTGCCGCATCGAGTTCGTCGACGACGGCCGGGCTCGCCTGGAACCGCGACTCGATCACGCCCCCGCTGTACCGGACGCGCACCAGATAATCGTGCTCGCCCATCGGCTCGATCTGGAATTGCTCGGGCATGACTGCCGACTACCCGTTGACGCCGTTGGGTGTCACGGCGCACGCGGCTCGGCGCGCCGTGCGACTCCGGTGTGTCCCGGACGCCGGTCGCCGGCCCAGGGGTGCCGGCGGGGCAGTCGGTAGCGCAGGAACAGATAGGACGCCCGCCGCCGGACGCTGATCAGGCCGACTGTCTCGTGCCGCGTCGGGAGCAGTTCAAGCCCGGCGATCAGCCCGTGTCGGATGGTGCCGGCGCGGCCGGCCAGTACGGGGGAGAGGGTCAGGAACAGCTCGTTCAGGATGCCGGTGCCGACGAGTTCCCCGACCAGGTGCGGGCCTGCCTCGGAGAGGATCGTGGCGTGTCCGCGGGCGCGGATGATGCCCAGCACCTGGGGGATGCTCAGTGTCGGGCCGTCGCCGAGGGCAAGGATGGCGCAGGTCGGCGGGAGGTTTCGGGTGAGGCGGCCTGCGCCTTGGGTGGTGGTGGCGATGAGTGCGCCCGTCTGCAGGGCCGGGTGCTCGGCCGGCAGGTTGCCGCTTGCGGTGACGACGACGAGTTCCGGCGCGGCGGCACGGCGCCGCTGCCGGCGGAGGAGGGCGAAGTCGGCAGCGGCGGCCGGGTAGACGTGCTCTGGTGTCCACCGGTGGCGGGGTGAGGCGCGCAGCGTGCCCGCTCCGATGAGGACGGCGTCGGCGCAGGCCCGCAGCAGCCCCATGACGAACCGGTCGGCGGGCTCGCGTCCACTGATCGTCGAGCCGGATGAGGGGTATTCCGGGCCGAGCGCCACCACTCCGTCGAGCGAGGCGACGAAGTTGGCGTACAGGCACGGTTCGGGGAAGCCGAGGCCGCCGCCGTAGAGCGCGGCCAGCGCCGGCGGCAGGCTCCAGCGGTGCAGTCCGGGCTCCTCGTACAGCCGCACCAACGGCTCGGCGTGAGGCACTGGAGCCGTGAAGGCGCTGTCAGGTCCGGCCACGGCCGGTGCTCCTGGGGCCGCACAGGTCGAAGAACTCCATTCTCAGCTGGTCCTCGGTTTCGTAACTGCCGCGCCAGTAGGTGGTGCGGGTGCTGGACTCGATCTCGCGGACGCCGCGCATCTGCGTGCACAGGTGCACCGCCTCCAGGTGCACGGCGACGCCATGCGGTTCAAGGATGCGTACCAGTGCGTCGGCGAGTTGCTGGCCGATGCGTTCCTGTACCGAGAAGCGGCGGGCGAACAGCCGTAGCAGCCGGGTCAGTTTGGATAGGCCGAGGATGTGCTCGTGGGCGACGTAGCCGACGTAGGCGGCGCCGAAGAACGGCAGGCTGTGGTGCTCGCAGAGGGCGAAGAACGGGATCGGCCCCTCCACCACCTGGCTGATGCGGCAGTCCGGGCCACCGCGGCACTCGGTGGGGAACGCGGTGACCAGCTTCTCATCACCCTCGTATCCGCTGGTCGCCTCGAACAGCGCGCGCAGGAAGCGGCGCGGGGTGTCGACGGTCGGGGGAGAGCCGACAGGCATCCCCAGCGCCGTGAAGATCTCCCGCATGTAGCCCTCGAACTGCTGCCACTGCTCGGGGGTGATGCGCCGGGGGCGGACGGCAGCCCATTCCTCACTGTCGTATCCGATGTCGTCGCCGGCCAGGCCGCCGACCTTGGGCGCCCCACTCGGTGGTTGCTGTCGGTCACTCACCTGTCATTACTTTCCTGTGGACGTCTGTTCGCCGCGACCCTGCAGACCCGGGCCTGGGCGCGCTCCTCGCGGCCGGTCCCGAGTCGACCGCGTGTGCGCCGCCCTACGACTCCTTGATCATGCAGCCAGGGCGGTGACGATGCACTCTGGGACGTCCTCGCCTCCGATGCGCATTTGAGGAGTGCCTGCACGGGCTACGCGACCCAGGAGCACGCAGCACGGGCCCCATGTCGACCTGCGGCACCGCGTGTGCTGGGTGAGTCTTGACCCCAGGGAGCCCTTCGCAGCTCATGACGCCCGGGCCGGGCAGAGGAGGCATAGGGTGACCGACACGCTCGCTCAGCTGTCCGCGTCCGGGGTATCGATCTGGCTGGACGACCTGAGCCGGCAGCGGCTCGTCGACGGCAGTCTGACCAGGCTGGTCGCGGAGCGGCACGTCGTGGGGGTGACCACCAACCCGACGATCTTCGCCAAGGCCATCGAGCACAGCGACTGCTACGAGGGCCAACTCGCCGATCTCGCGCTGCGCCGTGCGGGGGTGGAGGAGGCGTTGCGCGCGCTGACCACGTCCGACGTGCGCTGGGCCTGCGACGTGCTGCGGCCGGCTTACGACTCCAGCGGGGGTGTGGACGGGCGAGTCTCGATCGAGGTCGATCCCCGTCTGGCGCACGACACGGCGCGCACGGTCGCCGAGGCACGGGCGCTGTGGTGGCTGGTGGACCGCCCGAACCTGTTCGTGAAGATCCCCGCGGCCAAGCAGGGCCTTGAGGCGATCAGCGCCTGTCTGGCCGAAGGCATCAGCATCAACGTCACGCTGCTGTTCTCCCTGGAACGCTACGACGCCGTGACGGAGGCGTTCCTCACGGGCATGGAACGCGCCCGGGACGCCGGGAAGGACCTGTCCGGCATCGCGTCGGTGGCGTCGTTCTTCGTCTCCCGGGTGGACACCGAGATCGACCGGCGTCTCGACCGGCTGGGCGGGGAGAAGGCCGCGGCCCTGCGCGGACGTGCCGCCCTCGCCAACGCCCGGATCGCCTACGAGCACTACGAGCAGGCCCTTGCGACGGACCGCTGGAAGCGGCTTGCGCAGGCCGGTGCCCGGCCGCAGCGGCTGCTGTGGGCGTCCACCGGCGTGAAGGACCCGGCCTACGAGGACACCCGCTACGTCGTCGGCCTGATCGCCCCCGACGTGGTCAACACCATGCCGGAGGCCACCCTCGACGCAGTCGCGGACCACGGAGTGCTGCCGGCCAGCCACATCCGTGACACCTACGGCGAGGCACACCAGGTGCTGGACGAACTCGCCGGGCTCGGCGTCGACTACGCAGATGTCGTCCAGATGCTGGAGGACCAGGGCGTGGAGAAGTTCGACGCCAGCTGGGACGAGCTGGCCGGGAAACTCACGGCCCGCCTTGACGCCTCCGCCGGCGACCCGCCCGACCGCACCGACGACAGCAGGGAGCACGCGTGATGGCATCAGCGACGTTCGTGATCGTGGGAGCGAGCCTGGCCGGTGCCAAGGCCGCCGAAGCACTGCGCGGGCACGGCTTCGACGGACGGATCCTGCTCATCGGGGACGAGCCGGACCACCCCTACGAGCGGCCACCACTGTCCAAGGGCTACCTGCAGGGCAAACAGGACCGTGAGACGATCTTCGTCCACCCGGAACAGTGGTACGCCGAGCAGGCCATCGATCTGCGAGTGGACACCACCGTCACCGAACTCGACCGCGACCGGCGCACGGTCACCCTCTCCGGCGGCGAGAGGATCGGCTACGACAAACTGCTCCTGGCCACGGGCGCCTCCCCGCGACGCCTCCCGGTACCCGGCGCGGACCTCGACGGCGTGCTCTACCTGCGCCGCGTCGGCGACTGCGAACGCATCCAGCGGACCTTCCAGTCCGCCTCCCGCATCGTCTTCGTCGGCGGAGGCTGGATCGGTCTGGAAGTGGCCGCCGCCGCCCGCGAGGCCGACGTGGACGTGACCGTCCTGGAAGCGGGCGAACTGCCGCTGCTGCGCGTCATGGGCCGGCAGATCGCCCCCGTCTTCGCCGACCTCCACCGAGAGCACGGCGTGGACCTGCGCCTGACCGCACAGGTCACAGAGATCATCGGCGAGAACGGTACGGTCGCCGGTGTCCGCCTGGCCGACGGCACCCGCATCGACGCGGACGCGGTCGTGGTCGGTATCGGTGCCGTCCCCAACACCCAACTCGCCGCCGAAGCGGGCCTGCACGTCGACAACGGCATCATCGTCGAGGCGTCCCTGCGGACCTCCGACCCCGACATCCACGCGGCGGGCGACGTGGCCAATGCCTTCCACCCGATGCTCGGCAAGCACATCCGGGTGGAGCACTGGGCCAACGCCCTCCATCAACCCGAGACAGCGGCCCGGTCGATGCTGGGCGAGGCCGCCTCCTACGACCGCGTCCCGTACTTCTTCACCGACCAGTACGACCTGGGCATGGAGTACGCCGGCTACGCCGAACCCGACAGCTACGACGATGTGGTCGTCCGCGGCGATCTGACGAGCAGGCAGTTCATCGCCTTCTGGACGGCCCAGGGCCGTGTGCTGGCCGGCATGAACGTCAACACCTGGGACGTCAACGAAGCGATCCAGCGCCTGGTCCGCTCCGGCACGCAGGTCAACCGGGACCGGCTGGCCGACCCAGACGTGCCACTGGAGGAACTCGCCACCGGGTGAGTCGCACTGAATGCGCATGGATCAGCCGTAGGCGTTGCGGCATTCCCCCTGAATGTCGCAACGGTCGGCGTGCGGGTCCCCCCGCAGAGGTGACGCGGACTCGGTGCGGGTGACCGTCGCCGTTCGCGACCTGGACCGGCGGCTACCGGTCACTGACGTGCGTGGGCGTTGGTCACCGCACCTTCACATGGGCCCGGCGGTGACCTACGCGGCGGTGGGCACTCGGCGCATGTTGTCGGTCGGGAGGGAGCGGTGAGGTGATCGCCGTCGCTGTTCTTCTACTGCCCGCGCTGGGCCTGCTGCTGTATGGGATGGACCGCTTTGAGGACCTGCTGCTCGGTAAGCCGGCCACGGCACGCCCTGAGGACGGCCGGCCACTGCGTCCGGGTCTCGGAGGGGTCCTGCCCGCTGGAGCCTATTGCGCAGCCGGGCAACGCGAGCGGTACGTCGACGCGGCCCTCAACGGCGGGACCGCACCGCCGAGGTGTCATGCCGGATATGCCGGAGGCGGCGTCACGGCGGCGCTCCGCGGTGGGAGAGCACGGTCAGGCCAGCCGGCGGCCGGTGACGCCGCCACTCGGGTCGTCCAGGAGTGCGATACGGGCGGTGCCAACGCAACGCGGCCCTGGCGCGCATCGCGACCGAACTGCCGCTCGAACGGGAACAGGCCCGCGCCGAGCTCGTATCCTCACAGCAGGTGGCGCGGCTGCCTGCCCCGCGCTCGCCGCAGCCCAGCAGACGCCGATGAGTCCCGTCTCCGACGGTACGGTGCTCCGGCAGGCCCCCGTCGAGGAGAACCGTCCATGGACTACCGGCCGATCCCGCCCTTTCCGAGGCCGACGTGATCGCCGCGCTGGAGGAGAGCGCTCCAGACGGATCCCGTGTCTGGGAGCCCTCCCGGGAGCATGGCTACCACGCCCTGCGTCACTTCTACGCCTCCGAGCAGTTGGAGGCCGGCGAGTCGGTCGTCTCCCTGGCTCGGTGGCTCGGCCACTCGGACCCCGGGTTCACGCTCCGGAAGTACGCGCACTTCCTGCCCCGCGCGGGCGCACGAGGCAGCTCCGCCATCGACGCGGTCTTCGCGTAGCCATAACTCCGGGCGGCCGGGGACAGCCCGCTCCTGGCCCAAAGTCCCAGAGAAGTCCCAGAGGTGCCGCCGCACCCCCTCCCGACCCGCATCAGCGCAGGTCAGAGGGATGCGGCGGCATCTGCCGTTCAGATGTCCCGGAAGATCTCGATCTGCGCCCCGACCGAGTTGAGGCGCTCCGCCAGGTCCTCGTACCCCCGGTTGATGACGTAGACGTTGCGGAGCACCGACGTGCCCTCCGCGGCCATCATCGCCAGGAGGACGACCACGGCCGGGCGCAGGGCCGGGGGGCACATCATCTCGGCGGCGCGCCAGCGGGTGGGGCCCTCGACCAGGACGCGGTGGGGGTCCAGGAGTTGGAGGCGTCCGCCGAGACGGTTGAGGTCGGTCAGGTAGATGGCGCGGTTGTCGTAGACCCAGTCGTGGATGAGGGTCTGGCCCTGCGCCACCGCCGCGATCGCCGCGAAGAACGGGACGTTGTCGATGTTCAGGCCGGGGAACGGCATCGGGTGGATCTTGTCGATCGGCGCCTCCAGCTTGGAGGGCCGGACCGTGAGGTCGACCAGCCGGGTGCGGCCGTTGTCCGCGACGTACTCGGCGGTGCGGTCGTGGTCGAGGCCCATCTCCTCCAGGACCGCGAGTTCGATCTCCAGGAACTCGATCGGCACCCGGCGCACCGTCAGCTCGGACTCCGTGACGACGGCGGCGGCGAGCAGGCTCATCGCCTCGACCGGGTCCTCGGAGGGGGAGTAGTCCACGTCGACGTCTATGGTCCCCCTGCCGTGCACGGTGAGGGTGGTGGTGCCGATGCCCTCGACCTTGACGCCCAGGGCCTCCAGGAAGAAGCACAGGTCCTGGACCATGTAGTTGGACGAGGCGTTGCGGATGACGGTGACGCCGTCGTGACGGGCGGCGGCCAGCAGCGCGTTCTCGGTGACCGTGTCCCCGCGTTCGGTCAGCACGATCGGGCGGTCGGGGCTGACGGAACGATTTACCACCGCGTGGTACTGGCCCTCCGTCGCGGCGATCTCCAGGCCGAACCGGCGCAGCGCGATCATGTGCGGCTCGACGGTGCGCGTACCGAGGTCGCAGCCGCCGGCGTACGGCAGCATGAAGCGGTCCATGCGGTGCAGCAGCGGGCCGAGGAACATGATGATGGAGCGGGTGCGGCGGGCCGCGTCCGCGTCGATGGACTCGAGGTCCAGCGTGGCGGGCGGCACGATCTCCAGGTCGACGCCCTCGTTGATCCACCGGGTGCGGACGCCGATCGAGCCCAGCACCTCCAGGAGGCGGTACACCTCCTCGATGCGGGCGACGCGGCGCAGCACTGTGCGGCCCTTGTTGAGCAGTGAGGCGCACAGCAGTGCCACGCACGCGTTCTTGCTCGTCTTCACGTCGATGGCGCCCGAGAGGCGGCGGCCGCCGACGACCCGCAGGTGCATGGGGCCGGCGTAGCCGAGGGAGACGATCTCGCTGTCGAGCGCCTCGCCTATGCGGGCGATCATCTCAAGGCTGATGTTCTGGTTGCCGCGTTCTATGCGGTTGACGGCGCTCTGGCTCGTGGCGAGTGCTTCCGCCAGCTGTGCCTGTGTCCAGCCGCGGTGTTGCCGGGCGTCACGGATGAGCTTGCCGATGCGTACGAGGTAGTCGTCTGACATGAGACTGAGGCTATCTCAGATATGAGATGGCACCCCTTGGGGGTCTCTTGGGTGGGCCGTTCGGGTGATGTGGGGTCAGTGTCCCCTGTCGCGCCGGGTGCTGCGCGTGCGCCGCCATCCGAAAGGTCCGGGCAAATCCATTGATGTCGTACGACGTCCGGTGGTGCTCGTGGTGTGCCGCGGGCCGCGCCTGCCGCCGGTGGTGAGGGACAGGGAGCGCTTGTTGATGTTCAGCCGTACCCCCGGAAAAATCCTGAAGCTCTTGCGGAACGTGAGTGGCATCCCTGCCTCCCTCTGTGACAGTGGAAACGCGGCGTCCGGGCCGGGCTCCGCGCGAACTGGCTTCGTCTCCGTGCGGTTACCCCGTCCGGGTGCGGTGATGGCAGCCGGTGAGGGCGAGTTTCGGGAGCGTGAGGGATAGGGGGGAAGTGTTCCGGTATGCCCCTCGGGGGGCATACCAGGGTGGGGTGCCCGGAGTGAGGGTCTGAGGCTGGTTTGTCCGGATCGGTGTGTCCGGAACGGGTGCCCGGAGTCCGGGGATGGGCCCTGTCCGGTGCGGCAGCCCACCGCGCGGCCCACCGCACTGCCTGTCGGGGGCTGCTCAGGAGTGGGGGGTCGGTTCGCGAGGAGGCGGGCCATGGCCTGTGGCCGGCACACGGCAACGACGGGGAAAAGGACTCCGGGTCCGGACTTCGAGGGTCACGAATTCAGGTCGGTGGCCGGGGGTTTGTCGCTGTCGGTGTCGAGGAGCAACTTGCGGGCCAGGTTGTGGCGGGCCTGCTCGGGCAACGCCTCACCCTCGGTGTTCCGTTCCGTCCGTGACCTTCTTCACCTGGTAGTAGACAGCGACACAGGAGGCAGGCCACGGCCGCTTATCGCTGCTGAACGGTTCCAGCATGCTGCTGATGGCGAGCGGCTTGTAGGGCAGCACCGTCGCCCCCGCCGCGGCCCGCTCCCGGAGCAGGCGGTCCTGGCTGTCCCAGGCCGTGGCCCGCACCCGCATGTCCGACCCCAGGTCGCGCAGGGGCATGGCGAGTACGGCCGTGACGCACACGCACAGGAGCGCGGCGCCCGCGGCTACCGGCCACGTGCCACGGCGGTACCGCCGTACCGTCAGGTTGCCGAGGAGGGCGCCCGCGCCGACGAGCAGGAGGAGCAGCGGGAACAGGTAGTCGTTCCACAGCCTGTTGGCGGTCGCGACCGAGGGGCCGAACGCCGGATAGGCGATGACCGTGCATACGTATCCGGAGAACAGCAGAGCAGCTGCCCCGGATCCCAGGAGCAGGGGCGCCCTGCGGTCGGGGCGGGGGATGCTCCCGTCCGCGCGGCGGGCGAGGATGCCGATCAGCACGCCCACGGCGATCGCGCCGACGTACTGCCAGGTCGTCGCCAGGATATGGAGGACCTGCGCATATCCCCGCAGCGAAGCGTAGAGCGATTCGGGCGTGAACATGGAATCCGCGTGGTGATGTGCGCGGCGGTTCCGCGAGCCGGGTGAGGTGAGGAGCACGGCGGTGCCGATGAGGATGCCCGCCCCGGCAGCGGCGCACCAGGCCCGTACGAAGGCGAGCTGCCCGGCCGGGAAGAGCCGGCGGCCCAGCAGCAGGACCAGGGCGAGGAGCACCAGGGCGACCACGGAGGTCTCCTCCGACAGCGTGCCCAGGACGGCTCCGACGACGCACGCGAACGCGACGGCGAGGGCCTTTCCGCGCCGTGAGGTCGCGAGCAGGGCCGGGATCGTGGCGGCGGCCGCGAGTACGGGCGGGAAGGTGTGGGAAACCGACGAGGCCGGCCAGAAGAAGGTCTTGTACGTGTTCGTGGAGGCGAAGCAGAAGACGGCCAGGACCGTGGCCGCGGAGAACAGCGGGACGCCCCGGGGCAGCCGCCACCCGGTGCGCCGCAGCAGTGTCGCCGCCCACGTCCACAGGAGGACCAGCATCACGGCCGCGCTGATCCCCGCGTACCACTGCTGGCCTGCCACGCCGAACGAGGCGTAGGAGGCGACGAGCATGCCGTTGGCGATCCGTCCGTTGCCCGTGGAATAGAACTGGTTCACCAGCGCCATGAAGCCTTCGTCACGTACGAGAGGCAGGAAGCACCACTCGTCGGCACTCGGGCGTACCCAGCGTGCGAACCACGAGGCCCCGCCCAGAAGCGTCAGCGGAACGAGGGGCAGCAAGGCCATACCCGCCGGGACGAGGTGCGGGGAGGAGAGGGCCGGGTTCCCCCCGCTCCCGTGCTCGCTCCCGTGCCCGCTCACGTCCGTACCGGTCTTCCCGGCGGGCCGCGCGGGCCGCGCGGGCGCCGGGCGGCCCCCGACGTCCGAGTGAACGGCGTCAATTGAGGGCGGGATCTTCCTGTTCCGCCTCGGCAGGACCGTTCGGAGTCGTGCCCGCAGCGTCCGCCGGCCGCCGACCGGAGTTGATGGCCCAGCGGGCGAGCAGGAAGGTGACCGGCGTGACGAGGACCCCGGCGACAAGGGCGGCGACATTTTTGTCCATTTCGAGTCGGCTGACAGCTACGTAGAGAAGCGCGCCGGAGGCCACCAGGTTGAAGCCGCTGGACAGCGGATACCGGAGAAACGCGCGCCACCTCGGACGGGTCCGGTAGGTGAGGTAGGAATTGAGCAAGAAGGAGCCGACGGTACTGACCGAATATCCGATGACATGCGCCGCGAGATACGGGATCCATTGGTTCAGGGTGGCGTAGACGGCCAGGTATACGGCGGTATTGACGAATCCGATCATCACGAAGGTCGTGAACTGCCGTGTTGTCGCGGGACGGCCTTTCGGGCAAGTGGCCGATCCGTGCTGCGGAGGGCGGGGCCTCAGGGCGGGACGCTCGTCGGTTTCCCGGACCACGAAGGAAGGACGGCGTTTCACCTCGTGATAGATGCGGCCGACGTATTCACCGATGATCCCCAGGGTGATCAGCTGGATTCCCCCCAGCCCCACCACCGCCATCAGAAGTGTGGCGTAGCCCGGGACGGCGGCCCCGTGGAGTGCCACGTCGAAGGCCACCCACGCCGCGTAGACGAGTGCGGAGAGGAAGCACCAGAAGCCCGCGTAGATGGCCAGCCGCAGGGGCCGGTTGTTGAAGGACAGCAGCCCGTCGATGCCGTAGTTGAGCAGATGGCGACTTCCCCACTTAGAGCTGCCCGCGAGTCGCTGGGCGTTCTGGTAGGTGAAGCTGGCCGTCGTGAAACCGATCCAGGAGAAGATCCCCTTCGAGAACCGGTTGGTCTCCGGCAGTGACAGCACCGTGTCCACCGCCTGGCGTGACAGCAGCCTGAAATCCCCTGCGCCGTCGAGCACCTCCACATCCATGAGGCGGCGCACCAGAGCGTAGTAGCCGCGGCTCAGCACGGTGCGCGCCATGCCCTCCCCGTCGCGGTTCCGCCGGGGGATCACCTGGTCGTACCCCCGCCCGTGGAGTTCGAGCATCCGCGGGATGAGCTCCGGGGGGTGCTGCAGATCCGCGTCCATGAGGACCACCGCCTGCCCCCGGGACATGCGCAGGCCGGCGAGCATCGCGGCCTCCTTGCCGAAGTTCCTGCTGAGCACGGCGTACCTGACACGCCGGTCCGCGACACCGAGTCCGCCGATGATGTCCCGCGTGCGGTCGGTACTGCCGTCGTCCACGTAACAGATCTCGTAGTCGAGCCCGGACGGGCCGAGAACATCCCCGACAGCCGCGTGGAACCTCTCGATGACGGCAGCCTCGTTGAAGCACGGTACGACTACGGAAAGCTGAGGAGTCGCCAAACCTGTCTCCTGACCGGGCACACCAGGGCGGCGCTGTCCGCCGCACGGAGGTGGGGTAGTTGTCCCTGGTGTCGTCAGGGACAGAATTCAGGGGCATTCGACCTTTATTCGCCGGCCGAGGGGCGGAATCACGCGTCTACGCGCTTACGAATGACCCATTTGGCCTCGTTGGGCGGTCCGGTGGACATGGCGTCGCCGTCTGCGGGGAAGACACGCGTCGGACCGGACCGGCGGAACGCTGCGGTGGTGACGGCGGCGGCGCCACCGGACGCGGGTCACCGTCGGACGAAGTGAAACCGGGTGGTGGAGGGAACGGCGGAGGATTGACATGCTCCCCTGCCTGAAGGCGGGGGTATCCACGAAAGGAATCCGATGAATCACGTGGATGCGCCCCGGAACAGCGGGCGCCGATGGCCCCGGGCAGCCCTCGTGGCCCTGTGCGGGGTGTTGGCCCTCACGCCGGCGGGCGGCTCGTCACCGCCCGCCGGCAGGGCCGGGAATCCGATGGCCGCGGGCCTCGACGACGTCGCCGAAGGGACGGGCTGCCACCGCACCGTGGTCGGAGTCGCCCACGAGGACGATGATCTTCTCTTCATCAGCCCGCGCGTCGTACAGCTGGTGGAGCGGAAATGCCCGGTGCAGGTGGTCTACGTGACGGCCGGCAACGACAGACGCTCCGCCGGTGTCGGCAGTTTCGCCGCCCGTCGCGAGGTGGGTGCGCAACATGCCTACGCGCGGCTGGTCCGGGGGGCGAAGGGCTGGACGTCGGATCCCCTGCGGGTGGGCCCGGAACGGATTACTTCCTACACCCTCCGCAGCCCCGGCGGAGAGATCCGCCTGACCTTCCTCCGGCTGCCGGACGGCCTTCCGCGGGGCGGCGGCGCTGTACTCGACAGACACCAGAGCCTTCTCCGCCTGTTCCGAGGGGAGATCACTTCCATCGACGTCCTGGAATCCTCCCGCAGTTACGACGAAAAACACCTGGTCGCCACACTGACGAAGCTCATGGAGCAGTGGAAAGCGGAGGATGTACTGACGCTCGATTTCGACAACGTGAAATTCGGCGGGCCGAGGGTGAAGGATGCGGATCACAGCGATCACGGCATTTCCGCGCGATATTTCCGCAGCGCCGCATACGCGATGCGGGTCAGGCCACGGGTCATTCCGTACCGGGGTTACGACATTTCTCTTCTACCGGCCAATCTGGATGCCGGGCAACGCAGAACCAAGGCCACCGGACTCGTCACCTATGTGGAAACGGTGACATGTTCGCCGCTGCACTGCCCGCGCCCGGACATCATCATCGACACCTACCAGAAATGGCTCGCCCGGGAGTACCCAAGGCGCCACCGTGCCCCGAAACGAGGGGAAATCATCTCGGACATCGGCAAAGCGCCCTCGCGCGGTGCGACCGAGCTGTGCCTGGACTTTGCCCGTGACGCCTCCGGGGTGAGTGTGCACCCGTGCGACGGTTCCGCGGGCCAGAGCTGGGAGTTCGCGCCGGGCGGGGCCGTCCGGCCGACCGGCTCCACGAGATGCCTCACCAGCGGTCCCGGGATCGGACTCGGTGCCTGTTCCGGCGGGGCGCAGCAGACCTGGCGGCGGGACGGGCAAGGCCGCATGGCGGCCGGAGGCCGCTGTCTGACCCAGGACGACATGGCGCGGACCACGCCCCGCCTGCACATGAGTGCCTGTACCCCGTACCGGCCGGAGGTGGTGTGGCACTGGTGAGCCCTGCGGGTGCCGCCCGCGGCTCGCTCTGCAACCCGAGCACCATCCGCACACCACGGGACCGGGGCGGGGAAGACCGACGAATGGACCGGCGCGTACGGCCGCCCACATCAGGCCCCACTCCCGGCGTACGAGGATGGCTGCGGTTCTCACCGGACGGTTCCTCGAAGGCCGCTGTGCGACGGGCCGGGGGCTTTGGGCGACCGCTGCGCACGGCCCGACGGCAGCCGCTCGGTCCCCCGTGGGCGCGGAAGGGAAGCGTGCGCCGCGCGGCGCAGAGCGAGGGCCGTCCTCCCGCAGTGCGGGGAACCGGGCCCGGTGTCCGGCCGGAACAGACCGAGTGCCGGCGGGGCCTGGGGGACGTCTCCCTCGTCCGCCCGTGGGACACGTTCGCTGATCACCAGGTCAGCCTGGCAGCACAGCGGAAATATAGGGGCGTATTCACGGCCGCGTGTGGAGACCTGGCCCGGGTCGATGGGGGTCGTGCCACCGACTAGGGCAGATGGGGGACCTCCACGCCAAAGCAGCAAAGCTGCAATTGTTTCCATTCATACCCGCATGGGAAATGAATCTTAGGCACGGCGTGTCACCTACCTGGTTTTCGGTGCGCAACCATGGGTCTCATTGGATGTTTCACTGACCCTGTAGTGAAAGCTTCAATACGTACATTCCGATCATTCCGTCTTACGGTGTGCACATGAACGGTCGCGAGACACCGGTGCACCGCCGCAGCGCCCTGCGCTCGGGCGCCGGGGCGCTCCTGGCAGGCGTACTCACCGCAGGCTGTACGGACAACCGTGGCACCGCTCATGCTCCCCCTACCCACGATGACCCGCCTCCCCCCGCGCGGAAGGTCCCGGGCGCCGTACGCCCCGCACCGGGTCCCCACCGCTTCCCCGGCCGCCCGGTCCAGATCGAGTACGGCCCCCGCAACCGCGCCCGCGTCGCCCTCACCTTCCACGGCCAGGGCGACCCCGCCCTCGCCCGCACCGTCCTCGCCGAAGCCGAACGGACCGGAGCCCGGCTCACCGTCCTGGCCGTCGGCAGCTGGCTCGACGACCACCCCGCCATGGCCCGCCGGATCCTCGACGGCGGCCACGACCTCGGCAACCACACCCAGAGCCACCTTGACATCTCCACGATGGACGAGACGCAGGCGTACGCCGAGATCACCGGCTGTGCCGAACGCCTGCGCCGCCTCACCGGCTCCATCGGCACCTGGTTCCGCCCGTCGCGCACCCGGTACGCCACCCCGCTCGTCCAGCGCCTCGCCGGCCGGGCCGGCTACCCGCACGTCCTCTCCTACGACGTGGACTCCCTCGACTTCACCTCTCCGGGCGTCGCCGCCGTCACCCGCAAGGTCGCCGGCGAACTGCGTAACGGGTCCGTGGTCAGCCTGCACTTCGGCTACCCGGACACGGTTGCCGCACTGCCCCTCCTGCTCACCGAAATCAGCCGGCGCCGACTGCACGCGGTGACGACCACGGAGCTGCTGACCTGATGCTTCCCTCCCCGCGCACCACCACCGCCGCCCTGCTCGCGGGCGTGCTCGTCGCTGCACTGACCGCCTGCGCCGGTGGCGAAGGCCGGCCCGCGCAGTCCCGCACCGAGGCCGCGGCGCCGACCGAGCCCGGGCGGGCCGAGCCCTCGCCGGGACTGCCCGGGATGCCGCCCGTGCTCGACCCGAAGGACATCTACGCGGCCGACCGGGCGGGAAAGCTCGCACCGGCGGTCAAAGACTTCCCGTCCCGGGTGTACGTCCCCAACACCGGCTCCCACACGGTGTCGGTGATCGACCCGTCGACGTACAAGGTCATCGAGACCATCCCCGTCGGCAACCAGCCGCAGCATGTCGTCCCGTCCTGGGATATGAAGACCCTCTGGGTCAACAACGACCTCGGCGACAGCCTCACGGCCATCGACCCGGCCACCGGGAAGACCGGCCGCACCGTGGAGGTCTCCGACCCGTACAACCTCTACTTCACCCCGAACGGCAAGTACGCCGTCGTCATGGCCTCGATGGACCGTGAACTGGTCTTCCGTGACCCGAAGACCATGGACCGGGCCAAGGCCGTCCCGGTGAGCTGCGCGGGCGTCAACCACGCCGACTTCACGGCGGACGGACGGTACTTCATCGTCTCCTGCGAGTTCTCCGGCGAACTCCTCAAGGTCGACACGGAGAAGATGAAGGTCGTAGGGCAGCAGAAGTTGCCGATGCAGGGCGCGATGCCGCAGGACGTCAAACTCTCGCCGGACGGCAAGACCTTCTACATCGCCGACATGATGGCGCACGGCATGTGGGTGCTCGACGCCGAGAAGTTCACCACCCCGAAACTGCTGCCCACCGGCAAGGGCTGCCACGGGCTCTACATCAGCCGCGACTCCAGGCGGATGTACATCACCAACCGGGGCGAGGGATCGGTCTCCGTCTTCGACTTCGCAGCCGACAAGCTGACCGAGAAGTGGCACCTGCCCGACGGCGGCAGCCCCGACATGGGCGGAGTGTCCGCGGACGGCAAGGTGCTGTGGCTGTCCGGGCGTTACGACGCCGAGGTGTACGCGATCGACACCACCAGCGGCAAGCAGCTGGCCAGGATCCCGGTCGGCAGCGGACCTCACGGGCTGGCCGTCTACCCGCAGCCCGGCCGCTACTCGCTCGGCCACACCGGCGTCTTCCGCTGACCGCACCCCACCGTCGGCAGCGGCCGGCCCGGCCCACCATGGCCTGAGCCCAGGCCCGGACCGCGGGCTCCACCGTGCCACGACGCACCGTCAGGCACCTGTAAACCCAACAACGTGACAGCACCCTACTGGCGCAGACGCGGGTGGGGGCGGACACCGCCCCCACCCGCGTCTGCGGGGTGCCGCCTCCGTGTCGGCGGCTCATGGCCGTCTCGTGCCCTCGGTCGCCGCGCCGCCGAATCGTGTAAGGACACGGGAAGGACTGTAGGCCAGGGCGTGGCGAAGAGCCGGGGGCAGGCCGGCGACCACGCGGGGCACACCCGTACGGGGATGCCGGGGCCGTCCGCGGCCTCGGGTCAGCGGCCGGGCAGTGCGTCGACCGACCCGATGTACTCCTGGGTCTCCTCGTCGGGGAGACGGACCGACAGCGCCCAGAAGTAGATCAGCAGACTGAACACCGCGATGATCGCCATGTCCCACCACAGGGGCAGGGCTCCGGTCGCGCCGCAGGACACCGACGAGGCAGGCCCGCCGCTGCAGTAGCCACCTTGCCAGGAGATCAGGCCCAGGCCCACCAGATACACCGGCAGCCACTGAGCGGAGCGCCAGTCCGGATGCGGAACCCTCGGGTTCAGCCCGAGCAGCGCCGAGGCGCCCAGCAGCAGATAGCCGAGCACGATCGCCAGGCCGAGCCGCCACAGGGTGTCCCAGCCCGCCCAGTAGATGATCAGGTTGGACACGATGAAGGCGACGGGTGCCCAGAACATACCGCCCGCAAGGCGGTACGGACGGCGCCGGTCGGGGTCCTGTCTGCGCAGACACCCGAAGGCGAGCGGCGCGCCCGCGTACATCAGCACGCTGGCGGAGGTGACGAAGCCGACCAGCTTCTGCCAGGTGGGGAACGGCAGGAAGATGATGAGCCCGGCGGCGAAGGCGAAGAGCAGACCGAACCAGGGAACCCCGCGCGCGGTGGTCCGTTCGAAGACCGCGGGCACATAGCCGTTGCGGGAGAGGCCGTACGAGACCCGGGAGGCGGCGGTGGTGTAGATCAGGCCCGTGCCGGTCGGTGAGACGACCGCGTCGATGTAGATCAGCGCGGCGAGCCAGCCCAGCCCGGCGGACAGAGCCAGTCCGGCGAACGGCCCCGCCTTGTCGGTGAAGGACAGATCGGCCCAGCCGTGGGCGAAGGAGTCCTGCGGCAGCGCCCCGATGAAGACTGCCTGGAGCGCCAGGTAGAGGAGAGAGCCGACGACGATCGAGCCGATCACCGCCCGAGGAATGTCCCGTGCCGGGTTGCGGCTCTCCCCCGCCAGTTGGTCCGCCTGTTCGAAGCCGAGGAACGCGAAGATGATCCCGCCGGTACTGACGGCGGAGAGCACACCCTGGACGCCGAACGGGGCGAAGCCCTGGTGGCCGAAATTACTCCCGTGAAAGGTGGTCCCCGCCAGGACGCCGATGGTGAGCACGGGGACGGCGATCTTCCACCAGGTGGCCAGGCTGTTGGTGTGGGCGAGCCAGCGGATGCCGAAGAAGTTGACGAGGACGAAGAAGGCCATGAAGGCGACGGCCAGCCCGTATCCGGCGGCAGTGAGCTGGTTCTTTCCCGTCTGTACCCAGTCGGCGTGGACGCTGAGGTAGTTGAGCGACGCCATGACCTCGATCGGAGCCGTGGCGACGGCCTGCAGCCAGGAGAACCAGCCGAAGGAGGCCCCGGCCACGCTGCCGAAGGCGTAGTGCGGGAAGCGCGCGGTGCCTCCCGCGACCGGATACATGGCCCCCAGTTCCGCGTGGACGAACGCCAGAACAGTGATCGCCAGTGCCCCGATCCCCCAGGAGACGAGGGCGGCGGTCCCGGCCGCCTGCGCGGCGAACAACGCGCCGAACAGCCAGCCGGAGCCGATGATGGACCCCACGGAGGTCCAGATGAGTCCGATCAGCCCGATGTCTCGCCGGAGACCCGGCTTCCGAAACGCCTCAGGCGTGGCGGACGTCGGCATCTGACACGCGACCTCGCTCCGGTGAGGACAGGACGCGCAGTCGTTCCGGCGCATCCCGCTGACCCCCTTCTCCCTTTCCCGGCACCCGCCCGAGTACTCCGGCACGGCAGAACTTGCTCCGAACGGAGTCCCGACAGGCGTGGGGCTCGCGGCTCTCCCGGCCCGGCGTGGCCGGGCCGGGCGCCGTCCGGCAGGGGACTCAGGTCCCGGCCGGTGGCGCCCCGGACCGGCCCGCGTCGCCGTCCCCACCGCCGACGGACAGGCGCCGACGCCGCAGCGCCGAGAACCCCGAGAACGCGGACACCGCCAACGCTGCCACGATCGCCACCAGGTGCTCCCTGCCCGCGAGATTGGGCTTGACGACCGCCTCGACAACCATGGCCACGATGACCAGGGTCCCGGTGAACCAGGCGCGGAAGCGCAGGCAGAGGCAGATCGCGAGACCGACCACCGCGCCCGACGGGCCGGTGTCGACGGCCTGGGCGTCGGCTGCCGGAAGTCCGAGCGCCCCGTCCGGGCCGATCGCGACGCCGATCCGGGCGTACAGGACGCCGGCCAGCGTGCAGACGTAGGCGATGAGCAGTGTCCGTCGTCGGCCCAGTGCGATCTCCGCGATCCCGAAGACCAGCAGTACCTGTGCCAGTGCGCCCCACACCGGTAGGTCGGCGGCCGGCAGGAACAGCGACAGGGGGGTACGCGCCAGCTCGAGCCACCAGGGGTCGGCCGCCCGTACGAAGCCGATGTCCTGAACGAGCCCGTAGCCCCAGTACCGGTTCCGCTGCTGCTGCGCCACCTGGAAGAGGGCGATGAGGCAGAGAGCGGTGAGTGTCAGTGGAATCGCCCGCCACCCTCGGCCGGCGAGCCCGGCGCGTACGGCCGCCCACATCAGGCCCCACTCCCGGCGTACGAGGATGGCTGCGGTTCTCACCGGACGGTTCCTCGAAGGCCGCTGTGCGACGGGCCGGGGGCTTTGGGCGACCGCTGCGCACGGCCCGACGGCAGCCGCTCGGTCCCCCGTGGGCGCGGAAGGGAAGCGTGCGCCGCGCGGCGCAGAGCGAGGGCCGTCCTCCCGCAGTGCGGGGAATTGGGCCCGGTGTCCGGCCGGAACAGACCGAGTGCCGACGGGGCCTGGGGGACGTCTCCCTCGTCCGCCCGTGGGACACGTTCGCTGATCACCAGGTCAGCGTGGCACCACGGCACCGGATACACACTCCGAATCCCCGTCGCGTCGGCCCAAAACCGGCGTCCAAAACCGGCGTCCGGAACCGGCGTCCAAAACCGGCGTCCGGAACCGGCGTCCGGAACCGGCGTCCAAAACCGGCGTCCGGAACCGGCGTCCAAAACCGGCGTCCGGAACCGGCGTCCGGGGCCCGGAACCGGCTACGGCCCGGGGTCCGTACTCCTCATGCGCTGCCGGTTGAGCCATTTCGGCAGCCCCGGTGCTTCGAGGAAACCCTCGGCGCGGGCGCTCGCCACGGTGATGCGCAGCAGGTCGGCGCTCTTCTCGAAGAGCAGGTACCGCGGTTCCCAGATGGGCCGGTACTTGGCGTTGGCGCGGTACAGCGACTCGATCTGCCACCAGCGGGAGAAGAAGCTGAGCAACGAGCGCCACAGGCGCAGCACCGGTCCGGCACCGAGCCGGGAGCCGCGCTCGAAGACGGAGCGGAACATCGCGAAGTTCAGGGAGACCTGACGGATTCCGAACTCCCCGGCGTGCTGGATCAGCTTCAGCACCATGAATTCGAAGAGGCCGTTCTCGGAGTCGCGGTCCCGGCGCATCAGGTCCAGGGACAGCCCTTCGTCGCCCCAGGGCACGAAGCTGAGCAGGCCGCGCGGACGTTCCCCGTCGCAGCAGAGCACCATCACGCAGCGGCCGTCCTGCGGGTCGCCGAGGCGGCCCAGCGCCATGGAGAAGCCGCGTTCCGTCTCGCCGTCGCGCCAGTCGTCCGCGAGCCGGATCAGCTCGGCCATCTCCTGCGGCGGAATGTCCTCGTGACGGCGGACCCGGACGGCATAACCCGCCCGCTCGATACGGTGGTAAGCCTGGCGCACACCGCGCATGGCGCGGCCTTCGAGGGTGAACTCACCGAGGTCGACAATCGCCTCGTCGCCCAGTTCCAGGGCGTTCAGGCCATGCCGGGTGTAGACCGTGCCGCCCTCCTCGCTCGCGCCGATCACGGCCGGGGTCCACCCGTGCTCCCGGGCCTGGGCGAGCCAGCGGTCGATCGCCCCCGGCCACGCCTCCGGGTCGCCGATCGGGTCGCCGGACGCCAGTGACACCCCGCTCACCACCCGGTAGGTGACGGCGGACTTGCGCGACGGGGACCAGACGACGCTCTTGTCGCGTCGCAGCGCGAAGTACCCCAGGGAGTCGCGTTCCCCGTGCCGCTCCAGCAGCGCGCGCAGACCTCGCCAGTCTTCCCCGGTCATGGCGTCGACGGCCCGTCGGGAGCGGAACGCCGCGTACAGGACCAGCAGGACCAGCGTCGTGCTCATGATGTTGATCAGTACATTGGCCCACCTGGGAGTGGTGATGGCCCCGAAGTGAACGTCCTCGTAGGCGAGGGAGATCATGCGGAGCACCCCGTAGTGCCAGCGCTGCAGGAAGGTGGAGCGCACGGCGTCCCGGTCGGTGTTGGTCACCGTGACCAGCGCGGCGGCAAGCAGCGAACACGCCAGGAATCCCCCCACGGCGACCGAAGCCGCCAGCTTCGGATTGGACCGGTCGCCCTTCGCGCGGAACTCGCGCCGCCCGCCGAGCAGAGCGGCGACGAAGAGCGCGGTGAGGAACACCGAGATCCAGTTCTGGGCGTGCTGCCGGTAGACCGGCAGTCCCATCGCCAGGGCGGTCAGGACCAGAATCAGACCGGCGAGCACGAGGTTGAGGATCCACGCCGCGCGCTTGCGACGCCGCATGGTGACGGCCAGGAAGAGCGAGATGGAGCCGGAGAAGAATCCCGCCGTCAGCAGATAGGGCGTGAAGAACTCGTTGTCGTTGTGCCGCCGGATGTCGTTGCCGAACGAGACCCATACCGCGGCCAGGAAGTTGACGAACGCCACGGCCCGCAGATACCAGACCGCCGATAGGTAGCAGCGCCGCGACCGGCTCTCCCGGTCACTCCCCGCCTGCCGATCCGGCCGAGCACGCCCCATGGATATGACGATAGGAGCTGAAAGAGCTGTATGCGCGCTCCACGGCGTTGTCGGTGAGTTGCGCCGCTCTACAGTGCCTTCGTGCTCCTCGGGATGATCTGCGCCCTCGCCTCGGCGGTCTGCTACGGAACGGCCTCCGTCCTGCAGGCCGTCGCCGCCCGCGCCGCGGAACCCGGAACCGGCTCCGGCCTCGACCCCGCGCTGCTGTCGCGCGCCCTGCGCCAGTGGCGCTATCTCGCCGGCCTCGCCCTCGACGGGATCGGTTTCCTCTTCCAGATCGTCGCGCTGCGCTCCATCCCGCTCTACGCGGTGGGCTCGGCGCTCGCCGCCAGCCTCGCGGTCACCGCCGTGGCCGCCTCCCGGCTGCTCGGCATCCGGCTGAGCCGGACCCAGTGGGGCGCGGTCGCGGCGGTCTGCGCGGGGCTGACGATGATCGGCCTCGCGTCCGGCCCGGACGGCAACCGCGCCGCGCCCGCGGCCCTGGGCTGGTCGCTGCTGGCCACCGTCGCCGTGGTCCTCCTCTCCGGCCCACTGCTGGGCCGTCTCCCCGCCGGGCCGCGCGCCCTGCTCCTGGGTCTCGGCGCGGGTCTGGGGTTCGGCACGGTCCAGGTCGCCGTCCGGCTGATCGACTCCCTGGCCGTCCCCGCAGTCCTCATCGGCCCGGCGCCGTACGCGCTGCTGGTGGGCGGAGCGACCGGATTCCTCTTCCTCACCTCGGCGTTCCAGCGTGGTTCGGTCACGGTGGCGACGGCGGGCATGGTGCTCGGCGAGACGATCGGCCCCGCCCTGGTGGGCGTGGCGTGGCTCGGCGACCGGCCTCGCGAGGGTCTGCAGGGGCTGGCGTTCGCGGGTTGTGCGGTGGCGGTGGCCGGGTCGCTGACGCTCGCACGGTTCGGCGAGCCGTCGTTGGAGGGCGCCGGGGCGAAAAGTCAGGGGTAGCTGTACTCGGCGGGGCGGGTGAGCTCGGGCGGGCTCGTGGGGCGGGCCTCTCCGGAGGCCGGGCCGGGAGTTCGGTGCGGGAGTTCGGTGCGGGGACTCGGCCCTGCTCGCCATGGATCGGCTTCGACGGGCGCTCCGTACCTGTTTCCGGTGAGGATCGCTTACCTTCGCTGCGACAGGTCGGACGGTGTCCTGTCTCAACGAAGGTAGTCGTCCGGGGCGCCGCTGACCTGCATGGACTGGATTGGGTGAGACGCATGGGCTCGGTTCGTTGAGACAGAAGAGCGGTCTGATGACTTCGCGTTTGCGGCTGATCGTCAGGACAGTCCGATCGGGGCCAGCCTCAGCGGCTGACTGTTCAGCTCGCGGCAGCCCTCCTCGTCCCACCACAGCTCGCCTTGCGCGGTGAGGTAAGGGTGCAGCCCGCGGACGCCTCCGCCTTCGAGAAGCGCTTGCGCGACGGCGTGGAGGAGGCTCGCCAGGCTGGCCCAGGAGTCGGTGAAGTCGCCGCTGCTGCTGTGGCCAGCCCAGCCGAGACGGCCCGCGTCCGGGCCGGGACGCTGGTCGATTACCTGCGCCGCGCCGTCGGCGCTCTCGGCCCAGGGCACCCAGAGCGGGTGCCACCAGGGCTCGTCGTCCCAGAGGCGGGTGGTCAGGCCGTCGTTTTCCGTCGCGACGTCCATGCAGGTCTGCCAGCGGTCCACGATGCCGCTCACCGAGAGGGGAGACTGCTCGGGCAGGAGGGTCGCCCAGGTGCTCAGCCCGTTGTGGCATTGCAGTGACTCTGCGAGATCATCGGGCAACGGGATGCCGAGGATCCGTTCCGCGTCCCGAGCCTCGTCCGGTGTCGCCGGTGCGTTGAGCAACGCGAGGTCTGAAGGTGAGTGCGTCGCCAACCAGGAATCGATCCGGCGCCATGACTCCGACGAGGGCAAGATTTGCTGAGTCATGGCGCCATCCTGCCGCACGCGTCCGACAAGGTGGATCGAGGGCCTGATCGGGTGGCGGGGCGGGGGGCAGCCGACCGCCTGCTGCTGTTCGGCGCGTGCTCGGGTGGCTTCGTCGGTGTGAGGCGAGAACGGTTGATGCCGAGTTCGGGCAACAGATGTTGATCAATCGGAATGTTGCTGAGTTCCGAGAACACCAGGTTCGCGTGTCGGGGCATGGAGAGGGCTGATGAGCGGGACGGATATCGTCTCGGCATGAAACAAGAGTTCGATCTTGCCGCGTCTCTCGTCGGCGGCGTCGAAGGACGCAGTGGTGCATGGGGCTTCATCCAGGGGTTCGCTGCCCATTGGGCCAGCGCCCTGGAGAGCGGCGACGGGTGGACGGAGGCCGATCTGGCCGCGGCCGAGGGGAGGCTGGGTGTTCGGCTGCCGGCGGCGTTGCGCGAGGCGTATCTGCTGTTCGGCCGCCGCCGGGATCTGACCAGCAACCACGATGTGCTGCTCGGCCCGGCGGAGCTGTATGTGGATGACGCCGAGGAGGCCCTGGTCTTCCGGCACGAGAATCAGGGAGCCGCATCCTGGGGCATCCTTCTCGACAGCCTCCAGGACGACGACCCTGCGGTGTTCATCCGGCTTGACCTGGCCGACAAGACCGCCGAGCGATGGGAATGCTGGCTGGAGCGTCTTTCCCTCTCCTTCGTCGAGATCGTTCTGTCGGAGTCCGTCCAGGCCGATGGAGAGTCGTGCGACTTCCTTGACCCCGATGACGACAGCATCGAACGGCTTGAGGAGAACTGCATCCAGCTGCCGTTCCCGGCCTATCCCCTCGGCGAGGAAGACCACGCGACGCGCTGGTTCCTGGGCCATGACGCCCTGCTGCGCGACGACGGCATGGCCATTTTGGCCCGTGGTCGGACGGCAGAAGACCTCGACCGTGTTCGTGACCTGATCCCGGGTGACTGGCTCAACGACTATCGCTGACCGCGTTCAAGACTCCTATCAGCCGAGCTGCCCAGGTCGGAGTCAGCCCAGGGGCTGCTGTTCGGCTCGGGCGCGGGTGGTGGCGAGGCGGTAGGCGTCGGTGCCGGTCTCGATGATGGTGCCGCCGAAGGTGACGCGGTCGACGATGGCCGGCCGGGCGTATGGGTGAGCTTGCCTTCTCATGGCTGTTGACCGCGCTTCATGTGACGGCCGCGGTGGACGTAGTAGAGCAGGGACGAGTAGGACACGGAGTAGTCGTGCTCGTCCATCAGCTCGGCCCAGATGGCTCTGCCGCGAACTCCTCGGGCGAGCATGTCGTCAACCAGGCGGATGACGGGGACCATGACCGGGTCCTTACGGAACTTCACATCGCGATGAGCGGGCCGTGCGGTGTCCAGAACGAGCCGGACTGCCCACTGCCGGACCTCGTAGCGTTCAGCCAGCGCGCGGATGGTCATTGTCCCGTCACGCGCGTCATCGGAGATGAGGAAGGACAGTTCGCCGCGCCCCGGAAAAAGGTCCTTGTCGGGGTAACGGGGGTTGGGCTTGACGCGTCTCCGAGGCGAGCTGGCGTCCGCGAGCGCCCGCTCCAGCACCTGAGGAGACCGCCCAGCGGCGTCCGCGAGCCGGTCCAGGAGGGGTTTGCCGAACCAGAACGGCGGTCCGCAGAGATATCCGTGCAGGTAGCTGGGCTTGAGGTGGTTGGCGCGGGCGAGACGCCGGATGAAGGAGTCGGTCTCCTCACCGAGTCGTGGTGCGACCTGGACGGGGAGCCGGGCCAGTCGCCCAGGCAGATCCCCGGTCATCGTGTGGCCGCCCCTTTCAACGGCTTCGCTGTGGTCTCCGCCGCATGGTCCAGGGGGATCGCGTCGATCCCTTCCTTCGTCACGCGTTCGGTGCCGCTCAGGATCGCGTCGATCGCCGCCCCTCGGATGGCGTGGGACAACGCGCCGATCATGCCGTCGGCCCGGTTGTGGAGGTAACGGTCCAACTTGACCAAGCTGCCTGGTGGGTGATCGTGCAGCAGCAGGGTCCCTTCCATGGTCGCGACCAGGGCTTTCCACTCAGCGCCGTAGGGAAACGGACGCGTGGGGACCAGGGTGAAGCGGCCCGCGATCTGGGCGCCCCGGGCGCCGGCCAGGAGCTCACTGGTTTCAAGGTTGATGCCCGCGTAGACGAACGTCGCGGGGATGCGCTCGGAGAAGTACTTCAAGGTGTCGGAGACCTCGGCTCCGGTCCGTGTGACCTGCGAGACGTTGTGGATCTCGTCGACGAGAACCAGGCCGGTGCGGGTGTCTGTGCAGACGCCGACCACGGCCTCGATGATGTCCGTCATGTTCGACCTGCCTCGGACCGGCAGGCCCAGGAAGCATGCGAACTCGGTGGCGATCATGCGTGCGGTCGCCGCAGGCGGGACGGTGATGTAGAGCACCGGGATGCGGTCGGCAACGTTCGGGTGGCGGGCCCGGTCAAGGAGTTCATGGGCGAGCCCGAGTTGGGTGATCGCGCTGGTCTTGCCTGTGCCGGGCAGTCCCGAGACCATCAGGCCGCGGCGAGCGCTGATCGCGTGCCGGTTGAGCAGGACCAGCCGGCGGCCGCAGACGACAGTCTTCTCGACGAACGAGGTGGCGACCACAAGCATCCGGGCGTGATGGTCGAGCCGGTCCTCGTCATAGACAGCCCGATCAGTCGGGGACAACTTTCGCAGCTGGTCGGGAGACAACAGGACCGGGGGCTCGGGCGGGCCGGCAGTGAACCTCCGCCATCCGTCCAGGGTGGTGAGCTGCCGGTTGGCATCGGCATCCGCCTTCTCCGGAACGTTGTGCCGGCCTGCCAGTTCGTAGATGGTCACGAGCGCCTCCAAGGGTTCGCGAGCGGGTCAAACAGACCCAACGGGATGACCTTGGCCAGCTCGGTGTCCGCCTCGTCCTCCAGCGTGGCTTCAGCGGCAGGCGGGTCCGGGATCGGCCGGTCCGAGGCGGTGGCCCTGGTGCGGGCAGCGACGCGGCGAGACCGCTTGGCCGCCGGGCCCTTCTGCGGGGCAGGGCCGTCGTGGGCCCGTCGCAGCAGCGCCGCGGCGGCATCCGCGATCTGTTCCTCCGTGCCGCCGGGAACCTGTTCGCAGGCGTGGTCCCAGGCCAGCTCCCCGAACGGGGCGCCGACGCGCCGCAGGTGCTTCCAGAACACGGTGATCCAGCGGTCGCCCTTGCGGTCGCGTACCCAGATCCGGGAGATGTCGTAGGGGTCATGGTGGATCTCCCACAGACCCTTCTTCTCCATCACCCCGGAGTGCTGACGGCGCAGAGGACCCAACTCGCGGTCGTCGTAGGTGCGGTGCTTGATCCGGATGCCGTAGGTGTTGATCGCCTGCCATCGCTCGGGCAGCAGCTCGATGTAGTCCTCGCCGTTCAGTGGGACCGGAACGTAGCCGCAGGACTGGAGCAGCATCGCGTACTTCTCGTTCGGCGAGAACGCCCGCTTCGGGGCGTCCGGGTCGCGGAGCCCGTCATGGGGCCTGGTCTGCCAGACAGCGGTGATCCACTCGTCGAGAAGATTCTGGAGTTCGAGCACTGACCACAGGGGCCCGTCCTCCAGCTTCCGGCCGCGGCGGTCCGGGTTCGATCCGGTGTAACCCGCGACGAACTGGGCGAACACTGTGGCCACTGAGCCCAGCGTCTTCTCGATCGTGCCCTTGTCGGTCGGCGTTGCCTTGTGGGCCGGTTGCAGGTTGATGCCCAGATACCGGCAGGAGGCACGGAAGTTGTTCGAGATGAACACCTTGCCGTAGTCGCAGACGATCGTCTCGGGAACGATCACCGGCCGTGCCGCCGCGTGCTCCAGGCGCTCGTCCAAGCTCAGCAACCGCCGGTGCGGCAGGACCGAACGGGACATCCGCAGAGCCTCTGACCAGCCCGGTCGCATCGCCTCCGGAGTGACACTGCGGGCCAGCAGCGCGGAAGCATCTGCGGCCTTCGTCGTCGGCCCCAGCACCGCAGCCGTGATCGACCTCGTCGCGATATCGACCATCGCGGTCAGCTCGACCTTCTCCGCGATGCCGTCGTCCAGGCGCACCAGCACGTCCAGCGGGGTCGAGTCGATCTGCATCAGTTCGCCCGGCGCACTGGCCGGGACCTCCCCGAACGGGCCGGGCGGCCGGGCGTTGACCGACCGGCGTGTGCGGGCCGAGCCCGTCGCGTGAGTGCCGGTGGCCAGCTTGCTGTAGAGCCGGTAGAGGGTGGCCCGGGAAGGAACCTCGACGGCAGCAGCGTCCTCGCGACCGGCCAGGATCTCCTTGACCCGCCAGACGATGAACCCGATCGTCTTCGACGAGTCCTCGGCTGTCTCGCCGATCGCCTGCCGCATCGCTTCGACTACCACCGCATCGGCCTTGCCGAAGGCCGGCATCTGCTTGGCCGACCGGCCGTCCGCCAGCCCGATCAGTCCGTCGCGCTGATAGCGCTGGCGCCGCTGCTTGATCCCGCTGGCCGTCACCAGGTGCCCGGCCGCCGTCAGCTCGGCGGCCTTGGCCCGCTCACGCTCCGCCAGCGAGTGCCGCTTCGGATCGAACTCCTGTCGAGGCACCGCCCCTTCGGAGGCGTCCGGCGGCAGGCCGTGCAACACCTCCAGGATGTGCCCCTCCCACCAACGGGCCTGTTCAGCCGCCGTCTCGGGAAACTCCGAGAGCCGGGCCGTAGGCGGGACCTTCTGCCCCCTCCCATTCACCGGGCGTCCCCGCTGGTCATGGCCACCACCGTGAACGGCCCCATCAGTTCGACCAACAGATCCTCGGCGGTCAGCACTTGGAGCCAGAGCAGATGAAACAGCGCGGGCAGAGTCGCGAGCCGGTCACCCGCTGCGTCGGCTCCGGGCAGTAGCGGCCCCGGTGCCGCGAAGACCTCCCGCAGCCGGTCCGCAGCCGGGCGGTGCAGGCACCGTGGGTGCCGATAGCGCGACAGCCACCGGATATTCGCCAGTAATACCGCCTCCGGCGTCCCGACCCGCGCGAACCTCCATCCAGCCTGAGCGCAGGCCAGGCGGGTCACCTCGAACGCCTCCGCGTCCTTCGGCTCGATCCGCTCATCCGCGCGGACATCGATCACCGCCGCCGAGCCGTCCGCGTGGCGTACGAAGTAGTCCGGAGCGTGCTGACGCTCCCGCTCGCCATCGTGTCAGTGCAGCCAGAAGGGCTGCGAGGCGATCCCCACCACCTCGGGATCGAAGTCCATGAGCAGAAGCCGGTCCCGCTCCAGCCACGACTCGAAGCCGACGTGTTGCCCGGTCGTCGCCGACCAGTACCAGCCCGCGAAGTGACGCTCACCCCGCGACCACCGGAATGGCCGCACCGGCGCCACGTTCTCGAAACGGGCCGTGACACAGTCCAACAGCGGACGCCGCTGTCGCTCGCGCAGAGCGTCCACGTACGACAGCTCGACGTACGGCCCCGCAAGATCCATCCCAGCCGGTACAGCCACTCAGCACCCCCAGTGCGATCACCCGCACGACTAGGTTTGCTGAGACAGAAGGCGAAACGACTGGGTTCGCTGAGTAAACGCCTCGATTGGATGAGAGCGGTCAGACGGGCCTGCGCATGACCTGTCGGCCGTCGTGTATTAGAGTTATCTCGACATCGAGATATCAGCCGAGGTGCACCGCAGTCGCCACAGCCCGGTAAGGGATACCTAACTTAGCCTTACCTCAGCGGATCGGTCGAGACGCAGTGGCGGCACCACGCGGCGGTAGCCGCACATGGGTTGCGGTGTGGTGGTACGCGTACATCAATGAAGGAGACTGTCGTGTCGGCGAACAGCTTCGACGCCCGCAGCACGCTGCAGGTGGGCGACGAGTCGTACGAGATCTTCCGGCTGGACAAGGTCGAGGGCGCCGCACGCCTTCCCTACAGCCTGAAGGTGCTGCTGGAGAACCTGCTCCGTACCGAGGACGGCGCGAACATCACCGCCGACCACATCCGCGCGCTCGGCTCCTGGAACTCCCAGGCCCAGCCGTCGGAGGAGATCCAGTTCACCCCGGCCCGTGTGATCATGCAGGACTTCACCGGTGTCCCCTGCGTCGTGGACCTCGCCACCATGCGCGAGGCCGTCAAGGAGCTGGGCGGTGACCCGGCGAAGATCAACCCGCTGGCGCCGGCCGAGCTGGTCATCGACCACTCCGTCATCGCCGACAAGTTCGGCACCAACGACGCCTTCAAGCAGAACGTCGACCTGGAGTACGGCCGCAACAAGGAGCGCTACCAGTTCCTGCGCTGGGGCCAGACCGCCTTCGACGAGTTCAAGGTCGTCCCGCCCGGCACCGGCATCGTCCACCAGGTGAACATCGAGCACCTGGCCCGCGTCGTCATGATCCGTGACGGCAAGGCCTACCCCGACACCCTGGTCGGCACCGACTCGCACACCACCATGGTCAACGGCCTCGGCGTCCTCGGCTGGGGCGTCGGCGGCATCGAGGCCGAGGCCGCCATGCTCGGCCAGCCGGTCTCCATGCTGATCCCGCGCGTCGTCGGCTTCAAGCTGACCGGCGAGCTGCAGCCCGGCACCACCGCCACCGACCTGGTGCTGACCATCACCGAGATGCTGCGCAAGCACGGCGTCGTCGGCAAGTTCGTCGAGTTCTACGGCGAGGGCGTCGCCGCCACGAGCCTGGCCAACCGCGCCACCATCGGCAACATGTCGCCGGAGTTCGGCTCCACCGCCGCGATCTTCCCGATCGACGACGAGACGCTGAACTACCTGCGCCTGACCGGCCGCAGCGACCAGCAGGTCGCGCTCGTCGAGGCGTACGCCAAGGAGCAGGGTCTCTGGCTGGACCCGAAGGCCGAGCCGGACTTCTCCGAGAAGCTCGAGCTGGACCTGTCCACCGTCGTGCCCTCCATCGCCGGCCCGAAGCGCCCGCAGGACCGCATCGTCCTCGCCGACGCGAAGGCCCAGTTCGCCCAGGACGTACGCAACTACGTCAAGGACGGCGGCGACGTCGACGAGGCCAGCAAGGAGTCCTTCCCGGCCTCCGACTCGCCGGCCATCTCCAACGGCGCCCCCAGCCACAAGGTGAAGGTCACCGCCGCCGACGGCACCGAGTACGACCTGGACCACGGCGCCGTCACCGTCGCCGCCATCACCTCCTGCACCAACACGTCGAACCCGTACGTCATGGTCGCCGCCGCCCTGGTGGCGAAGAAGGCGGTCGAGAAGGGCCTGACCCGCAAGCCGTGGGTCAAGACCACCCTCGCCCCGGGCTCCAAGGTCGTCACCGACTACTTCGACAAGGCGGGCCTGACCCCGTACCTCGACAAGGTCGGCTTCAACCTGGTCGGCTACGGCTGCACCACCTGCATCGGCAACTCCGGCCCGCTGCCGGACGAGGTCTCCCAGGCCGTCAACGAGCACGACCTCGCCGTCACCTCGGTGCTCTCCGGCAACCGCAACTTCGAGGGCCGGATCAACCCCGACGTCAAGATGAACTACCTGGCGTCCCCGCCGCTGGTCGTGGCCTACGCCCTCGCCGGTTCGATGAAGGTGGACATCACCCGCGAGTCCCTCGGCCTGGACCAGGACGGCAACCCGGTCTTCCTGAAGGACATCTGGCCGACCGAGGCCGAGGTCAACGACGTCGTCGCCAACACCATCGGCGAGGACATGTTCACCAAGTCCTACGCCGACGTCTTCGCCGGTGACGCCCAGTGGCAGGCGCTGCCGATCCCGACCGGCAACACCTTCGAGTGGGACGCCGAGTCCACCTACGTCCGCAAGCCCCCGTACTTCGAGGGCATGGCCATGGACCCGGAGCCGGTCGAGGACATCACCGGCGCCCGCGTCCTCGCCAAGCTGGGCGACTCGGTCACCACCGACCACATCTCCCCGGCCGGTGCCATCAAGGCCGACACCCCGGCCGGCAAGTACCTCACGGAGCACGGCGTCGAGCGCCGCGACTTCAACAGCTACGGCTCCCGCCGCGGCAACCACGAGGTCATGATCCGCGGTACGTTCGCCAACATCCGCCTGCGCAACCAGATCGCGCCGGGCACCGAGGGCGGCTACACGCGCGACTTCACGCGGGCCGCCGAAGGTGATGGAGGAGCCCCGGTCTCGTTCATCTACGACGCCTCGCGCAACTACATCGACCAGGGCATCCCGCTGGTCGTCCTGGCCGGCAAGGAGTACGGCTCCGGCTCGTCCCGCGACTGGGCCGCCAAGGGCACCGCGCTGCTCGGCGTCAAGGCCGTCATCGCCGAGTCGTACGAGCGCATCCACCGCTCGAACCTCATCGGCATGGGCGTCCTGCCGCTCCAGTTCCCGGAGGGCCACACCGCCGAGACGCTCGGCCTCACCGGCGAGGAGACCTTCTCCTTCACCGGCGTCACCGAGCTGAACAACGGCACCATCCCGGGCACGGTGAAGGTCACCACCGACACGGCCCCCGGCGAAGCCGACAATGTACGCCGTGAGTTCGACGCGGTCGTCCGCATCGACACCCCCGGCGAGGCGGACTACTACCGCAACGGCGGCATCCTGCAGTACGTGCTGCGCAGCCTGATCAACAAGTGACCTGATCAGCAAGTAAGCGGCACCGCAGGGCAGTTGAGGGCCGCATCCCGTCCGACGGGGTGCGGCCCTCGCCGTTGTCCCACTCCCGTCCGTCCCTGCCCCCGTCCCTGCCCCCGCCCCTTCCCCATCCCGGCCGCCTCCCGGCCCCCGTTGTGCGCTGGAGCATCACCAGGCGACGGGGGTGGCGGTGAGCCGCGGCAGTGAGCGCATGCAACTCGTACTGACCGGAGGTCCGGACAGTGACCGGGAAGAGCTCGACGAACTGACCCGGCACCTGCGCGAGCGCCTGCTCGAGCTGGACGTCGACCGGGTCGAGCTGGACCGTTCCGGCCATCTCCCCGCCGGTGCCAAACCGGTGGACGCGATCGCCGTCGGCGCCCTCGCGGTGACCCTGGCCCCCATCGCGCTCCGATCGGTGCTGGGCCTCGTCCAGACCTGGATCGAGAACCGGCCGGTGCGCACCGTCAGCATCGCGCTGGGCGACGAAAGCCTGGAGCTGGAGGCCGTCTCCGCCGCCGACCAACAGCGCCTCATCGAGGCCTTCCTGGCCGCCCGCACCGCGACCGGCGAGGACGGCGGCCGGGACGCGGACGACAGCCCCGGCGCTCCCGATGCCGGGCCGGAGGGCTGAGGGGGCGACCGTGTCCACAGGCCGCTTCGCCCTGCTCGTCGCCACCGGCCGCTACGACAACCATGCGCTGGGACAGCTCCGTTCACCCGTCCGGGACGCGCACGGCCTGCGCGCCGTTCCCGGAAGGTGACGCTGTTCCTGCGCCTCACCGGAGAGTTGAGCACGTTGTCGTGCATGGCGGACCCACAGGGCCGGGCGCAGTTCGCGTCCGTCCTGGGGGAGCAACTGGACCGCCCGGTCGACCTGCGCGGGACCCGGCTCCGCGAGGACGTGGTGGTGATGGTCCGGGCGGCGCTGAACGCCCCGTACGGGGACCGCGGGTTGGCGAGCGTGGTCAGGCTCCTCGAAGGAGCGCAGGCGGCCGCCACCGTCGAAAGGATCCTCGACGAGCCGTCCTGAACGGCGCGTAACCGACGCTGGAGCCGCCCCCGTTGCGCCACCCGTTTACAAGCGGAGCCTCCGGCGCTACCTTCCCCGTACGAGTGAGATGGGAGCGCTCCCATCCTTCGTCGGACCGGAACCCGCCGCAGGGATGCTCCTGTCTCGCTCGGCCCCACGCGTGCAGCGCACGCGCATGCACACGCACCCATGTGCACGACCCGTGACCCGTAGCACCCGCAGCGACGGACAGGTGTGTCATGATCCCGACAGTAATGAGAACAAGGGCGAGGGGCGGCACCGCTCCCCGGCCCACGCTCCCCACCCGCACCAGAGCCCTCTTCCTGGTCCTCGTCTCCCTGCTCGCCACCATCCCGGCCGTCGGCCTGGTCATGACCGCGGGCGGCGAGGCGGAGGCGCACGGGACGCCGATGAAGCCCGCCAGCCGGACCTTCCTGTGCTGGCAGGACGGACTGACCGCCACCGGTGAGATCAAGCCGGTCAACCCGGCGTGCAAGGCCGCCGCACAGGTCAGCGGCACCACGCCGTTCTACAACTGGTTCTCCGTGCTGCGCTCCGACGGCGCAGGCCGCACCCGCGGTTTCGTGCCGGACGGGCAGCTGTGCAGCGGCGGCAACACCAGCTTCACCGGCTTCAACCAGCCGCGTAACGACTGGCCGCTCACCCACCTCACCTCGGGTGCGACCGTCGACTTCTCCTACAACGCCTGGGCCGCGCACCCGGGTTGGTTCTACGTGTACATCACCAAGGATGGCTTCGACCCGACCCGGGCCCTCACCTGGAACGACATGGAGGAGCGGCCGTTCCTCTCCGTCGACCACCCGCCGCTCAAGGGGTCCCCGGGCACCGTCGACGCCAACTACTCCTGGACCGGGCAGCTTCCGGCGGGCAAGTCGGGCCGCCACATCGTCTACATGGTCTGGCAGCGTTCGGACAGCGCGGAGACCTTCTACTCCTGCTCCGACGTCGTCTTCGACGGCGGCAACGGCGAGGTGACCGGCATCAAGGAGCCCGGCAACCCCCCGACCGAGCCCGTTCCCGGCCGGTGCACCGCCACCCGCAGCACGACGGGCAGCTGGAACGGCGGCTACCAGTCCCAGGTGACCGTCACCAACAGCGGTGACGTCCCCATGCTCGGCTGGATGGTCGACTGGACCCTCCCGGCCGGCCAGCGGGTCGACAGCCTGTGGAGCGGCAACGCCACCTACCAGGGCCAGGCCGTCATGGTCCACAACGCCGACTACAACGGCGCGCTGAATCCGGGACAGAGTGCCACCTTCGGCTATGTCGTCTCCGGCTCCGGCGGTGACAGCACGACGAGCCTGCCCTGCCGGGTCGGCTGAACGGCTGAACCCGCGCCGCGCGCGGCGGTGACACGACGTTCAGGTGACACGACGTGCCGGTGACACGACGAAGCGGGTCCGGGCCACCACGGCCCGGACCCGCTTGCGACGCGCGGCCGGCTCAGCTCAGCAGTTCCACCTCCGTCAGCGTCGCCTCACCACTGAGGACCAGCCGGTAGTGGCCGTACTTCCCCGGCCTGTCCACCGAGAAGGCCCGCGTCTGCCGGTCCCAGCGGAAGGCGTCCGGGTCGTCCGCCCGCTTGTCCCGCTTGTCGAGGGTCTTCCACGTCGTGCCGTCGGACGACCCCTGCAGGACCCATCCCGTGGGCGCCTTGGTGTGGTCCGCGGACGTCAGCGTGTACTGCACCGCCTTCGTCCCGCCGGTCACCGGCAGGTCGACCGTGGACACCGTGGCACCGGTCGCCGAGGAGTTGTCGAACAGGGCGCCCTCGCTCTTCAGCACGTCCTCGCGGGGCGTGGGCACCGTGTCGTCCTGGGTGATCGACGCGGGTGCCGCCTTCTTGCCGGTGCCCCACGACGACGGCCGCGAGCCCATGTCGAACTCCAGGACCCCGCCCTTGGCGAGCACCGAGTGCGGCAGCGAGGTCTTGTCCCAGCTCCGGCCGTTGACCTTCAGGCCCTGCACGTACACGTTCTTCGCGCTGTTCTTCGGCGCCTTGACGACCAGCTCGCGGCCGTTCTCCAGGTGCACGGTCACCTTCTTGAACAGCGGGGAGCCGATGGCGTACTCGCCGCTGCCCATCACCAGCGGGTAGAAGCCGAGCGAGGAGAACAGGTACCAGGCCGACTGCTCGCCGTTGTCCTCGTCCCCGTGGTAGCCCTGCCCGATCTCGCTGCCGGTGTAGAGCCGCGACAGCACCTCACGGACGTTCTTCTGGGTCTTCCAGGGCTGTCCGGCCGCGTCGTACATGTACAGGGCGTGGTGGGCCACCTGGTTGGAGTGCCCGTACATACCCATCCGGACGTCCCGCGCCTCGGTCATCTCGTGGATGACCCCGCCGTAGGAGCCGACGAACTCGGCGGAGGCCGTCTCCGGGGTGGCGAGGTACTCGTCGAGCTTGTCCGCGAGACCGTCGCGCCCGCCGTACAGGTTGGCCAGGCCCCGGCTGTCCTGCGGGGCGGTGAAGGCGTAGCCCCAGCCGTTCGTCTCGGTGTAGTCGTAGCCCCACACCCGCGGGTCGTACGTCGAGGACTCGACGCGCCAGTCGCCCTTCGTGCTCTTCCCCTGGAAGAACCCGGCCTTGGAGTCGAACAGGTTGACGTACTCCTGGGCCCGGTCGAGGAAGTAGGCGGACTCCTCCTGGTAGCGCCTGTCGCCGGTCTTCTTGTGGAGGGCCTTGCCCATCTGGGCGATGCCGTAGTCGTTGAGGTAGCCCTCCAGGGCCCACGACAGGCCCTCGTGCGTCTCGGCGCCGGTGTAGCCGAGGAAGGGCGAGGTCGCCATGCCCTTGCGGCCGACGCCCGACGACGGGGGCACGACGGTGGCGTTCTTCACCGCCGCGTCGTACGCCGCCTCCGCGTCGAAGTCCACGCCCTTGACGTACGCGTCGGCGAACGCGACGTCCGAGGAGGTGCCGGTCATCAGGTCGGCGTAGCCGGGGGAGGACCAGCGGGAGGTCCAGCCGCCGTCCTTGTAGTGCTGCACGAACCCGTCGACCAGCTCACCCGCCTTGGAGGGGGTCAGGAAGGAGTACGCCGGCCAGGTGGTCCGGTAGGTGTCCCAGAAACCGTTGTTGACGTACACCTTGCCGTCGACGATCTTGGCGCCGGTGTGCGTCGGAGTGTCGGGCCCGGGCATCTTCGAGAACGGGGAGGCGTACTTGTACGTGCCGCCGACCTTCTCGAAGCCCGAGTTCGGGTACAGGTACAGCCGGTAGAGGCTCGAGTAGAGCGTGGTCAGCTGGTCCGGCGTGGCACCCTCGACCTCGACCTTGCCGAGCAGCTTGTCCCACTGCCGCTGGGCGCTCTGCTCGACCGACTCGAAGGACCGGCCCGCGGGGATCTCCTGGCGCAGGTTGTCCTTCGCCTGGTCGAGGCTGATCAGCGAGGTGGCCAGGCGCAGGGTGACCGTCCGGTCCTTGCCCGCGTCGAACCGCAGATGGCCCTTGACGCCCGCGGTGGAGCCGCCCGTCACCGGCTTGTCGAACGCGCCGTACACGAACAGCCGGGTGGCGCCCGTGGACAGCCCGGACTTCACGTCCGAGTAGCCGGTGAAGGTGCCGTTCTCCTCGTCGAGAGTCAGGCCGGCCTGGTCGGTGACGTTGTCGAACAGGACACTCGCGTCGTCACCCGGGTAGGTGAAGCGCATGACCGCCGCGTGGTCCGTCGGCGCGATCTCCGCCTTCTGGCCGTTCTCGAACCGCACCCCGTAGTAGTACGGCCGCGCGGTCTCGTTCTCGTGCCGGAAGGCCAGCTCCCGTTCATCACGGCCCAGTTGCGGGGTGCCGGAGGCGGCGGACGGCAGCACCTGGAAGGTCTGCCGCTCACCCATCCAGGGGCTCGGCTCATGGCTCGCGCTGAACGCCTGGATCGTCGGCAGGTTGTCCGCGTTGTTGCCGCGCGCGTAGTCGTACAGCCAGCTCAGGGAACCGGCGTTGGTCACCGGCGTCCAGAAGTTGAAGCCGTGCGGCACGGCGGTCGCCGGGAAGTTGTTGCCGCGCGAGAAACCGCCGCTGGAGTTGGTGCCCCGGGTCGTCACCGCGTGGTCGGACAGATGGGCCTTCGGCCGCTCGGGCTTCACCTGCTTCAGCGACACGTCGTCCAGCCAGCCCCGGAACTTCGCCGGGCCCTTGGCGGAGTCGTACGCGACCAGGATCCGGTCGACGGTCTTGCCCGCCGCGACCGAGCCGATCCCCGACGCGACGCTGTTCCACTGGTTGACGTACAGCACCTTGGCGTCGCCCTGCCCGCGCGGGGTCAGCGGGAAGCCGTGCTGGTCGGTGGCGCGCAGGTCGCTCAGGTAGGTGCCGTCGGTGAAGGCCAGGTCGACGGAGACGTTCGTGGCGTCGTAGTCGAGGTCGCCGTCCGCCATCGACGGGAAGATCTTGTACGACAGCTCCGTACGGCGGTCGACCTTCACATTGACGTCGAAGACCTTGTTGTACGAGTAGGCCCGCTTCTCGGCCGTGTGCCGACCGGCGTAACGGAGTGCACGCTTTCCGGTGAACCCGGCGCCCGACTTCGCCGTCGGGGAGCCGCTCGGGCCGCGGTCGACCAGCGAGAGCATGTCCTGCGGGATGGGCTTCTCGGTGTCGCCGGTGGAGAACTGGACGTCGGCGAGCTGGAGCGCGTCCGCCCCGCCGTTCTTCGTGATCTCCAGCCGGAAGTGCCGGTACCCGGCGACGGCCGACGCGTCCAGGTCGTAGCCCTTGGTCTGGAACCGCTCCGCGAACGTCTCGCCCGAACGGGTGTCGAGGGTCGTCCAGTTCTCCCCGTCGGCCGAACCCTTCAGGGTCCAGTCCCGTGGGTCGCGCGGGGCGAAGTCGTTGGCCGAGGTGAGCGCGTACCGGACCACCTCGACCGGTGCGTCCAGGTCGAACTCGGCCCAGCCGGTGGACGTGAAGGCCAGCCACTTGCTGCTGGGCTCGCCGTCGACGAGGTTCTCCTTCACCTCCCCGGCACCCGCGTTCTCCGAGCTGGCGCGCACGTCCGTGACATGGTCGGTGACATTGCCCGGTATGCCGCTGCTGTAGCCGCCGTCGACGCCCGAGGCGCGCTTCTTGCCGCCCCGTGGGGTGTCGACGGTGTTCAGCCAGTCGGGGGCCGGCTCCCCGGCCTCGAACGACGAAGCGAACTCCCGGTCCGCCTTCGCGGGTGCCCCGGGCAGTGCGACCGCGACGCCCGGGGAGGCCGCCGCCACGGCAAAGGCGGTCGTCGCGACGACCGCCGGGCCCCATCTGTGCCGCATTCTGTGCCGAACTCCGTGCTGCATGCGCGAGCACCCTCCCTGGCTTGGACAACGTTGTCAGAATTGCTGCGCAAGCACCAGTAGTGGGTCAAGTGATGAGCGGTGTCAAGGGTGTTGAATGCGGCATTCGGGCCCGGAGGCAATGATTCTTCCGTAGTGGAACGCGACAACCGCTCATATTTCCGCCAGGTCTCAACTCGGAAAAGACCACCGGCGAACCTTGTGTTCGATCTTGCTCCGTCGGCGGAAAGTGGACTATACCTGTCGGGCACTCCGGGGCTTCTTCACCGCTCCCGAACGGCAAGCGCCGCCACGTCCCGTACCACTGGTGCCGCCGGCACCAGCCGCACTTCCTGCACTTCCTGCACTTCCTGCACGACCCAGCGTGACCCGAACGCGGTGCCGGGAAGGATCCGGTTCACCGCCTGAGTCCTGGAGAAGGCGAGGACTTGAGCATGGGATCCAACTCCGCCGAGTACGACGGCACCCGCGAGCACAGCACCCGCGACCGAACCGGCCACGGCGCCACGGGAGTGGGCCGCCGCGACCTGATCAAGCGGTCCGCGGCGCTCGGCCTGATCTCCGTCCCCACGATGGGCTTCCTGTCCGCATGTGCCAGCGGCGGCGGGAACGATCAGGAGAAGGCCGAGGAGGGCAAGAAGACCGCGAAGAACCCGCTCGGCGTCAATGACACCGCGAAGCTGGAATTCGTCCTGTTCGACGGCGGTTTCGGCAAGGAGTACGCCGAGGACGCGGTCAAGGTGTACCAAAAAGCCTTCCCCGGGACGAAGGTGGAATTCTCCGCCACCCAGAAGATCCAGTCCACCCTGCAGCCGCGCTTCAACCAGGGCACCCCGCCCGACCTCATCGACAACTCCGGCGCCGAACAGATGGACATGGGCACCCTGGTCGGCAAGAAGCAGCTCACCGACCTCACCCCGCTGCTGGACGCCCCCTCCTACGACGACCCGGGCACCAAGGTCCGCGACACGCTGCGGCCCGGCATCGTCGAGATGGGCCAGTTCGACGGCGAGCAGGTGTGGATCCTCTACTACGCCTACACGGTCTACGGCGTCTGGTACTCCCAGAAGGCGCTGGACTCGCTCGACGAGCAGTACCCCGAGACCTGGGACCAGATGCTCGCGGTCTGCGCGAAGGCCAAGAAGAAGGGCATGGCCGGCTGGACCTACGCCGGCAAGTACCCGTACTACCTCCCCTTCTCGCTGTACCCGATGATCGGCAAGGTCGGCGGGCGCGAGGTGCTCGACGCCATCGACAACCTGGAGCCGAACGCCTGGAAGCACCCTGCCGTCAAGGCGTGCTTCGAGGCCTACTACGAGCTCCAGCAGAAGGGCTACGTCCTCAAGGGCACCCCAGGCCTGGACCACATCCAGTCCCAGACCGCCTGGGCCAAGGGCGACGCGCTGTTCATCCCGAACGGCTCCTGGGTGGAGAACGAGTCGGCGAACGTCATGCCCGACGACTTCGGCCTCGCCGTCTCCGCGCCCACCGGTCTGGACTCCTCCGACAAGCTGCCCTTCGGCACCCTCTGGGCCTCCGGCGGCGAACCCTTCGTCGTTCCCGCCAAGGCGGCGAACACCGCCGGCGGCATGGAGCAGCTGCGCATCATGCTGAGCGAGGCGTCCTCGAAGAACTTCACCGGCAAGGTGAAGTCACTGACCGCGTACAACGGCGGCACCGACGGCATCGAACTGACCCCGGGCCTGAAGTCCGGTGTCGCAGCGCTGGACGTGGCCGGGGAGAACGTGGTGAACCCGCGCCTCCAGGACTGGTACGTGCAGCTCCAGAAGGAGAAGATCGGCGTCTCCGGCCTCGGCGAGATGATGGCCGGCCGCGCGACCCCGGCCGAGACCGTCAAGAAGATCCAGGCCTTCGCGGACGAGGCGGCCAAGGACTCGTCGATCAAGCACTACAAGCACCAGTGAGCGGTCAATGAGCAATCAGTGAGCTTCCGTCACCAGGGCCTGTCCGGCGCACCGTTGCCGGGCAGGCCCCGACGGCCGCCCGCGCGCAGATCGGGGTCGTAGCAATGCAGCACGGCAAGTACCGGTTCATCGTGGGGTTCCTGGCGGTTCCCCTGGGGCTGTACGCGCTCTTCGTCGTCTGGCCGTTCGTCCAGTCGATCTACTACTCGTTCACGGACTGGACCGGTCTGAGCCCCGACTTCGAGATGGTCGGGTTCGCCAACTACGCACGCATGCTGGACGACGACATCTTCTGGAAGTCGTTGCAGCACAGCCTGCTGTTCGCCCTGCTGGTACCGGTGGTGACGATCGGGCTGGCGCTGTTCCTCTCCTTCATGATCAATGTGGGCGGCCGGCGGCGCCGCGGCGGACCGGTGATCTCGGGGGTCCGGGGCTCCGCCTTCTACAAGATCGTCTACTTCTTCCCGCAGGTGCTCTCGATCGCGATCGTCGCCCTGCTGTTCGCGTTCGCGTACAACCCCGACAGCGGTGCGATCAACTCGTTCCTGCGGACGGTCGGGCTCGACGGCGTCCAGCCGCTCTGGCTGGGCGATCCGAACCTCGCCCTGTGGGCCGTCATGGCGGTGATCGTCTGGTCCACGGTGGGTTTCTTCGTGGTCCTCTTCTCCGCCGGTATGGCGTCCATCCCGATGGACCTCTACGAGGCGGCGCTGCTGGACGGTGCCGGCCGGTTCACGACCTTCTTCCGTATCACCCTGCCGCTGCTCTGGGACACCGTGCAGTCCGGCTGGGTCTACATGGGCATCCTCGCCCTGGGCGCCGAATCGTTCGCGGTCGTACACATCATGACGACCGGTCCCGGCGGCCCCGACTACTCGACCACCGTCATGGTCCTGTACGTGTACCAGAAGGCGTTCCGCGACGGACAGGCCGCCTACGCCACCACCATCGGTGTCGCCCTCCTCCTCGTCACGCTGGCGTTCGCCGCCGTCGTGATGAAGCTGGGGCGGCGCGAGCGGCTGGAGTACTGATCGATGAAGACCACCGAGCCCCCCGCTCCCGTACCGGCCGAGTCCGGTGTCACCCTCACCAAGGACGGTCCGCCGCCCGGCGCGCCCGCCAAAGAGCCCAAGGCGAAGCGGGAGGGCGGCGTCCTCAACGTCTTCTCGCACGGAATCCTGGTGATCTGGGCGATCATGGTGGCCCTGCCGCTGCTGTGGGCGGTGATGACGTCCTTCAAGGACGACGCCTCCATCTTCGGCTCGCCCTGGTCGCTGCCGGACGAGCTCCACTTCGAGAACTGGTCACGGGCCTGGACCCAGGCCCATATGAGCGACTACTTCCTCAACACCATCCTGGTGGTGGGCGGCTCGCTCATCGGCACCCTGGTGCTGGGTTCGATGGCCGCCTATGTGCTGGCCCGCTTCGAGTTCCCGGGCAACCGGTTCATCTACTACCTGTTCGTCGGCGGCATGAGCTTCCCGATCATGCTCGCGCTGGTCCCGCTGTTCTACGTCGTCAACAACATGGGCCTGCTGAACACGATCCACGGGCTGATCCTGGTCTACATCGCGTACTCGCTGCCCTTCACGGTGTTCTTCCTGACCGCGTTCTTCCGGACCCTGCCCAGCAGCGTGGCGGAGGCCGCGTGCGTGGACGGCGCCTCGCACAGCAGGACGTTCTTCCAGATCATGCTCCCGATGGCCAAACCGGGCCTGATCAGCGTGGGGATCTTCAACTTCCTGGGCCAGTGGAACCAGTACATGCTGCCCACCGTGCTCAACACCGACGAGGACAAGCACGTACTCACCCAGGGCCTGGTGCAGCTGGCCGTCAGCCAAGGCTACAAGGGGGACTGGTCCGGCCTCTTCGCCGGCCTCGTGATGGCGATGCTCCCCGTGCTCGCCGCGTACATCGTCTTCCAGCGCCAGGTCGTGCAGGGCCTCACCGCGGGCGCCCTGAAGTAGCTTCCGGCCCTTCTCCGGGCGGCCGTCCCCGGACCCTCTGAAGTCACCCTCCGGATTGCCTCGCGCACCCGCAGCTCCCGCCCCAGGGAGCGGAGGGTGCAGCTGTGTCCAAGGACCCCGAAACGGTTCAACCTCTTGACGGGAGGCAACCGGAACAGCTCATCTTAGAGTTCACTAGTTGGACACGGAACGGGGTCTCACCGAAGCGGCCCCGCGCGCAGGAGGTCGTCGTGGAGACTCCGGGGTCGCAGTCGTCGCTGCACCGAGCCAATCTTGAGCGGGTCGTTCGAGCAGTACGTCTGGCGGGCTCTCTCACCCAGGCCGAGATCGCGAGGACCACGGGCCTGTCCGCGGCGACGGTGTCCAATATCGTCCGGGAGTTGAAGGGGAGCGGGACCGTCGAGGTCACGCCCACCTCCTCGGGCGGCCGCCGGGCCCGCAGCGTATCGCTCAGCGGGGACGCCGGGATCGTCGTGGGAGTGGACTTCGGGCACACCCATCTGCGGGTCGCGGTCGGGAACCTGGCCCACCAGGTGCTCGCCGAGGAGTCCGAGCCGCTGGACGTGGACGCCTCCGCGGCCCAGGGCTTCGACCGGGCGGAACAACTGGTCAACCGGCTGATCGAGGCTACCGGCGTGGACCGGGCCAAGGTCGCCGGGGTCGGCCTCGGCGTGCCCGGACCCATCGACGTGGAGTCCGGCACCCTGGGCTCGACCGCGATCCTGCCCGGCTGGACCGGCACCAAGCCCGCCGAGGAGCTGCGGGGGCGGCTCGGCGTGCCCGTGCACGTGGACAACGACGCGAACCTGGGCGCCCTCGGCGAGATGGTGTGGGGCAGCGGCCGGGGCGTGCGCGACCTGGCGTACATCAAGGTCGCCAGCGGTGTCGGCGCCGGTCTGGTGATCAGCGGGAAGATCTACCGCGGGCCGGGCGGTACCGCGGGGGAGATCGGGCACATCACGCTCGACGAGTCCGGCCCCGTCTGCCGCTGCGGCAACCGTGGCTGCCTGGAGACCTTCACGGCGGCCCGCTATGTGCTGCCCCTGCTCCAGCCCAGCCACGGCACGGATCTGACGATGGAAGACGTCGTACGGCTGGCGCGCGACGGCGATCCGGGCTGCCGTAGGGTGATCGCCGACGTAGGCCGTCACATCGGCAGTGGAGTCGCCAATCTCTGTAACTTGTTGAACCCGAGCCGGGTGGTCCTCGGCGGTGATCTCGCCGAGGCCGGTGAGCTGGTCCTCGGGCCCATAAGGGAGTCCGTGGGCCGTTACGCGATCCCCAGCGCCGCACGCCAGCTGTCCGTGCTCCCCGGGGCACTTGGGGGCCGTGCGGAGGTACTCGGCGCGCTCGCCCTCGCGTTGAGCGAGATGGGCGATTCGACCCTGTTGGACGGCACGGCGAACGGCACCCTCGCCGCGGTCTCGCATGCCTTCACTTAGAGAACGGATGGCACCGTTGCCATCTCGTTAAGGATTTACTTCTTGACGTCGCACGTGTGGCCGAGTTGACTTCCAGCCACCTCGGCCGCAACGTCGCGGCCTCGTCAGGGAGGTTTCTGAAGTGAACACGCGTATGCGTCGTACCGCCGTTGCCGTTGCCGCTGGTGCACTGGCCGTCTCTCTCGCCGCCTGCGGCAGTGCCGCCGAGTCCGGTGACAAGAAGGACAGCGACTCGGGCGACTCCGCCGCCAAGGGCGACAACATCAAGATCGGTCTGCTCCTGCCGGAGAACCAGACCGCGCGGTACGAGAAGTTCGACAAGCCCTTGATCGAGAAGAAGGTCAAGGAGCTCACGAACAACAAGGGCGAGGTCGTCTACGCCAACGCCAAGCAGGACGCCAGCCTGCAGAGCCAGCAGGTCGACACGATGGTGACCAACAAGGTCGACGCGCTCATCGTGGGCGCGGTGGACTTCAAGGCCATCGCCGGCTCGGTGAAGAAGGCCAAGGAGGCCGGCATCCCGGTCGTGGCCTTCGACCGCCTGGCCGAGGGTCCGATCGACGCCTACACCTCGTTCGACAACGTGACCGTCGGCAAGACCCAGGGCGAGGCCCTCCTCGAGGCCCTGGGCGACAAGGCCAAGGGCGGCCAGATCGTCATGATGAACGGGGCCTCCACGGACCCGAACGCCGCCCAGTTCAAGGAGGGCGCGCACTCCGTCCTCGACGGCAAGGTGAAGGTCGGCCGCGAGTACGACACCAAGGAGTGGAAGCCGGAGAACGCCAACGCCAACATGGAGGGCGCCATCTCCGCTCTCGGCAAGGACAAGATCGTCGGCGTCTACTCCGCCAACGACGGCATGGCGGGCGGCATCATCACCGCCCTGAAGGCCGCCGGCATCGACGACATCCCGGTCACCGGCCAGGACGCCGAACTCGCGGGTGTGCAGCGCATCGTGACCGGTGAGCAGCACATGAGCGTCTACAAGTCGTACCCGCAGGAGGCGAACGTCGCCGCGGAGATGGCCGTCCTGCTCGCCCAGGGCAAGTCGCTGGACTCCATCGCCAAGGACACGGCCGACAGCGCCACCACCAAGGGCATCCCCTCGGTGCTCGTCCCGGTCGTGTCGCTGACTCAGGACAACATCAACGACACCGTGATCAAGGACGGCATCTACACCGTCGAGGAGATCTGCACGGCCAAGTACAAGGCCGCCTGCGACAAGATCGGTCTCAAGTAGACCGCTTCGCGGTCCGCAGTCACCGGTCCCCCGAGCTGAACGGGAGTCCGCACCGGGCTCCCGTAAGGGACCGACTGCCATGAGCTCCGCCGGCGCCCCGCACACACCAGCCCCGCAAGCTGCGCGGGGCGCCGGTCGGAACACCCCCCATACTTCTGCACAACCTCCCGCCGGGTCAGGCGGCGAAGGAGATGGTTCACGTGTCCGCTACGCCCGTGCTGGCGTTGCGCGGGGTCTCCAAGCGATTCGGTGCCGTCCAGGCGCTCACCGACGTAGAGCTTGAGGTCCGTGCCGGTGAAGTGGTCGCCCTGGTGGGCGACAACGGCGCCGGAAAGTCCACGCTGGTCAAGACGATCGCCGGCGTGCACCCCATCGATGAGGGCGTCATCGAGTGGGACGGCAAGGCCGTCCAGATCAACAGGCCGTACGACGCCCAGAACCTGGGCATCGCGACGGTCTACCAGGACCTCGCGCTGTGCGACAACATCGACGTCGTCGGCAACCTCTACCTGGGCCGGGAGATCCGCAAGCGCGGCGTCCTGGACGAGGTGGAGATGGAGCGCCGCTCCCTCGAGCTCCTCGACACCCTGTCGATCCGCATACCCAGCGTCCGCATCCCGATCGCCTCGCTCTCCGGCGGTCAGCGCCAGGTCGTGGCGATCGCCCGGTCCATGCTCGGCGAGCCCAAGCTGGTGATCCTTGACGAGCCCACCGCCGCCCTCGGCGTCGAGCAGACCGCACAGGTCCTCGACCTGGTCGAGCGGCTGCGCGAGCGCGGTCACGCGGTCATCCTCATCAGCCACAACATGGCCGACGTCAAGGCCGTGGCGGACAAGGTCGCCGTCCTGCGCCTCGGGCGCAACAACGGCATCTTCGAGGTCAAGTCGACCTCGCAGGAAGAGATCATCTCCGCCATCACCGGCGCCACGGAGAACGCCGTGACCCGTCGTGCGGCGCGCACCAATGGGGAGGCCGGCAAGTGAGCACCGAAAAGACCTCGAGGCCCGCGAACGGCACGGTCGAGAACACCGAGGCGGCCGCCGCGGCGGTCACCGCCGTCGACCCCCGGCTGCTGGTGCGCGAACAGGGCTTCGCCGGCTACCTCGGCGAGTTCAAGCGCAAGATGAAGGCCGGCGACCTCGGGTCCGTCCCCGTCGTCATCGGCCTGGTGATCATCTGGGCCATCTTCACCGGCCTGAACTCCAACTTCCTCACCGCCGGCAACTTCTCCGACATGTCCGTCGCCATGGTCGGCACCGGCATGATCGCCGTCGGCGTCGTCTTCGTGTTGCTGCTCGGCGAGATCGACCTGTCGGTCGGCTCGGTCAGCGGTGTCGCGGGCGCGGCCTTCGCGGTCATGAACGTCACGCACGGGATGAACGAGCTGCTGGCCCTGGTGCTGGCCATCCTCACCGGCACGGTCGCCGGCATCATCCACGGCTTCGTCTTCGCCCGCATCGGCGTCCCCGCCTTCGCCGTGACCCTGGCCGGCCTGCTGTTCTGGCAGGGCTTCATGCTGCAGATCCTGGGCAGCAACGGCACCATCAACCTGGACAGCGAAGGCATCGTCGGGAAGTTCACCAGCTACTACTTCACCGATGTCGCGGCCGCCTACGGCCTCGCCGTCGTGGCCGTCGTCGCGTACTTCCTCACCTCGTTCCTGGGCAACCGCCGCCGCGAGGCGGCCGGGATCCCCTCGCGCCCGCTGAACGACATCATCGTGCGCACCGTGCTGCTGGCCGTCGTCGCCTTCGTGGTGGCGCTCGTCTACAACCAGCACAAGGGCCTGCCGCTCGCTGTGGTGATCTTCCTCGCGGTGCTGGTGCTCACCGACTTCCTGCTCCGCCGCACCGCCTACGGCCGCAAGGTCTTCGCGCTCGGCGGCAGCGTCGAGGCGTCCCGCCGTGCCGGTATCAACGTGGAGATGGTCCGGATCTCGGTCTTCGCGATCGCCGGCACCTTCGCCGCGATCGGCGGCCTCTTCGTCGCCTCGAAGATCGCCTCCGCCAACCAGGGCGCGGGCACCGGTGAGTTCCTGATGAACGTCATCGCCGCGGCCGTGATCGGCGGTACGTCCCTCTTCGGTGGCCGTGGCCGCACCTGGAATGCGCTCCTCGGTGTCCTGGTGATCGTCTCGATCCAGTACGGCCTCGCCCTCGAGGGCATCGCCTCGCCGGTCCAGTACATGATCACCGGTGGTGTCCTGCTGGCGACCGTCGTCATCGACGCCATCACCCGCAAGACCCAGAAGACCGCGGGCCGCGCCTAGCACCACCCCCTCGCGGCACCGTCCGCGAAACTCTGTGCCCGGTACCCGCGCGGTACCGGGCACAGCCGTGTCGTAGGGCCTGTCCGACACATCCCCGCCTGCTCAGCGGCGTCCGGCACGCACGCTGAGCCCGCCCTCCGGACGGACGACGGGCCTGTGCCGGACAGGCCCCGGCCCGGTCCGATCATGGGTAAGGCCGATGGCGTGACATACGACGCACCGCCCGGACGCAGGGCGCCGGACCGGAACATTAGACTCGTCGAGCCCGGCAACAGCTCGATCAGCTCTACTGCAAGGAGGCACGGGTGCCGCTGCTGACCCGTATCAGGGGACCGCGTGATCTGGACCGGCTCACCCTGGAGGAGCTGGACCGGCTGGCCGAGGAGATCCGGACCTTCCTCGTCGAGGCGGTCTCCAAGACCGGTGGCCACCTCGGCCCCAACCTGGGCGTGGTGGAACTCACCCTCGCCCTGCACCGCGTCTTCGAATCCCCCAAGGACAAGGTGCTCTGGGACACCGGACACCAGTCCTACGTGCACAAACTGCTGACCGGCCGGCAGGACTTCTCCAAACTGAAGATGAAGGGCGGCCTCTCCGGCTACCCCTCGCAGGCCGAGTCCGAGCACGATGTCATCGAGAACAGCCACGCCTCCACCGTCCTCGGCTGGGCCGACGGCCTCGCCAAGGCCAACCAGCTCAGGAAGACCGGCGACCACGTCGTCGCCGTCATCGGTGACGGCGCCCTCACCGGCGGTATGGCCTGGGAGGCGCTGAACAACATCGCCGACGCCAGGGACCGCCCGCTCGTCATCGTCGTCAACGACAACGAGCGCTCCTACGCGCCCACCATCGGCGGCCTCGCCAGCCATCTCGCGACCCTGCGCACCACCGACGGCTACGAGCGCTTCCTGGCCCGCACCAAGGAGCTCCTGGAGCGCACCCCGGTCGTCGGCCGGCCGCTCTACGACACCCTGCACGGCGCCAAGAAGGGCCTGAAGGATTTCATCGCCCCGCAGGGCATGTTCGAGGACCTGGGCCTGAAGTACGTCGGCCCCATCGACGGCCACGACATCGAGGCCCTGGAGTCCGCCCTCACCCGTGCCAAGGGCTTCGGCGGCCCCGTGATCGTGCACTGCCTCACCGAGAAGGGCCGCGGCTACCAGCCCGCCCTGGCGGACGAGGCCGACCGCTTCCACGCCGTCGGCAAGATCCACCCCGACACGGGCCTGCCGATCGCCTCCTCCGGCGCCGACTGGACGTCCGTCTTCGGCGAGGAGATGCTCAGGATCGGCGAGGAGCGCGAGGACGTCGTCGCCATCACCGCGGCCATGCTCCAGCCCGTCGGCCTCGACCGGTTCGCCAAGCGGTTCCCCGACCGGGTCTACGACGTCGGCATCGCCGAGCAGCACGGCGCCGTCTCCGCGGCGGGCCTGGCCCACGGCGGGGTCCACCCCGTCTTCGCCGTGTACGCCACCTTCCTCAACCGCGCCTTCGACCAGGTGCTGATGGACGTGGCCCTGCACAAGTGCGGCGTCACCTTCGTCCTGGACCGGGCCGGCATCACCGGCACCGACGGTGCCTCCCACAACGGCATGTGGGACATGTCGATCCTCCAGGTCGTCCCCGGACTGCGGCTGGCCGCCCCGCGCGACGCCGACCAGGTCCGCGCCCAGCTCCGCGAGGCCGTGCAGGTCACCGACGCGCCGACCGTGGTCCGCTTCTCCAAGGGCGCCGTCGGGCCCGCCGTACCGGCCGTGGGCCGCGTGGGCGGCATGGACGTCCTGCGCGAGCCCGGCACCGACACCCCGGACGTGCTGCTGGTCTCCGTGGGCGCCCTCGCGCCGATGTGCCTGGAGATCGCCGCCCTGCTCGACCGGCAGGGCATCTCCACCACCGTCGTCGACCCGCGCTGGGTCAAGCCCGTCGACGAGGCCATGGCCCCGCTCGCCGAGAAGCACCGCGTCGTCGTCACCGTCGAGGACAACTCCCGCGTCGGCGGGGTCGGCTCGACGATCGCGCAGGCCCTGCGCGACGCGGGCGTCGACGTGCCGCTGCGCGACTTCGGCATTCCGCCGCGCTTCCTCGACCACGCCTCGCGCGCCGAGGTGATGGCGGAGATCGGCCTCACCGCCCCCGACATCGCCCGCCAGGTCACCGGCCTGGTCTCGAAGTTGGACGGCGGATACGCGCGCTCCGCCGCCGACTCGGTGGAACCGGTCCGCGACTGAACCGACACCTCCCGCCGATACGCCCGAACGGGTCGCCCGTACCACTGTGAAGAGTGGTACGGGCGACCCGTTCGCGTGAGGGCGCCCGCGCCGGGGCACACGGTCTAGGGTCTTCCGTTTGGATCATGACGGATCAGCAAGCGGACTGCGGTGCCAGGGCCCGCGAGCCCGGCATGATCCGAACGGCAGGCCCTGGCCCCCTCTCGACCATGTCGAGGACGACACAGCGTGGGAGGTATCCGTGAGCAACACCCTCTTCCGGACGAAGAAGGTCGAGCAGTCCATCCGTGACACCGAGGAACCGGAGCACGCGCTCAAGAAGTCCTTGTCCGCGCTGGACCTGACCGTCTTCGGCGTCGGCGTCATCATCGGCACCGGCATCTTCGTCCTCACCGGTACGGTCGCCAAGGACAACGCCGGGCCCTCGGTGGCCCTGGCCTTCGTGGTGGCCGGTGTCGTCTGCGCGCTCGCCGCGCTCTGCTACGCCGAGTTCGCCTCCACCGTCCCGGTGGCGGGCTCCGCCTACACCTTCTCGTACGCGTCCCTGGGCGAACTGCCCGCGTGGATCATCGGCTGGGACCTGATCCTGGAGTTCGCGCTCGGCACGGCGGTGGTGGCCGTCGGCTGGTCCGGGTACATCCACTCGCTGCTGGACAACGCGGGCTGGCACCTGCCTGCCGAACTCGGCATCCGGGACGGGGCCAAGGTCTTCGGGTTCGACATCCTCGCCGCCGCCCTGGTGCTGATCCTCACCGGCATCCTCGTCCTCGGCATGAAGCTGTCCGCCCGGGTCACCACGGTCGTCGTCGCCATCAAACTGGCCGTCGTCCTCGTCGTCATCATCGCCGGCGCCTTCTTCATCACCGCCGACAACTACGACCCGTTCGTCCCCAAGGCGCAGCCCGTCGCCGCCGGTGAGGGGCTCCACTCACCGCTCATCCAGCTGATCTTCGGCTGGGCGCCGTCCAACTTCGGCGTGATGGGCATCTTCACCGCGGCCTCGGTGGTCTTCTTCGCCTTCATCGGCTTCGACATCGTCGCCACGGCCGCCGAGGAGACCAGGAACCCGCAGCGGGACATGCCACGCGGCATCCTCGCCTCCCTGTTCATCTGCACCGCGCTGTACGTCGCCGTGTCGATCGTCGTCACCGGTATGCAGAACTACAGAGACCTGTCCGTGGACGCCCCGCTCGCGGACGCGTTCAAGGCCACCGGGCATCCCTGGTACGCGGGCTTCATCAGCTTCGGCGCCGCCGTCGGCCTGACCACGGTCTGCATGATCCTGCTGCTCGGCCAGACCCGGGTGTTCTTCGCGATGAGCCGGGACGGACTGCTGCCGCGCTTCTTCTCCCGCGTCCACCCCCGGTTCAGGACCCCGCACCGGCCGACCATCCTGCTCGGCGTCATCATCGCGATCGTCGCGGGCTTCACCCCGCTGACGGAACTCGCCGAGCTGGTGAACATCGGCACGCTGTTCGCCTTCGTCATCGTCGCGCTCAGCGTGATCATCCTGCGCCGGACCCGCCCCGACCTGCCCCGGGCCTTCCGCACCCCGTGGGTGCCGTTCCTGCCCGTCCTGTCGGTCGCCGCCTCGCTGTGGCTGATGCTGAACCTGCCCGCCGAGACCTGGCTGCGGTTCGGTGCCTGGATGGTGATCGGCGTCGTCGTCTACTTCCTTTACAGCCGAAGCCACAGCCGCCTGGGCCGCGGTGAGGGGGCCGGTCCCGCCGAACCCGCCGAACCCGCCGAACCGTCGGGCCCGGCTTCCCGGTAGCGCTCCTGGCTCCCGCCCCCGCCCCGTGCGACCGCCTCGACGCGGCCACGGGGCCGGGGAGGATCGGTTGGGCCAACGAGGGAGGAGAGAGGACCCGGTCAGAGGGCCGCCGAGGGCCCGCCGAGGGGCGCAGGCGGAAGGTTGGGGACGGGATCGTCCGTGGGGCGGTTACCGTCGCGCGGAGGGCCCGTACCGTCGCGCCGAGGGCCCGCCGAGGGGCGCAGGCGGAAGGCTAGGGATGGATCGTCCGCGGGCCGGCCACCGTCGCGCCGAGGGCGGTCACCCGGCGCCGTAGCTCGCGGTCGGCGGTGACGACCAGGACCGGCCGTTCACCCGCGTCGGCCACCAGGCCGACCATGTGGTCGTCGCCACTGCCCGGTGCCGACTCCACCCGCACTCCCGGCACCGACTCCACGCCCCGCGCGGCGCCCTCCACCACCAGGACGATCTCCGCCGGGTCCGCCGGGTCCGCCGGGTCCGTACGGCCCGGGAGCCCACGTTCCGCCAGCCGGTCCCGCAGCCGCTCCGCGGCGCCCCGGCGGTCCCGCCACCACCCGTCGGGCACCGATCCGACGACGTTCGCGGAATCGACGATCACGAGGAGGGCGGCGTTGTTCTCCATGCGGCCAGGCTCCCACGGAACGAAAAGGGGGCGGGCCGCACGGATCGTCTCCGTGCGGCCCGCCCCCTTTCAGGGCCTGCCGGTCAGGCGGGGACGCTCGCCATACCCGGGGCCAGGAACCGCTTGCCGTTGACGCGCTCGGAGACACCCTCGCGGTCCAGGTACGGCGTGATGCCGCCCAGGTGGAAGGGCCAGCCGGCGCCGGTGATCAGGCACAGGTCGATGTCCTGGGCCTCGGCGACGACACCCTCGTCGAGCATCAGCCCGATCTCCTGCGCCACCGCGTCGAGCACCCGGGCCCGCACCTGCTCCTCGGTGAGGACGGTGTCGCCCTGCTTGAGCAGCGCGGCGACCTCCGGGTCCAGCTCCGGCCTGCCGCTGTCGTAGACGTAGAAGCCGCGCTTGCCGGCCTCGACGACCGCCTTGAGGTTCGGCGAGACGGTGAAGCGGTCCGGGAAGGACCGGTTGAGCGTCTCGGAGACGTGCAGACCGATCGCCGGGCCGACCAGCTCGAGGAGGACCAGCGGAGACATCGGCAGGCCGAGCGGCTCGACGGCCTTCTCGGCGGTCTCGACCGGGGTGCCCTCGTCGATGACGTTCTGGATCTCGCCCATGAAGCGGGTCAGGATGCGGTTGACGACGAACGCCGGGGCGTCCTTGACCAGCACCGCGGTCTTCTTCAGCTTCCTGGCGACACCGAACGCCGTCGCCAGCGAGGCGTCGTCGGTCTGCTCGCCGCGGACGATCTCCAGGAGCGGCAGGATCGCGACCGGGTTGAAGAAGTGGAAGCCGACGACCCGCTCGGGGTTCTTCAGCTTCGACGCCATCTGAGACACCGACAGCGAGGAGGTGTTGGTGGCGAGGATCGCGTGCGCCGGGGCGACCGCCTCGACCTCGGCGAACACCTGCTGCTTGACGCCCATCTCCTCGAAGACCGCTTCGATGACGAAGTCGGCGTCCGCGAAGCCTTCGGCCTTGTCCAGCACACCGGTGACCAGTGCCTTGAGGCGGTTGGCCTTGTCCTGGTTGACGCGGCCCTTGCCGAGCAGCTTGTCGATCTCGGCGTGGACGTAGCCCACACCCTTGTCGATGCGCTCTTGGTCGATGTCGGTCAGCACGACCGGCACCTCGAGGCGGCGCAGGAACAGCAGCGCGAGCTGCGAGGCCATCAGACCGGCGCCGACGACACCGACCTTGGTGACCGGACGGGCCAGGTTCTTGTCCGGGGCACCGGCGGGGCGCTTGGCGCGCTTCTGCACCAGGTTGAACGCGTAGAGACCGGAGCGCAGTTCACCGCCCATGATCAGATCGGCGAGCGCCTTGTCCTCGGCGTCGTAGCCCTGCTGGAGGTCGCCGTTCTTGACGGCGGCGATGATGTCCAGCGCGCGGTAGGCGGCCGGGGCGGCGCCGTGCACCTTGGAGTCGGCGATGAACCGGCCCTTGGCGACGGCCTGGTCCCAGGCCTCGCCGCGGTCGATCACCGGGCGGTCGACGACGATCTCGCCCTTGAGGACGGCCGCCGTCCAGATCAGCGACTGCTCCAGGAAGTCGGCGCCCTCGAAGAGCGCGTCCGCGATGCCGAGTTCGTAGACCTGCTCGCCCTTGAGCTGCTTGTTCTGGTTGAGGCTGTTCTCGATGATCACCGAGACGGCCTTCTCGGCGCCGATCAGGTTCGGCAGCAGCGCGCAGCCGCCCCAGCCGGGGACCAGACCGAGGAAGACCTCGGGCAGCGAGAAGGCGGGGATGGCCGAGGACACCGTGCGGTAGGCGCAGTGCAGGCCGACCTCGACGCCGCCGCCCATGGCCGCGCCGTTGTAGTACGCGAAGGTCGGGACGGCGAGCTTCGAGAGTCGCTTGAAGACGTCGTGGCCGCCCTTGCCGATGGCGTGGGCGTGGTCCCACTCCTTCAGCCGCTCGACGCCCTTGAGGTCGGCGCCGACGGCGAAGATGAACGGCTTGCCGGTGATGCCGACACCGACGATCGCGTCGTCCGCGGCCTCCTTCTCGACCTGGTCGATGGCGGCGTCCAGGTTCGCGAGCGACTGCGGGCCGAAGGTGGTCGGCTTGGTGTGGTCGAGACCGTTGTCCAGGGTGATGAGCGCGAAGCGCCCAGCGCCCAGGGGCAGTTCGAAGTGACGTACGTGGGCCGTCGTGACGACCTCGTCCGGGAAGAGCGCGGCCGCGCCCTTCAACAGTTCGGCGGTGGTGCTCACTTGTCCCCCTCGAAGTGCGGGTTCTCCCAGATGACCGTCGCGCCCATGCCGAAGCCGACGCACATGGTGGTCAGGCCGTAGCGGACGTGCGGCTGCTCCTCGAACTGGCGGGCCAGCTGCGTCATCAGGCGGATGCCGGAGGAGGCCAGCGGGTGGCCGAAGGCGATGGCGCCGCCGTACTGGTTGACGCGCGCGTCGTCGTCGGCGATGCCGTAGTGCTCCAGGAAGGCCAGCACCTGGACGGCGAAGGCCTCGTTGATCTCGAACAGGCCGATGTCGGAGATGGACAGCCCCGCCTGGGCCAGCGCCTTCTCCGTCGCCGGGATCGGGCCGTAGCCCATGACCTCGGGCTCCACACCCACGAAGGAGTAGGAGACCAGGCGCATCTTGACCGGCAGCCCGTTCTCGCGGGCGAAGTCCTCGGATGCGATGACCGAGGCGGTGGCACCGTCGTTCAGACCGGCCGCGTTACCGGCGGTGACCCGGCCGTGGACGCGGAACGGCGTCTTGAGACCGGCCAGGTTCTCCAGGGTGGTGCCCGGACGCATCGGCTCGTCGGCGGTGACCAGGCCCCAGCCCGTCTCGCCCGCCTCAGCGTTGGTGCGACGCACCGAGACCGGTACCAGGTCGGCCTGGATCTTGCCGTCGGCGTACGCCTTGGCGGCCTTCTCCTGCGAGCGGACCGCGTACTCGTCGGCGCGCTGCTTGGTGATCGTCGGGTAGCGGTCGTGCAGGTTCTCCGCGGTCATGCCCATGAACAGGGCGGACTCGTCGACCAGCTTCTCCGAGACGAAGCGCGGGTTGGGGTCCACGCCCTCGCCCATCGGGTGGCGGCCCATGTGCTCGACACCGCCCGCGATGGCGACGTCGTACGCGCCGAAGGCGACGGAGCCGGCCACCGCGGTCACGGCGGTCAGGGCGCCCGCGCACATGCGGTCGATGGAGTAACCCGGGACCGTGGTGGGCAGGCCCGCGAGGATGCCGGCGGTGCGGCCGATGGTCAGGCCCTGGTCGCCGATCTGCGTGGTCGCGGCGACCGCGACCTCGTCGATCTTCTTCGGGTCGAGTCCGGGGTTGCGGCGCAGCAGCTCCCGGATCGCCTTCACGACGAGGTCGTCGGCACGGGTCTCGTGATAGACGCCCTTCGGGCCCGCCTTGCCGAACGGGGTGCGGACGCCGTCGACGAAGACGACATCCCTGACGGTACGAGGCACGATGGCTCTCCTCCAGGGTGCGGGATGGCACTGCTGCGTTGCGCTGAGCGCGCGCTCAGACCCTATGCTACTTGTGGGTAATGTAGCTGCCCAGTCCTACACTCCCGAGCGGCGAAGGTCACACTCCTGGGGGAACCGTCGCGCGACGCGACGCGACGCGGCACGGGCCGGGGCCGGTACGGGGGTACGAATCCGGGCCCCGGTGGTGAGTATCCCCGAACGCTGTCCGTGCCACCTCCGCGTACCGGCGAAGGGGGTCCGGGGTCGGCCCGGTGGCTGGTGGTCTGGGCGGCGACCTGTTGGGCGAAAACACGTCGGCCGACCGGGCCCCCCGCGCCCATGCCGACAACGCGTGCGAGCACGAAGACCGCATCGTGCCCGCCCCTATCAAGGGACCAGCCGACAAGTCACTCAAGTCCGGCGAGACCGTGCACCTCTGGGACCACCAGCCAGAGGACTGAACAGAGGCAAGATCAATCTCACCGGGATTTCCTGCACCTCAACTACAACCGCCGCAGATCACGGCCTGTCAAAACTTCTGACAGCAACACCGGTTTCCTGGTCCATTCCTACCCGGACCCCGATATCTATGGCGAGCGGCCTGGTGCCTGCACGACACCGGCGATGCCTCCGCCGAGGCCTGGGTCGCCTGCCACGTCCGCGTCCTGCTGGGCGGCGGCGTGCACCGGACCGCCGCCGCGCTCAAGGCGGCCGCCCGCGCCGCCGGCCTGCGCGGCGCCAAGCGCGAGGGCATCGACGAGGCCGTGAACTACCTGACCGGCAAGGCCGAACACCTGCGCTACGACACCGCCCTGGAACGCGGCCGGCCGATCGCCACCGGCGTCATCGAGGGTGCCTGGTGCGCCACTTGATCAAAGGGCAGCCGGGCACGCCGGCTGTCGCGCGGCTCCTGACCAGGTCCGCGCTTTCGCCGGCCACCAGGCCTATGGGCCTTCTCACAATTCGGGTCGAAACGGGTTCGCAGTGACGGGGGTCACTTCGCCTGGCGCGCAATTTGTCTACCTTTGCCGTGCAGTTCCCCTTTGTCGACCCATTGTCGAGGCCTGCCCGACCATGTCCTACCCGTGTTCTATGCCGCATTCGAAGACCTCAGCCAGGCGCCGTGGCAGTTGCGCCGGTGTGCTCCTGGCCTCGGTGACGACCCTCTTCTCCCTCGGTGCGCTGCACGCGGCACCCGCGGTCGCCGCGCCCGCGCCGTCGGAGCAGACCCATGCCACAGCCGACGTCTACGCCGCGGTGCAGCCCCAGAGCAAGGCGCGCGTGACAGCGGCGGTGCTCAGCCTCGACGGCGGGAGCCGGAAGCCGTTGCTGTACGGCGAGGACGCCCTGTACGACACCGCCAGCATCATCAAGGTCGACATTCTCGCGGCGCTGCTGCTGCAGGCTCAGGACGCGGGCCGGCATCTCACCGCCCATGAACGCGCGCTGGCCGAACCGATGATCCGGAACAGCGACAACGCGGCGACGAGCACCCTGTGGCGCGAGATCGGCCAGGCACCGGGCCTGGAGGCGGCCAACAAGCGCCTGGGACTGACCTCGACCAAGGGTGGCCCCGACACGAAGTGGGGGCTGACGCGGACGACCGCGAGTGACCGGATCAGGCTCCTGCTCTCCGTGTTCGACAGCGCTGCGACGTCGAAGACCGGCTCCCCGCTGAACAAGGAGTCCCGGGCCTACATCCAAACCCTGATGAGCCGTATCGCGAGCGACCAGGCGTGGGGTGTCTCGGCGGCCTCCGGCGCCGAGTACGCGTTGAAGAACGGCTGGCTGCAGCGCACCACCACCGGGCTCTGGGACGTCAACAGCGTCGGCCGGGTCACGGTGGACGGACACCACTACCTCGTCGCCGTGCTGTCGGACGGCAGCGCGTCGATGAGCGACGGCATCTCACTGGTGGAGCGGGCGGCCCGGCAGGCCGTGACCGCGGCCGCCCGGACCTGAGGAGCCGACACCCCCTCGCCTGCCCGCGGGCGTCACGCCTGCCTCGGTCGCCAACTGGCTGCTCATCGCCCTCCTGCTCAAGGTCGGCGACACCGCCCGCCGCCCCATGCCCACCCGGCCGTGGACCTGGACGCCGCCGAGACACAGGTGGTCCGCCGGTGCCCCGGCCCCTCCATGGCCGCCCACGGCGAACGGCGGCGGGCACGCCGTTCGCCCTGCGCGGCTGAAGTGGACGGGCGCACGGCTCGTTCCGTCAAGGCCGGGGCGAGGTCACCGGATACGTCACGGCAGCTCAGAAGCCGTCGCAGTCGTATCCGTTGTTTTTGCGGCGATTACTACGGGGACCCCGGCACGGACATCGTGTCGATCTACCTCTGATCTTGGCCAGTGCTCCGCCCTTCAGGGCAGGGGTGAAGGCCATCCTTGGCCCGGAGGCGCGGAGCGCCGGAGTGCTCTTCGTCTCCGGGTTGACGGTCAGCCGGGACGCTGCCGGCTTTCGATGTACTGCCTGACGACGGTCAGGGGTGCCCCGCCGCACGATCCTGCGAAGGAGGAGCCGGACCAGAAGTGTCCGCCCCACAGGTACCGGCGGACACGCGTGGTGTACTCCCCCCAGCCTTCGGCCGGGAGGTGCCCCCAGGCGGAGCCTGCGGGAGCTGACGCCCTTGAGGGAGTCGACCAGCTTGGAGAGCTGGACCTTGGGAGGGTAGTGCACGAGCAGGTGGACGTGGTCCTGTTCGCCGTTGAACTGCTTCAGCCCGGCCTCGAAGCCGGTACAGACCTCCCGCATGATCTCCTCAGTGCGGGTCAGCATGGCATCGGTGAACGCATTCCGCCGGTACTTCGTAACAAAAATCAAGTGAACATGCAGGTGGTAAACAACATGGCGGCCGGTTCCGACATCGGGGTCAGGGTGCCGGCGCGGTGACACCCACCCTGGCTATTCTCTCGATCGTGAGTCGAGACACCCCGGTCAAGCGGCAGTTCGGGCACCGTGCCCGGCTTGCACTGTCGCCTTCCGAGGTGTCGAAGACCGATGACCAGGCGCACGCGGCCCGTACCCTGTGGAACCTGCTGCACGCCTGGTGGCAGATGATGCCGAAGCAGGAGCGGACACTCCAACACGCGGACGCCGCGATCCGCCGGGCCCGTAAGGACATCGACTTCCTTGCCGTCCTTCCCGCGCAGGCCGCGCAAGCGGTACTCAAGACGTATTTCCGGGCGTGGAAGAACTGCTGGGAGCACCGGGCCGACGCCCCGAACTTCAAGAGCCGCATCCGCACGGTGATGTCCGTGGACATCCCGCAGGGCCGGGACCTGAACATCGTCCGGGTGCACCGCCGCTGGGGCATGGTCAACATTCCCAGGGTGGGCCGGGTCCGCTTCCGCTGGACCAAGGACCTACCGGTCGGCAAACACGCTAACGCGGAGAACCGGGTCACCGGAGCACGCCTGGTCAAGGACGCGCTCGGCTGGCACATCGCCTTCCGCGTCCAGACCCTTCAGGCCAGGCCCGAGCCTCACCAGGGGCCGGACATCGGCATCGACGTCGGTATCACCGTGCCGATCGCCTGCTCGGACGGCGAGACCTACGAGCACGGCGAATGGCTGACCAACAAGGAGAAAACCAGGCTTCTCCACCTGGAGCAGCGCGCCGCGCAGCGCAAACAGCACCGCAAACCCGGCGAGCGCACCAGCGGCCGGCTGCACCGCACCTATGACCGGATCGCAGGACTGCGCGCGAAAGCCAAGCGCCGGGCCCTGGACTGGCAGCACAAGACGACCACCGCCATCGCCCGCACCTACGCCACCGTCGTGGTCGAAGCACTCACCATCCCGAACATGGTCAAGTCCGCCAGGGGAACCATCGAAGCACCGGGGAAGAACGTCGCCCAGAAGTCCGGGCTGAACCGCTCCATCAGCCGGGAGGCCTGGGGGCGCACGGTCACCCTGCTGACGTACAAGACCGCCCGGTACGGCGGCACCCTGCACCAGGTCCCCGCACCGCACACCTCCAGGCGCTGCTCGGCATGCGGCTTCATCACGCCCGGCAGCCGGGAGTCCCAGGCCGTGTTCGTGTGCAAGAACCCGGACTGCGGCTGGTCGGGCAACGCCGACCACAACGCGGCCCGCAACGTCTTGCACCTGTACCGGACGGGCCTCGCGCTCGTCCCGGCTGCCGGGAGGGCAGTCGTCAGGCGCGCGCAGCGCGTCAAGCCCGCTGCCGCAAGGTAGGCAGGAATCTCCCGGCTTCAGCCGGGAGAGCACTTCAATCTTCCTGCAGTTCATCCGCTCCATCCCCGTCTCCCTCGACGAGGCGGCACTCCTGGACGGCGCCAACGCGTTCACGGTCTACCGGAAGGTGATCCTCCCGCTCCTCAAACCGGCGATCGCGGCGGTGGTGATCGTGAAGGGGATCAACGTCTACAACGACTTCTCCATCCCATTCCTTTACATGCCATCCGATGATCTTGGCGTGATCTCGCCGTCTCTGTTCCGCTTCAAGGGCCCCTTCGGAGCCCACTGGGAAACCATCTCGGCAGGCGCGATCCTGGTCATCCTCCCCACCCTGATCGTCTTCCTGACCCTCCAGCGCTTCATGAGGGGGCGACGGAAGTAGGGGGTGCCGCCGCAGGCGGTCAGGGCGGCGGTGCTGACACGGCGGTGCTGACAAGGGGCCGCGGGGCTGTATCGACTTGCGGCTCCGCCGCGTGGGCGCGACCAGCCACAACGCACCCGTACCCGCCCACAACCCGCACCGCCAACGGCACTCAGACCTCCCCGGAACCGTCGGAGGCCAGCGCGGTGACGAGGACCGGCGTCACCTGCTCCACCTGCCACGGCCGGGCCCCGTACCCCGCCAGCGCAGCCGCGACGGACTCCGGGCCGGCGGGCTGCGGCGGTTCCCAGCACACCCTCCGTACCGTGTCCGGGGTGATCAGGTTCTCCTGCGGCATGTTCAGCTGCTCGGCGAGCGCGCTCACCCCCGCGCGGGCCGCGGACAGCCGGGCGGCGGCCACCGGGTCCTTGTCCGCCCAGGCGCGCGGCGGCGGGGGACCGGTCACCGGCTGGCCGGGCTGCGGCAACTGCGCCTCACTCAGCGCCCGCGCCCGGTCCACGGCCGCCTGCCACTGCTCCAGCTGACGCCGCCCCACGCGCGGTCCGAACCCGTTCAGCGCGCCCAGGGCATGCGCGTTGGCCGGCAGGGCGAGAGCGGCCTCGACGATGGCCGCGTCGGAGAGCACCTTGCCCGGGGAGACGTCCCGGCGCTGCGCGATCCGGTCCCGGGTCTGCCACAGCTCCCGTACGACGGCCATCTGCCGGCGCCGGCGCACCTTGTGCATGCCGGAGGTGCGCCGCCAGGGGTCCTTGCGGGGCTCCGGCGGCGGCGCGGACGCGATCGCGTCGAACTCCTGCCACGCCCACTCCAGCTTGCCCTGCCGGTCCAGTTCCTTCTCCAGGGCGTCCCGCAGGTCGACCAGGAGCTCGACGTCGAGGGCGGCGTACCGCAGCCAGGGTTCGGGCAGCGGGCGGGTGGACCAGTCGACGGCGGAGTGGCCCTTCTCCAGGGCGAAGCCGAGCACGTTCTCGACCATCGCGCCGAGCCCGACACGGGGGAAACCGGCGAGACGGCCGGCCAGCTCGGTGTCGAAGAGGCGGGTGGGCAGCATCTCTATCTCGCGCAGGCAGGGCAGGTCCTGCGTGGCGGCGTGCAGCACCCACTCGACGCCGGACAGTGCCTCGCCCAGGCCCGACAGGTCAGGGCAGGCGACGGGGTCGATCAGCGCGGACCCGGCGCCCTCGCGGCGCAGTTGGACGAGGTAGGCGCGCTGGCCGTAGCGGTAGCCGGAGGCCCGCTCGGCGTCGACGGCGACGGGGCCGGTGCCCGCGGCGAAGGCGGCGATCACCTCGGCGAGCGCGGCGTCGTCCGTGATCACGGGCGGAATGCCCTCGCGGGGTTCGAGCAAGGGGATCGGCGCCTCCGTAGCAGAAGATCCGTCGTCGTCCGGAGGGGCGCCTCCGGTGGTTCGCAGGGCACTGTCTGCTGCGGTGTCGTGGGCGTCGGTCACCTGTCAAGAGTATCCATGCCGTGAAGGGGCCTGCCGACGGAACGTTCCGGCGGCGGGCCCCGGGGGGTCGTAAACAAGTCAGGCCGGTGCATGCCCGGCCGATGGGAAGCCGACCGGAGGGGAGGGGGAGGGGGAGGGGGGAGTGGAAGGGGAAGGGGGCGGTACGGCCGGGGAGGTCAGTGGATGATGCCGGTGCGCAGGGCGACCGCGACCATCCCGGCGCGGTCGCCCGTACCGAGCTTGCGGGCGATGCGGGCGAGGTGGCTCTTGACGGTCAGCGCGGACAGGCCCATCGAGACGCCGATGGCCTTGTTCGACTGCCCCTCCGCCACCAGCCGCAGCACCTCGACCTCACGGCCGGACAGTTCGCGGTAGCCGCCCGGGTGGCTCGGGGCACCCGGGGGGCGGCGGTGCAGACGGGCGCCGCCGATGGGGGCGGCACCGGGACGGGAGGGAAGTCCGAGATTGGTGCGGGTGCCGGTGACGACGTAGCCCTTCACTCCGCCGGCGAGGGCGTTGCGCACGGCGCCGATGTCGTCGGCGGCGGACAGGGCGAGGCCGTTGGGCCAGCCTGCGGCCCGGGTCTCCGAGAGGAGGGTGAGGCCGGAACCGTCCGGCAGATGGACGTCGGCGACGCAGATGTCGCGGGGGTTGCCGATGCGGGGACGAGCCTCCGCGACGGACGAGGCCTCGATCACGTCGCGCACACCGAGCGCCCACAGATGGCGGGTGACGGTGGAGCGGACGCGGGGGTCGGCCACGACCACCATGGCGGTCGGCTTGTTCGGGCGGTAGGCGACCAGGCTTGCGGGCTGCTCGAGGAGAACGGACACCAGGCCTCCTGGGGTGGCGGCGGGACGGGGCCGGCTCGTGGGGGCGGAGCCGGGCTCAACCGTGCTTTCAAGGTCACAGTCGTCTTCGGCAACAAACACGGTCTCCTTTAGAGAATGATCACGATCCAGTGAGTAACAATTCGCGCAATTCGGACACGCGGTCGATCATTCGAAGACCGAACGGCTCCGGTCTGCGTCGTAACGCTTCCGAAAGTGGCCGTATCGACAAAGAGATCCCCAAAAAGGTCGCCAAAGAGGCCACGAAGAGATCGACAAGGTGAGAGGCCGAGAAGATCGACAAAGAGACCGGTCTGGGAGCGCTCCGGTGACCGGCCCGGGAACGACAAAGAGACCGGTCCGAAGACCGGTCTGGATGATCGCCGGGAGCCCCATGAAGGGCTCGGCACGGCAAGGGCCGCGGGTTCAGCGCCCGCGGTGGGCTCGGCGGTGCGGCGGACTCAAGGGGGCGGAGGTCTCAGCGCGACTGCGGCCCCCTCCGCTGCGGCAGCGTCACCACCGACGCGTCCCCCGGAGCGGCCGGCGGCAGCCCGGCCACCTGCGCCAGCAGGTCGCACCAGGACACCAGATGCGTGGCCGTGTCCGGCACCCCGTCCGGGCCCTCCCGCGGCGTCCACGAGGCACGGATCTCGATCTGCGAGGCGGCAGGGCGCTCGGACAGCCCGCCGAAGTAGTGCGAACTCGCCCGCGTGACCGTGCCGCTCGGCTCGCCGTACGTCAGCCCGCGTGCCGCGAGCGCACCGGTCAGCCAGGACCAGCACACCTCCGGAAGCAGCGGATCCGCCGCCATCTCCGGCTCCAGTTCCGCGCGCACCAGCGTCACCAGCCGGAAGGTGCCCCGCCAGGCATCGTGCCCGGCCGGGTCGTGCAGCAACACCAGCCGGCCGTCGGCCAGGTCCTGGTCGCCGTCCACGACCGCCGCCTCCAGCGCGTACGCGTACGGGGCGAGCCGTTTGGGCGCCGGGGTGGTCTCCACTTCGATCTGCGGTCGGAGCCGCGCGCCCCGCAACGCGTCGACGGCGGTCCGGAAGGGCAGCGGGAGTGCCGTGTCCCCGAGCCCGAGATCCGCATCGGTGTCCTTCGCTTCGTCCATTCCGCCCGTGCCGTCCGACAGTCGTCCCTGAGCCGCAGCCATGCGGGGAAGGTTAAGCGGAAGCGGGCCCCGGCGCGGGGAGGGACACCCACGGCGGGAAACGGTGTCCGGATCGTGTCGCACCGGCGTGGCGCGGGGCGCGGTGTCCGGCGTGGCGTGAGGTGTGACGCCGGGGTGCCGAGGGGTGCGCCGCAGGGTGTGACGCACCACATGGCGCGGGCCTGTGCACGGGTGGCCTGCGGGGTCGCCGGCGGACCATGCGAGACTGGCCGGGTGAGTGCCAATGTCAGCCCGCGGGGCAAGCAGCCGACCCAGACGTACGACAGTGCCTTCCTCAAGGCGTGCCGGCGTGAGCCGGTGCCGCACACTCCGGTGTGGTTCATGCGGCAGGCGGGCCGCTCACTGCCGGAGTACCGCAAGGTGCGCGAGGGCATCGCGATGCTCGACTCCTGCATGCGCCCCGACCTCGTCGCCGAGATCACGCTCCAGCCGGTCCGTCGGCACCACGTCGACGCGGCGATCTACTTCAGCGACATCGTCGTCCCCCTCAAGGCCATCGGTATCGACCTCGACATCAAGCCCGGTATCGGTCCCGTCGTCGAGCAGCCCTTCCGCACCCGCGCCGACCTGGCCCGGCTGCGCGACCTCACCCCGGAGGACGTCTCCTACGTCACCGAGGCGTACGGCCTGCTGACCGCCGAGCTCGGCTCCACCCCGCTGATCGGCTTCGCGGGCGCCCCGTTCACCCTCGCCAGCTACCTCATCGAGGGCGGCCCGTCCCGCACCTACGAGAACGCCAAGGCGATGATGTACGGCGACCCGGAGCTCTGGGCCGACCTCCTCGACCGCCTCGCGGACATCACCGCCGCGTTCCTCACCGTGCAGCTCGAGGCCGGCGCCTCCGCGGTCCAGCTGTTCGACTCCTGGGCCGGCGCGCTCGCCCCGGCCGACTACCGGCGCTCGGTGCTGCCCGCCTCGGCCAAGGTCCTCGACACAGTGGCCGATTACGGCGTCCCCCGCATCCACTTCGGCGTCGGCACCGGCGAACTCCTCGGCCTGATGGGCGAGGCCGGCGCGGACGTCGTCGGCGTCGACTGGCGCGTCCCGCTGGACGAGGCCGTCCGCCGCGTCGGCCCCGGCAAGGCGCTCCAGGGCAACCTCGACCCGACCGTGCTGTTCGCCGGCACGCAGGCGGTGGAGGCGAAGGCCGACGAGGTGCTGGCCGCGGCCGAGGGCCTCGAGGGCCACATCTTCAACCTCGGTCACGGCGTCATGCCGAACACCGACGCCGACGCGCTGACCCGCCTCGTCGACCACGTCCACACCGTCACCGCCCGCTGACCACGGGGGTTCGACGCACTGGACCCGACAGGGAGCGGGGGAGGCCCGAAGACGATCGGTGAGCGGGTGCGTGAGCACATCCGCCTGGTCGCGCGGACGTCCCCCGCCGACTGGAACATCGCCGCGTTCTCCACCTGGAACCTGGCCAAGCTCGCCGACCACCTGGTCAAACGGCACGTGGTACCGGCGATCAGCCGGGAGAGCCCGGGGCGCATCCTGCGCGAGGGCAAGGTCTCCTGGCAGGCCGCCACGACCTGGAAGGCGTCCACCGACCCGGACTTCATCGCCAAGACGCACCGGGTCCTGGCCATGTGCGATACCCCGCCGACGGACGGCCGGGTGGTCTGCGTCGACGAGTCGGCCCGCTGAACCTGATGCTCGCAAGGACAGGACCTGGTGTCCGGCGGGACGCCATCACGGCGCGGGCCTGGCGATCTCGCGGGTGATGTCCGGGAAGTGACGGCGGAAGGTGGTGTTGCTCATGGAGAACTGCCGGGCCAAGGCGAGCACGCCAGGCCGCTGCCCGGTCTCCTCCGTGCGCCGCAGCATCTCACCCAAGGCTGGCAGAGAGGGCCACGCCGACTACCCCATCGACGCCTTCTCCCAGGTGCGAGCGCTCGTCACCCGACCAACGCCACAGCACGCCGTATCGGGGGAATGCCGATCTGCTCAGCCGAAACCTTCAAGCGAGGCACTCGGGAGCAGGCATTGGCTGCCGCAGAGCAGGCAGGGACGAGCGTGGCGCCCGTACATCCAGCGGGCATCAGGACGCCGAGCTGGATGCCGCGGGCCGTCACCGTCTCCTCCTGACGACCGGAAGCATGGCCTGGACCGCACTCCGCCGATCCCGCCGCGGAAAGGTCGGCAGGAAGGCAAAGGAACGTGCGGGCCCCACGCGGTCTGAGAGTGCGGTAAGTGATGGTCTAGCTAATTTCGCACCACTTCGTCCCAGTGGGTAGCAGGCCCCTGACCTCGGCTGTCGAGCCAAACCGGGGAGCCGGAGCCGTGCGCTCGGCCAGGGCGGCGATGTTGATCATTCGACCGCCGGAATCACCCCGTTATGGCATGTCATCACATCGGTGTGAAACGGCAGGAAACATCACTTACCGCACTCTGAGGTGAAGTCGTTGCTGTGTGGCGCTGCTGTCGAGGCGCATGTCGAGTGCCCCGGACAGGCCCGTGTCCGCCCGGCACCCCATGCGCAGCCGGGCGACGTCACGTCCGTCGCGCTGGGCGATGAGCACGCCGAGCTCGTGACGGCTGACGGCGTCCGGCCCGGCGACATGGAAGATGCCAGCCGAATCGGACTTGAGCAACGACCAGTGCGAACAGGGGAGTTGAGCGTAGAGAGGGCTACCGTATGTCATGCTTCGATCATGACTGACCGAGACGACTGGGGCAGAAGACTGCAGACCGATCGACCCCACTCAGCGCGTGTGTGGGACTACCTGCTCGGCGGAAAGAACCACTACCCGGTGGACAGCCAGGCCGGTGACCTGATCCTCCGGACCTTCCCCGAATTCGCAGCCATCGCCCGCGTGCAACGGCGCTTCCTGGTACGAGCGGTGCGGTTCCTGGCGCGCGACGCCGGGATCCGCCAGTTCCTCGACATCGGCACCGGGTTGCCCACCACCAACAACACCCACGAGGTCGCCCAAGGCATCGCGCCCGAAAGCAAGATCGTCTACGTGGACAACGATCCCATCGTCCTCGCCCACGCCGATGCGTTGTTGAGCAGTACGCCGGAAGGAAAGTGCGCCTACCTCGACGCCGATGTACGCGATCCGCAGAAGATCCTCACCCAGGCGGCTCGCACACTGGACTTCGACCAGCCCGTCGGCCTGATGCTGCTCAACATCATGGGTCAGGTCTCGGACGAGGGGGAGCCCGAGCGGATCGTGGCCGAGCTGATCGATGCTCTGCCCCGGGGCAGCTACGTGGCCCTGAGTGACGGCACGGCCACCAGCGAACCACTCAAGGTGGCCGTCGAGGCATACAACGCACAGTCCGTCAATACGTACCATCTGCGCTCGCCCGAGCACATCGGGAGCTTCCTGCAGGGGCTGCGACTGGTCGAACCAGGCTTGGTCAGGTCTGCCGACTGGCGCCCGGACCCCGACTCCGCGGACACCACTCAAGAGCAAGGCCACGCCGTCGGGGCGGTGGGCCTGAAGAAGTAGGAATTCCTCTCAGAGTGCGGTAAGTGATGTTTCCTGCCGTTTCACACCGATGTGATGACATGCCATAACGGGGTGATTCCGGCGGTCGAATGATCAACATCGCCGCCCTGGCCGAGCGCACGGCTCCGGCTCCCCGGTTTGGCTCGACAGCCGAGGTCAGGGGCCTGCTACCCACTGGGACGAAGTGGTGCGAAATTAGCTAGACCATCACTTACCGCACTCTCAGGTCGAACTTGCAGGGCCTGGGGCTGCCTGCTTGCGCGCCCCGGATCAGACAGGTCGAGCGGGAGGCGCCGCCGGTCAGGCCCGGCCGGAGGTTCTTCCACCTCCGGCCGCGCCGTAACTCCCGCTCCCGGCACCGAAGAGCACGCCACCTCGTCCATCCGGAGATCGCCTGGGAGATCGGTCAAGACGTCCAACATGCTTGGGGGCTCTTCGTGAGCCGGGCAGGACGCGGAGTTCATCGGGGTACTTACGGGGAGCAGGCATGAACGAGATCCTTCCGGGTCTTCGATGTCTCCATCAAACCCGGGGCGGGTTCATGTTGCTTATGTGAAATCTTTCAGGTTTCCCCTGGGTTGCCTGGCTCCTGGCGTGTGGCCCTACCAGGTCCGTCGTGTCTGCCGCCCGAAGCGGATGCCGCCCGGTTCGGGCGGTGGGGGAGTGCCCGGCTTGAGGGGCCAGGCGAGCAGCATGCCCACGACGAAGCCGACCACGTGGGCCGCGTAGGCCACCGTTCCGGCGCCGGTGACGCCCGCGCCGGAGGAGTAGGCCGCCTGCAGCAGGAACCACAGGCCCAGGACGATCCAGGCCGGCAGCCGCAGCGGCAGGAAGATCAGGAAGGGGACGAGGACCCAGACGCGTGCCCTCGGGTAGAGCACCAGGTAGGCGCCGAGGACGCCGGAGATGGCTCCCGAGGCGCCGATCAGGGGAGTGGTGGCGTCGGTGTTCGTGAGTGCGAATCCGTATGCGGACGCGTAGCCGCAGACGAGGTAGAACAGCAGGAAGCGCACATGCCCCATCCGGTCCTCGACGTTGTTGCCGAAGATCCACAGGATGGGCATTGCCGCAGGTCAGGTGCATGCTGGGTGAGCCAAGGTCAGCAAGTGGCCAGCAAGCGGCGAGCGGGAGGCCCCGCCCTGCTGACCGCGGGGCGCGTCAGCAGGACCGGGTCCGCTGGTCCACCCGTCCTTCGGAAGGTGTCGGTCCTTGGCTCGTCAGCTCGCCCGCGGCATGGGCTCCTTCTTCAAGCCCTGTGACTGCGCCAGGACCAGCCGTTGCCCGCACGCCTACCCCATCCGGTTTCGCGACGCTCGGGGAAAACAGCGAGAGGAGACCGGGTATCGGACCCAGGACGCGGCGGTCGAAAGGCTGACGAAGCTGTACGCCGACCGGAAGAAGACGGCTCCCTCGGTGGCGGAAGCACGACGCGAACTGGGGCAGCAGACGATTGAACCGCCGACTTATATGGGGGAAGCGGGACGCGGTCGGGTTGGCCGCTCGTAGCGTGCCGTAGGACGCCGGGCCGGGTGACTCGTGAACCGTCTGCCGCTCTTCGGGGCTGGCTCTCCCGGGGTATGTCGCCGGTCCGGTGTCCGTCCGCGGTCTGACTCAACAGAGGCGTGTCCCGGTCGTCTGGTTCCAAAAGTCGGCGTGTCGGCCGTGGCGCCCTGTCGACCGACCGTGAGGAACGTTGTCGTGATATTGCTCGGTGTCGATCCACACAAGTCCACCCACACCGCCACCGCCGTCGAGCCGGAATCGAACCTGCAGGCCGGGTCGATGCGGATCGAGGCGAGCCTGACGGATTACCGGCGGCTGCTGGCCTGGGCCAAGCGATGGCCGCAGCGCAAGTGGGCTGTGGAGAACGCCAACGGACTGGGCCGGCATCTTGCTCAGTGGCTCATCGCCCGCGGCGAGAGCGTCGTCGATATCCCTGCCGCGGCGACCAGCCGGGTGCGCGAACTCTCCCGCGGTGGGCGGCGCAAGAACGACCAGATCGACGCCGCGGCCGCAGCCACCGTCGCCTGTCTGCAGGGAGACGGACGGGACGTCGAGCCCGAGGATCACACCACGGCGCTGGCTCTCCTGGACGAACGGCGTGTGAACCTGGCCCAGGCCCGGGTCCGCACGGTCAACCAGCTCCACGCGCTGCTGCGTGACCTGCTGCCCGGCGGCGCCCCGACCCAGCTGTCCGCGGACCTGGCCACCAGGCTGCTGCGGTCGGTCCGTCCCGCCGGCGATGTCGAGACCGTCCGCAAGGACATCGCCTGGGACCTGGTCGCCGAGATCCGGAAACTGGACAAGCAGCTCACGGACAATGCTGCCCGGATGCAGAGCCTCGTGGAGGCATCGGGCAGCACACTGATGGACACCCCGGGCGTCGGGCCGGTCATGGCCGCTCGGCTGATCGGCCGCACCCGACGGGCTCACCGCTTCCCCACCTCGGCGGCATTTGCGAACTACGCCGGTGCTGCCCCGGTGGAGATCGCCAGCGCGGACAAGGCCCGCCACCGGCTCTCCCGCTCCGGCGACCGACAGCTCAACTCCGTCCTCCACACCATCGCGGTCGTGCAGATACGGATGCCGAAATCACCCGGACATGCCTACTACCAGCGGAAACTCTCCGAGGGTAAGACGCCGAAGGAAGCGAAGCGGTGCCTGAAACGCCGACTGGCCGACCATGTCTGGCGCGTCATGATCGCCGACGAGCGAAGGGCCAAGTCACTCCCCACGCAAGGGGCTTGACAAGACACAGAGGCACCCCGAGTTCCCGGGAGGCCGGTCCTGGCCGGGCCGGCGGCTGCGGGGCTGCCCCCACGTCCGTCAGAAGTCGCGTCACACTCGGCGGATCATCTGCGAAAACAAGGACTGACGATACCTCGGTCCCGACACCATGCTCCGGCCGATCCATCGGCAGAGGCATGGTGCCGGAGACGACGACTCAAGGAACTTCCATGCTCAGGCCGTTCTGTCGGCGTCGGCTTCCGGGCTGATCAGGTCCGCGACCAGATCCGTGACGTCGTCGAGTTCCTCCAGGGCCTTCAAGGACTCCATGAGCTTCTCGATCCGACTGTCCGGGAGCGGGTATGCCGTGGCAGCCAGGCAGTCTCGCAACCTGCGGTCGTGATTCTCCTGGGAGAGGGCGTTCCCCGGGAAGCCCGGCGCAATGTCGAGCCCGAAACGCTGCTCGGAACCCTGGCTGACGACGATGAGGTCAGCCGCGCTGTGGCCTCGGGTGTCAAGCGCAGGGTCTGCGGTGACGTGCACCCGAGCGGCCAGGTCACCGACCTCCTTCCCGGTCACGGCCGTCGGAGTGAAGTGCTCCAACCTGGAGGAGCCGTGGAGGAACGCGTTGGCGACGCAGAACCGAGCGCTGAACTGGCCGTCGACCCTCGGGTTGGTGCCGGGTGCGAACGGATGCCCCACCAGCCGGTAGGCGTACGGCGGGAGCACTACTTCGACCCGGTCGATCCGATCGGCGAGGATTCCCGACCGGCGAGCCTGCAGGGCCAGCTCGGTCACCCCTTGTGTGAGGCCGCAACTGGGGTATTTCTTGAACATCGTCCCCGTCAGCGCATAGTGATCGCCCAGCTCCTCGACGAAGGTGGTTGCGTCGACCTGGCCCCGCCCGTACAGGTGGGTGTACCCGTAGACGCCGTCCAGGAAGTTGTGGGGGCCGGTGAGCCCTCGCAGGGCCCAGAGCGCGCAGGTCACGCCTGCCTCGGCGGCCCAGCCCTGGATGAGTCGCACGGCGAGGGAGCCGTCCACGTTGCTCTGGAAGCTCCCGCCGGCGCGATTGAAGGCCAGGCCGAGGGCCGCCAGTAGCTGGTCTCCCGACAGTCCGAGGATGCGGCCGACCGTTGCGGTGGCGGCGAGCGGGGCGACAACGCCGGTCGGGTCCAAACCGTCGTACAGGGCCTCGGTCAGGTTGAGCCGCGATCCCAGTTCGGCGCCGACCGCGACGGCTGTGACGAACTCCTCGCCGCTGACCCCGCCGCGGAACTCGGCGGCGGCCAAGGCGGCGGGGACCAGCGAGGAGCCGAGGTGGAGGCCGGGTTCCATGGCGTCGCAGTAGTCGAGCGCACGAGCCATGACTCCGTTGAGCAGCGCAGCCGAGGCGGCCGGCAGGCGGTCTCCGTGGACGAGTGAGGTGGCCTGTGGGGCACCACCGTTCTCGAGCAGGAGTCCTCTCAGCTCTCGGCACCCGTCTTCACCGGCTCCGGCCACCGTGGTGCCGAGCACAGTGGTGATCATGGTGCGGACGATGCGTCGGGCTTCGAGGTCGATCTCGTCAAGTCGCGTCGACCGCACGAAGTCGATCAGCTGTTCCGTAGGGGACACCAGGGCTCCTCGCTGTGGAGAGTTTGTCGGGCGGTCAGGCCACCGTCGCGACGGACGGCGAACTCGGCCTGTGTTCCTCGGTGATCTCCTCCAGGGACTTGCCTGTGGTCTTGGGGCCGAAGATCCAGACCAGGACGGCCGTGACGACGTAGAGGGTGACGGACAGCAGGACGACGGCTGTGCCTCCGAAGTTGTCCAGGATCGCGATGCCGAGGAAGGGGATCGCGACGGCGCAGAGGCGTCCGGTGCCGTAGCAGAGCCCGATCGCGGTGGTGCGCAGTCTGGTGGGGAAGACCTCCGAGCCGTACATGTTGATGGAACTGGTCTGCACGTTGGAGAGGAACCCGATCGCGAAGCCCGCGGCCATGATCATCAGGCTGCCGATCCCGAAGCCGAAGAAGAGGCCGGCTGCGGCTGTGCCCAAACCGGTGGCGATGCAGACGGTCCGCCTTTCGTACCGCTCGGCGATGAGTGCGGCGGTGAACGCTCCGAGCGGGTATCCGATCGCCATGACAGCCGTGTAGAGCAGGGAGCTCTTCAGGTCGTAGCCCTTGTCGGCCAGCAGGAGCGGGGTGAGCGAGCTGAAGCCGTAGTAGGCGAGAACGTTGAGCGTCCACAGTGCGCCGGCGGCGATCATGGCTCTGCGAGCGCCGCGTTTGAAGAGGTCGGAGACCCGTGCTCGGTCCTCGCCCTGGTGCGCGGGTGCCTGGGACACGGTGACCGGCACGGGCGGAAGCGGCTTTCCGGTGCTCTCGGCGATCTCCTTCTCGATTTTGGTGATCAGCGCGTCGGCCTCGTCGAGGCGACCGACCGAGGCGAGCCAGCGGGGCGACTCGGGCAGACCACGGCGGAACCAGAGCAGGGCGAGGATGCCGCTGGAACCGATCACCAGCAGCCAGCGCCACCCGTCGATGAGGAAGTGACTCCCCGCAAGGGGGGCTCCGATGAGGGTGATCACCGGGTAGGCGAGGAAGGCCATGGTGAAGGCGTAGCCGATGTGGCGGCCTCGACGCTTCGGCGGGATGAACTCCGCGAGGTACGCCGGGATGAGGGCGGCCTCCGCGCCGGCGCCGATGCCGGCGATGAAGCGGCAGGCGACCAGCACCCAGAGGTTGGGGGCGAACGCGGCGACCAGGCTGAAGAACAGGTAGATGGTCAGGTTGATGAGGAACATGCGCCGTCGGCCGATTCGGTCGGCGAGGCGCCCCAGGGTCAGGGCGCCGAAGAACATGCCCAGGAACACCGAAGCGATGAGGCTGGCGGTTTCGAAGCTGTTGAGCTGCCACAGCGGGCCGAGGACCGCGGCGAGCACTCCGCCGAGGAAGACCTCGTAGTACTCGTAGAAGGCGCCGATCCCGACCAGCACGGTGAGTTTCCAGTGCCACCGGCCGACCGGCAGACGGTCGAGCCGCGCGGCCGGCGACGGTGCATCGGGAGCACCCGTGGCATGTGGGGTAGCAGTCACTGTGCGGCCTTTCAGGAGGAGGGGGACGCCGGTCTGCTTGACCGAGGGGTGGTGGGTGACGTGATGCCCCACCACCCTTCGGCGTGATCGTCGTCACCGATGGGCATCACTGTGACCCGGAATGCATTTCAGTGACATGTCGATTGCAGGTGACGTTCAACAGCTCGGTGTCAGACCCGGAATGAGGTCGGCCGGGGCGGCTGCGCAAGCGCGGTGACAGCGGCTCCGAGGCCCCGGGTGAGGGCGGCGTTCACCTCGACTGCGGTGGGATCGGTGAGTGTGGCGGCCAGGTGGGCGTCGGGGCGGATCACCCACACCTCGTCGGGCTTGATGCCCAGCGTCGCGGCGGTGCCCTCGGCAAGGTCCGCGCTGCGGTGCACGGGCACGGCACGGCCCAGGTCGAGCAGCTCCTGATGCAGCGTGTCACGACAAGCTGCTGGCCGGCGATCCGCTCGTCGAGCACCTGCTCGGTGCGGGTCTGGGAGAGGTTGACGAACGGCGGAAAGACGCTGCCGTCGTCGGTGTACTCGGTGTAGAAGAGTTCGTGCTCGCGGTAGAACGTGCGAGCACGGCTCCAGGTCAGCCCCTCCTGCGCGATCTGCCGTCCGGCTCCGTCGAGGGTGTCCCAGATGTCGAGGATGTCGCGCTGCTGGGCGATCGTCTTGGAGCCGACCGGATCGCGCTCGGGACGCTGGTCCAACACGATGGTGGACAGATCCGTTCGCTGTGCAGACCCCTTTGCCGCTGCCGACACCGAGCAGAAGGGCGCGATCGTCACGGCAGCGGTCTCGGCCGGGCTGATGTGGCGCTGCCCGAAGTGTCGGCGGACGAACCCCCGTGCCGCGACGAGCTGAGAGGGCCCCTGACGGCTGCCGCACCGCCGGCCAGCCAGCCAGCCGGAAAGCACGCAGGTGGCCGCTCTGCTCCCAGGGCAGTTCCCCGCGTTGGAGGGACCGCGATGATCAGCACGTACCCTCCCGCACCCCAGCACCTTCGGGCTGCGTGCCTGCATCCCGACGGCCATCTCATAGGAAACGTCAGCGCCGCGACGCTCCAGGTCTACCTGGACGACGACCTGGTCTACCGCAACGACGGCGACCGCTACCGGCTGCCTCCGGGGACGGCCCAGAAGAAGTGGCGTCGGACCGTACTTCATCACCGGCGCGGGGAGGCCGCGCGATCCTGAGCGACGCCCAGCGGGCCGCCGTCGGCTGGCCGACCAGCGCCTCCCTGGTCCGGCTCAGCCTCGTCGAGTACCGGGACGCCGCCGGCAATCCCCATACCATCAACGGCGACGACGGCCGCACCGGCCCCAGCATCGCCCCCACCTCACCACCGCTGGCAGCTCATAGGCACCCTCATGACTTCGCTCATCCTGTTTGACCACCACCTCGACGAGACCCCGCACCCACCTCGCCGACGCCCTCCCGCACCCCGGCGGACGTGGTAGCCGCGGACACGCTGGCAGCCTTCCGCGCAGCTCCGCACAACTCGCTCTCCTACGGCCTCGGCCTCGACTCGACAGCCCTACTTCTGGCAATCCTCGACGATCCCGCCAGCTTCGGCATCGCCGAGGACTTCTCCGAGCTGTCCGTGGTGACCGGTTTGACCGCTTCGAGATTCCCGACATGATCGCCGATGTCCAGGACCACGTGCTGCCCCGGCTCCGGCAGAAGGGTCGTCCGGTACGCGCAGGTCGCCCGCGCCGGGCGTCGGGAGGGAATCGGCGTCGAGGTCGTGTCCGACACCACGAATCCCGGGAAGGTGTTCAGCCGCGGCCAATGGACGCTCATGGGCGAGCTGGAGGCCAACGGCACGGTCCCCCAATACGCCGGCGGTCACCGGTGCAGCTTAAAATTCAAGGCCTCCCATATTGATCGCTTCCAGCTCGACCAGGCCGGCGGCCAGACGGCCGGCAAGCTCTTCGGCTGCAACGCCGACGAGTACAAGCGGGCGGCCGAAGCCAATAAGCACCAAACCCACCGCGCCAAGAAGGCCGGCACCCGGACCTCGGCGGTCGTTCGCAAGGTGACCGTCCCGCCAGGTCCAGCACGGCGTTCGCCGCAGTGGAGACAGCGGGGCCCGCGACCGAGACGGGGCTCGTGATGGCTCGTCTTACGAGCACACGGGCGGAAACAACGCCGCACCACCTTCACTGACCAACAGCAACGGGAGTCCCTGAGCAGTGCGGCCGTGGGAGTTGGCCAGTCGTCCCATCTCACTGTGGTGAAACACGAGGGGCAGCCGTGCACGGTCCGCCCGCAGCGCCTCGATTTTGAGCAAGACAATCACGTGGTCGCCGGCGTCGATCTCCTGGTAGACCGAGCAGTCGAACACGGCCGCGGCACCGTCGATGAATATCGCACCCTCGACGGTCCTCTTCCACCCAACATCGCGGAACCTGTCGCCCCGTCCCGCGAGGGCCCGGCAGGCCGCCGCCTGGTCCTCGGCGAAAATACTGATGCCCAACCGGGGCAGGTCCCGCAGGAAGGGCCACGTCGACGACGTCTTCTGCACGCAGACCGACACCAGGGCGGGGTCGAGGGAGACCGAGGTGAAGGAGCTCACGGCCATGCCAGCAGGCTCGTCCTCGATGCAGCCGCACACAGCCACGACACCGCTGGGGAAGCAGGCGAAGGCATGTCGCAGTTCGGTCGGGTCGGCCGACAACGGGCGCAAGTTCATAGGGATGTGTCCTTCATGGATTCACGGCCCGGCGTGACGGCGTCACGCCGGACGGGGCGGTCGACGCGTGGTCGAGGAAGGCCTAGGGCGTGAGAACGACGTGCTCGCTGACCCACGCGATGACGGCGTCAAGCACCTGGTCGTTGTTGCGTTCAAGCATCATGAGATGGCCGTTGCCGTGGATCCCGAGGTCACCAAGTCGAAGGTGGTCGACGTTCTCGCACCCGGCTTGGCGCAGGAAGGCGACGGTGCCGGCGTCCATGGGCCCGGCCAAGGACTGCTCGCCGGTGACGATCGCGATCGGCGTGTCGGTGAGGCCCGGCAGGCGACGGGGTGGGGCGGCTTGCAGTCGCATCGGAGGCTCCGAGTCGGTGGCCTGGACGTTGATCAGGTCGATTGCGGCGGCCAACGGTGCCGGGTCGTAGTTCATCCGGCAGGCGGCGAGCCCCCACGGGAGCGGGAACGGCCCGCTCGGACCCAGCGGCTCCAGTGCCACAATGGCCCGCACAAGGTCGGGCCGTTCGTCGGCCATCAGCCATCCAGCCGGGCCGCCGGCGGAGTTGGTGATGATGATGGCCGGACCGATCCGATCCAGGAGCTCCGCTCCTCGCCTCCGCATCAGCTCGTGGTCATGCGCAAGGTCGGGCATTGGTCCTTGGGAGGCCAGGAGCTGGGCGAGTGCGGGGTCGTCCGCGAGGCCGGTGCCTGGCCATTGGGTGTGCTCGGGGTTGTTCGCTCCGGCGAACATGACGCCGAGCGTCTCCACCGAGGAGGGCATCGGCGAGGGGCCGGTGATAGCGGGACGGACCGGGGAACGGCCCTGTCCCGGGCGGTCGAGGGTGTAGACGGAGAAGCCGCGCTGGAGCAGGAGCGTCCGCCAGCCGGGTCGGCCATCGGGAGTCGACATCCAGTCCAGGCCCTGGCCCCCACCACCGTGGATCAGGACGACCGGGTAAGCCTGCGTCTGCTCCTCCGGCACCTGGAAGTCGACAAAGAGTTGCGTGCCGTCGACAAGCGTCTGGCCCTCGCTCTCCTGGTACGTGACGCCGACCCAGAAGTACCCCTGCTGGGCGAGGCGCACAGCGCTCGTCACGGGCTTGGACTCAGCCTGCATTGCGCGCTCGCAGGACAGGCATGACCTCCCGCGCGAACAGGCGGGTCTGGTCGGGGGTGAAGGTCTCGACGAGCAGGCGGCGCGCGCCGGTTGCGTCGAGTGCCTCCTGGAGCTGGTCGATGATCTGGTCCGGCGTGCCGACTACCGTGAGTGCAGGGCGGTCCTTCTTCTTGTCAATCGCGAACTCGCCGTCGCTCTTGGGGACCGAGCGGCCGTTGGAGGCGTAGTGCGCCATGAACTGATTGAACGTGTTGGCGAAGACGTCACAGTTGGCTTCAGCCTCGGCCTCGGTCTCGCCGATCGCGATGAAGCGCTCCACCATCATGTTGGCCGCTGATCGATCGTGACCGTGCTCGTTGGAGACCTGGAGGTAGTAGTCAAGCGCCTCCTTGTGGGACTGGTCGGTGCCGAAGTTGCGCATCACGCTCCAGCCGTACCCGCCGGCGACCGCCATGCTTTCGAGGCTGCCGGATGCCAGCCAGATCGGGAACTCCTCCTGGAGCGGGCGGGTGGCGATCGAGGTCGGCCTCGTGACCTTGAAGTACTTGCCATCGAAGGTGACGTCGTGCTCGCTGAGCAGGAGTCGGACGAGCTCGAGGGACTCCAGCCATGCCTCCTTGAGATCCGCTTCGCTGAGGTCGCGCCCCAGCGCGATGCGTGCCTCGCCCGGCGCGCCTCGTCCGATGCCCAGCTCGAACCGACCGCCGCTAAGCAGGTCGAGGGTGCCGGCCTCCTCGGCCACCCGAATGGGGTTGTACAGCGGCAGGATCGTGACTGCCGTGCCGAGGCGGATCGTGCTGGTCTTCACGGCCGCCGCCGCGATCAGCAGGTGCGGCGAGGGACAGGTCATCAGTGGCGCATGGTGCTCGGTGACGGTCAGACCATCGAATCCGAGCTCTTCGGCGAGCTGGGCGAACTCGACGAAGTCGTCGATCTGCCGCTTCTGCCAGGTGGGGTTGTGCACATCCGGCACCCGGTCGGTGGTGTGCAGACCTAGACCGTACTGGTGTACGAACTTGATGCCGTTCATGTCGTCGCTGATGGCGCCCATCGATTGTGCTCCATTGTTTCTGGGATGTGTTGGGTGTCTCACGCTAGGAGGGTCTGGACGAACCTCCGATCCGCGTTGCGACGTGCCGATCCGTAATGCGACCCCAGTTGTGGGGGGCGATGACACTGCCCGTGGGCCGGAACGCAGTGGACTTGCCAGGGACAAGGCCGCAGGACCTGCCCTGGTCAGGGCAGGTCCTGCGGCCTTGTCCCTACGACTTGCTGCCTGCTGATCAGCAGAGCGGCTCCGCGGTCCCCCATGCGACTCACCCGCTCAGTACGCACTGCCGCGCATGCGCGGGGGCTGTCCTACCGGGTCGCAGACTCACGCAGAGTCACCAACGGCGGGACGCCATAGCGCTCCCGGTATGCGCCGGCGAAGCGAGGCACGTGGGTGAAACCCGAGCGGTAAGCGATCTCGGCGACCGTCTTCCCCGCCCCCGCAGCCAGGTCGTTGTGCGCATGCTCCAACCGAACCCGTTGCACGTATTCTCGCGGTGACAGGCCGACGTACTCGCGGAAATGTCGCTGCAGAGCCCGCGCGCTAACCCCCGCCACCGAGCAGAGCCGACTCAACGACAGATCGCCGGCAGGCTCTTGCTCGATGAGTTCGACCGCGCGCTTCAGTGACTGGGGGCGAAATCCATTGACCTGTCCTTGGTTGAGCCACTCCGAGTAGTTGTTCGGCTGGGCCAACAGCAGCCCCGTCATGAGGAAGTCTGGCCACGGGTTGGCTTCTGCTCCTACGGCGCTGAGGCCTGAGGCTTCATCCAAATCCTCCAGCAGCACCTTGACCCCCCTGACCCAGGATGCGAGGGCGGGTCGGGTCAGGTCCATGCCTATCTGGAACCGGATCGGCTTGGTGACCGGCCTGTCGAGCATCCGCTCGAGGTTCCGGTCCAGGGCGAAACGCTCGATGCCGACGTGCACTTGCGCGTACCCGTCGCTGAGGTGCATGCCGGCGACCATCTGCGGCGACAGAACCACCGCTCGCGTGGCCGAGCAGAGCGCCTGCTCATTGGCTACGGTCACCTGGTTGGTGCCTGCAAGCGCGAAGCTCACGACGTAGTTGGACTCTTGCCGAGTGAAATCGACGGCCAACTCGCTGCCGACGGTGTGGGCGTAGACGAGCTTCACTGGTCCGAGCGTGGTCGCCGAAAGCGACGCTCGCGTGATGGCGGCAAGTTGACGGCGAGGCGTCTTGAACTTGCATTCGGTGAGCCAAGCCGGGGCGCTCGCCTCGAGGGCCTCCAGCTCGGCGTCTTCCATCACGCTGAATCGGCGTAGCGGTGTCCTTGTCAGCAATCCTGCCCTGGTCGCCATTGGCAATGCTCACCTCTTCCGCCAACGCTCGGAGCCCGATCGTCAACGCTTGTATGACATGCATCGTAGAATAGCAAGGGCTTGTGGTCGTGTCGCGGGATCAAGGGTGCCTCGTGTGCCGAGGGCCTGGAGGCGCGAGGCGCTCAAACAACGGCCTACATCCTTCATCCACGCTGTGACGCACGCGTTGCAGATCGGACGCTGGCCGACCAGTGCAGGGACACGAGCGTTGACGTGGACCCACAGGAACACCACGTCGCCAACCGAACTGGCACCGACCTCCGTCGATGACATGTCGAGGTATTCCATCGCTCAGCTTGACAAGGCATTCGGTTTTGGTGTCCCACAAGCCTCTGATGAGTCTGTAGCGCAGGCCGGCGTGAAGTAGGTCTGTCAGCGCATAGATATCGCCCGCGGCCATTGCGGCACAACGAGCGGCTTCGGCGATTCGGACCTCGGTGAGGGAAGGAGCGTTCACGACCCAGTGGGGGCAAGGACGATGTCGAACCGGGTGCGGGTCCAGGTGCCCTCGACAACCCGTCCGTCAGGTGTGGGCGTGCCGGCCGACTGCTCGACGAAGTCCTTGATGAGGGACTCCTTGACCCCAAAGACGCTGTCCTTGTCGAGCAGATCGTCACCGGCGACGAAGATGTGGGTGACCAGCCGGCGGCACCCAGGTGCGGTGACCATGAAGTGGAGGTGGCTCGCCCGGTACGGCGAGCGACCGACGGCCTGCAACATCTTGCCCACCGGGCCGTCATACGGGATCGGGTACGGCGTCGGCGTGCCGCCCCAGAAGCGATAGGCGCCGTTCTCGTCGGCGAACAGGTGGGCGCGGGCGGCGACCCGGCCGTCCGCATACTGGACGTCATACAGGCCGTCCGCGTCGGCCTCCCACACTTCGATCCGAGCGCCGGGGAGGCGGTTGCCCTCGGTGTCGGTGACGGTGCCCTCAACCCAGCACGGCTGGCCGGCGGCTCCGAAGGACATGTCCTCGCCGTTCTGAATTTCCGGGGAACCCTCGACGAAGAACGGGCCCCACACGGTTGACTCGGTGGCGTCCTTGTACGCCTCGTTGTTGATCGCGATGGTCTGCATCGAGGCGCCCAAGGTGTCGGAGAGCAGAATGAACTCCTGGCGCTTGTCGTCAGTGATGTGCCCGACCGCGGTGAGGAACTTGATCGCTTCGCCCCACTCCTCCTCGGTCAACCGCACGTCGCGCAGGAACGCATGCAGGTGCTCTACCAGCGAAACCATGACTCGCTTCAGGCGCGGATCGGCACAGCCGTCGAAGGAGCGGATCACGCGCTGAAGTACGTCCTCCTCAATCTCCGCCTGGCGCGCTTTGACTGGCCGGCACGGGGTCTGTTGTTCGGCCTCGGCGTATTCGATCCGCTGGACAGCAGGGTTCCGGGCGTCGGTCGGGCTCATGCGGGTTCGCTTCCTTCCCAAGCCGCCCGCAGAAGGGCGGTGACGTTCTCGTGAGTGACTGGAGTCGGGTTGTTGACCGGGATCGCTCTGAGGAGCGGCGCAACCGCCTTCTCGAGCCCGCTCTCCGGCATGCCGAAGTCCTTGAGCGCCCTTGGTGCGTCGAGGGCTTTGCGCAACGCGGCGAGGCCCGCAGTGGCGGTCGGCGACCCAAATGCGGTCGCGATCCGGACATCAGCGTCAGCTGCGTTGGGTGAGTTGAAGGCCAGGACATACGGGAGTACGACAGCGTGCGTCTGTGCGTGCGGCAGGTTGAACATCCCACCCAGCACATGACAGATCTTGTGATGCATCCCCGACCCCGCGGAGGCGAAGGCGACCGCGGCCAGGTAGGCGCCGTAGAGCGTCTGCTCGATCCCCGCCATGCTCGCCGGGTCAGCTGCCACCACCGGCAGCCCCTCCGCCAGGCCGCGAATGCCCTCCTGCGCCAACGCCCGATCGATCGGGTCCGACCGCGGCCCCCACATCGAGTCCACACAATGCGCCATCGCGTTGAGCCCACTGGCCACAGTCATCTTTCCCGGCAGGCTGGTCAACAGCGAGGCGTCATAGACGATCGAGGCCGGCAAAACCTTGTTGTCCACACCGGTGGTCTTCGTCTCACCCTCGGTCAGGCCCCACACGCTGGTCGCCTCACTCCCGGCGTACGTCGTGGGAACGGCAATGATCGGCAGACCGGTTGTCATGGCCACCGCTTTCGCCAAGCCCGTTGTCGATCCGCCGCCAACCGACACCAGGACATCAGCTCCCGAGGTCTCTGCGGCCTCGCGCGCCCGGACAGCTACCTCAACAGGCACATGCATCACGACGTCCTCGTGCCGGAGCACGACCGGGAGCTTCTTCGCGATCGGGTCGACCAAGCCGGCTTCCCGCCCGGAGGCGATGAGCATGACCCTGCTGCATTTCAGTGCCGCCACCTCCGCCGCTACGGCCTCTGCGGCCGAGCTGGCGGCGAAGACGACACGCTGCGGCAGCGTCTCGTGAGTGAAGTTCATCAGTTTCTTTGGCTTCCTTCTTGTTTTGCGTCGTCCTTATGGCGTTCAACAGCTCGGTGTCAGGCCCGGGAGAATGTCGGCCGGGGCGGCTGCGCAAGCGCGGTGACAGCGGCTCCGAGGCCCCGGGTGAGGGCGGCGTTCACCTCGACCGCGGTGGGGCCGGTGAGTGTGGCGGCCAGGTGGGCGTCGGGGCGGATCACCCACACCTCGTCGGGCTTGATGCCCAGCCTCGCGGCGCCGCCCTCGGCCAGGTCCGCGCTGCGGTGCACGGGCACGGCACGGCCCAGGTCGAGCAGCTCCCGGTGCAGCGCGGCGGCGTTCACCTCGTCGCCGGTGACCACCGTGAAACGCCTGCGCGCCAGCAGTCGCAGGCGCGTAGACCTGGCCGTGGCGGGATCGGTGACCGGGATGTCAGGTACCAGTACGCCAGGTCCGGGTGCCGGCACGGATCCCTTCGGCGGGCGACCGGCGAAGGGGCGCGCCGGGTCGGTGGTGGTCAGTGGCGAGTCGACGTACCAGAACGGCTCTGCCAGCCGCCCCGAGTCCACCTGCGCCCGGGCGGCCGGTTCGGCCACGGCACGCTCCAGCACGTCGAGCCGCCGGGCCTGTTCCGTGGGGGTCTGGGGCACCAGGAACTCCATCGTGGCTCCCGTGATCGCGAGGTTCTCCAGGGCCGCGGCGTGCCGCTCGTGGTGATAGCTGTCCAGCAGGCCCTCCCCAGCCATGCCGTGCAGGACCGCGGCGACCTTCCACGCGGCGTTCTCGGCGTCCTGCACCCCTGAGTTCAGGCCCCGGCCGCCGAACGGGGAGACCAGATGGGCGGCGTCGCCCACCAGGAGCACCCGCCCCACCCGGAACCGGTCGGCGACCCGGGAGTGGAACCGGTAGACCGACTTCCAGACGATCCGATACGCATGGTCGCCGATCACAGCCCGGATCCGGCGGTCGAGCCGGCCGTCGCTCTCCTCGGCCGCCATGTCGAACTCTTCGGGCACCTGCCAGTCGATCCGGTACGTCGAATCGGGGCAGGGGTGGATCAGCACCTGGCGCCCGGGGTTCCACTCCGGGTCGAAGTAGAAGCGCCGCTCCCGTTCCCAGCCGGGCAGATCGGCTTGGATGTCGCAGATGAGGAACTGGTCGCCGAAGGTGCGGCCGCCGAACCCCACTCCGAGGTGGTCGCGCAGGTCGTGCCCGCGGGCGCCCACGCAGGCCAGCACGTAGGCGGCGCGGACCGTGACGTTCCCGTCGGCGGTCTCACAGAGCAGCTCGACGTGGTCCTGATGCTGGATCAGGTCGGTGACCCGGTGTCCCCAGCGCGCCTCGATGAGCGGCTGGTTGGCCATGCGCTCGTCGAGCACTTGCTCGGTGCGGGTCTGGGAGATGTTGACGAACGGCGGAAAGACGCTGCCGTCGTCGGTGTACTCGGTGCAGAAGAGTTCGTGCTCGCGGTAGAACGTGCGAGAGCGGTTCCAGGTCAGGCCCTCCTGAGTGATCTGCCGTCCGGCTCCGTCGAGGGTGTCCCAGATGTCGAGGATGTCGCGCTGCTGGGCGATCGCCTTGGAACCGACCGGATCGCGCTCGGGACGCTGGTCCAACACGATGGTGGACAGACCCCAGTGGGCCAGGAGCAGGGCGGCGGTCTGGCCGACCGGGCCGTTGCCGATGACGACGACGGGGGCGTCGATCCGGCTTCTTTCGGTGGTGGTCATGGTGTCGTCACGTCCTCAGTGCTGCAGTTGGGCCCAGACCTCACGGTCGCGCTCCGCGGTCCAGATCGTCGGGTGCTCGCTTCCCGAGAGCTCCTCCCAGAGCCGGGCGACGTCGAAGGGCAGGCAGTGCTCGAAGATCGGCCAGCTGCCGTACTGCGGCTCGAGTGCGCCGTGGGCGGCTTCGAAGGCCTCCCTGAGGTCGCCTCCCCGGGCGTGCACGCTCTGAACGGTGTTGATCAACGTGGTGAGGAAGCCTCGCGTCTGGGCGATCGCCGCGGAGACCTCGTCCCGGCCTCGGGCGATGACGCCCCGGCCGCCCACCAGCACCTCGGCGCCCAGGGCCGCGACCCGGTCGAGGGTCTCGGTGGCCCATTCCCGGTGGTAGGCGTCACCGGTGTACAGCGCGGCCTGGGTCTCGACCAGGTCGCCCGCGAACAGCACCTTGTGGCGCGGGAGCCAGGCGACGATGTCACCGGACGTGTGCCCCCGGCCGAGGAAGAGGAGTTGCAGCTCGCCCCGGTCGCCGCCGAGGTCGATGGACAGCCCGTCGGTGAAGGTGACATCCGGCCGGGTGAGTCCGGGGATGGAGTCGGGGTCCTCGAAGAGCACCGGGAAGCGTCCCTGCTCGGAGTCCCAGTCCTGCTTGCCGCGCTCCTCGATCAACGCCTTGGTCTGGGCGTGGGCGATGATCACGTCGGGCTCGAAGGCGCTCGCTCCGAGGACGCGGGCCGCGTGGTAGTGCGACAGGACCAGGTGGCGCACCGGCTTGTCGGTGTGCTCCCGCACCATCGCCAGGGTCCTGCGGGCGACGGTCGGTGTGGCGAGTGCCTCGAAGCAGACGAGGAAGTCCTCTCCCTCGACGGCGCCGAAGTTGGGGTCGCCCTCGGCGGTGACGGCGTAGACGCCGTCGGCGAGTACTTCCAGGGTCTGCTGCTTGACCCTGGTCTCACCGGTGGAAGCGAACGGCTTGGACATGGCGGCTCCAGCGCGTAGAGGTCATGAGGTCCGGAAGGTCATAAAACCTTTGATGACCTTGGATGGGAAGACCGTAGGGGGAAGCGTCACGTCCGGCAAGGGGATCCGGAGAGCTTTTCGCCGGCGCCTCGTCGCCGGGACGCGTCGCGGCAGGGCGGGTCAGTCGGCGCGGCGACGTACTTCGAGGTCGTCGGCGGCTGCGAGCAGCTTGCCGAGAGCGCTCACGACCGCGGCACGCTCCTCGGGAGTCAGGAGCCGCGACCACAGCCGTTCGCGGTCGTTGTGGGCGCGGTAGACCTCTCGAACCCGCTGTTCGCCCTCGGCGGTGAGCGCATAGGTGATCAACCGGCCGTCGTCGGGCCGGGGGGCACGGGTGAGCAGTCCATGGCGTTCGAGGGTCTTGGACAGCGTCGAGGTGCTCTGCCGGCTCATGCCGGAGAGGCGGGCCGCGTGCCGGGCTTCGAGCGGCCCCGAGACCCAGAGCACGTACAGCAGGCGGAAGCCCGACCAGCTCCACCCGGCGGGCCGATGGACGGTCGACTCCAGGTCGTAGACGACTGTGCCCGCCGCGCGGTGGAGAGTGAGCACCAGCGATGCGGCCTCGAGATCGGCGTCGTCGACGAGCTCGCTGGTGCGCCCGTGGGCGTACTCGGCGAAGGACTGGAAGTCCAGGTCGGTGACGCCGGGCTCCGGCTTCTGGGGCATCATGTGCCCAGCATCGCAGAGCCCACGACCGCGCCCGGGTGCGGCCAGGTGGGATCTCGGCCTCGCCGGCTCTCCGGCAAGGGCGGATCGGGAAGGGTGAGCCGGTATCAGGTGGAAGTGGTACGCCAGCGTGCGCTCAGGCACACACCGCACAGAGCCGCCACCGCCTTGAGGTAGGTGATGCTCAACGGGCCGAAGGGCTCGGAGGAGTGACGGTGCAGGCCCATCGCCCCGACCACCGAGGAACCGCTGCGCAGCGGGACGAAGAGGTAGGTGCCGGGCAACTCCACGTGAGCCAGCGCCGCCGTGCGGGCATACCCCGCCTTGGTCGAGAAGCGGCGCAACTGCACCGGTTCCTCCGCCGTGAGCGTGCGGACGGCGGCGAATCCGGAGTCGGCAAGACGCAGTTCCTGGGCAGCCTCCTGCCAGGCGGCGCTGAACCCGTGATGGGCGACCAACTGCAGTCGATCACCGTCCAACAGGTGCAGGCCGATCGCATCGACCGTCCCTTCCTGGACGAGGGAGCGGGCGACCAGGCTCGCCGCGGACCTGGCGTCGGGTGCACTGGCGAGCTCCTCGCAACGCCGGGCCAGTCGCTCGGCCAGGAGCAGGTCGCTGCCCGTCTCGGACGTGCGCCGCTCCTCCTCCCGGGCCCCCACTTCGGTGACCTGACCACCGAACCGATAGCCGGAGCCTCGCACCGAGAGGACGAAGCGCGGCTCATGGACGGTGTCGCCCAGCTTGCGCCGCAGACGCCCGACTCCGATACGGAGTGTGTTGAGTCCGTCGTCACCGCCGGCCCACCCCCACACACGGGAGGTGAGACGACTGGCCGGGACCACCTGTCCTCCGGCCTCCATCAGACAGACGAGCAGCTTGAACTCCGTGTTGGTCAGCCGTACCGGCTCGGTGTCGAGGGTGGCTTCTCGCTGCCACAGGTCGACGCGCAGCGGCCCGGACAGAAGGTAGCGGGCACCCGCGTCGGAGCCTTCGGCCGCCCGCCGCACCAATGCCAGTACCCGAGCGCCCATCTCCTCCTCCCGGGTGCTGGTGGGCAGCACGGTGTCCGCTCCGGCGGAGATCAGCGCGACGCTCTGGGGCCCGGTGACGTCGGCGAGTACGGCGATGGGTGCACGCGTGGCCCGGCGCACCCGTGCGACGGTCGTGGGGTCGGGCGGCAGGTCCGCGGGGATGATGACGAGCACGGCAGCCGGGCGGTTGACCGTGAGCGCCCAGCCCAGTTCCTCGGCCTCGTGCAGGTGCAGCACGCTCCAGTTCAGTCTCTCGGACATCGCCCCGACGTGGGGCCTGGTGTGCAGCTCGTTCCCCAGGTCGACCACTGCCAGCCGCTGGGCCGGCACCGGGAAGACCGAGGCGGCGCCGGTCCGTGCACGGCGCGTCCGGGGATCGTCGCCGATGTCACGTGTCCTCACGGAATCGGCCTCCTCTCCTGGCATTGCGGCAGCGATGAGCGCTGCGGCCCTGGTCACGAGGGCCCAACGTCGACTCTGGCACGCCGAACATTTCATTTCCATGTCAACGTGGAAGCATCTTGCCCGGCCGGATCGGGATTCTCGCCGACGCGGCATTCCGCGCCTCACCCGCTCGGAGAGCGGGAAACCGGCTCGAAGAGGGCGTCGCGACCAAGGCGTCCAAGGGGCCCGGGCCGGCTTTGCGTCTCGAGGAGACCCCTTCACAGGATCGGGGCACATCACAGCTCGACGATCACCAAGGAGCGCCTGATGGCGTACTACCGCTCACTGGGCGAGGTGCCGCCGGTCCGGCACACCGTGTTCCGGTCGGACACCGGGGACCTGTACTACGAGGAACTCATGGGTGAGGAAGGCTTCTCTTCCGACTCCTCCCTCCTGTACCACCGTCATATCCCGTCAGCGGTCGTGGGCGCCCGACGCTGGGAGCTTCCCGACCAGACGCTCACCCCCAACGCTCCCTTGCTGCCCCGGCACCTGAGGCTGCACGACCTCGCGGATGCCACGACCCTCGCCGAGACCGACGCCGTCAGGGGGCGTCGTCTCGTTCTGGGTAACGAGGACGTGCGCATCTCCTACGTCGTCGCGGGCGGCACCTCACCGCTCTACCGCAACGCGCTCGGCGACGAGTGCGTCTACGTGGAGGCCGGCGAGGCCGTCGTCGAGACCGTCTTCGGTGCCCTGCCGGCACGCCAGGGCGACTACGTCGTCATCCCCCGCGCCACCACGCACCGATGGGTCGTGGAGGAAAGCCGGGAGGTCCGGCTCTACGCCATCGAGGCGAACAGCCACATCGCGCCGCCCAAGCGCTACCTGTCGCAGTACGGGCAGCTGCTCGAGCACGCTCCGTACTGCGAGCGCGACCTGGTGGGCCCGTCCGAGCCGCTGCACGTCGAAGAGACGGACGTCGACGTCTACATCAAGCACCGGAGCCCGGCGGGGGTCACCGGCACCATCCACACGCTGCCCCACCATCCGTTCGACGTCGTGGGCTGGGACGGCTGCCTCTACCCCTACACGTTCAACATCGCCGACTTCATGCCGATCACCGGAAAGGTGCACCAGCCGCCGCCGGTCCACCAGGTCTTCGAGGGCAAGAACTTCGTGATCTGCAACTTCGTGCCGCGCAAGGTGGACTACCACGAGAAGTCGGTGCCGGTGCCCTACTACCACTCCAACGTCGACTCCGACGAGGTCATGTTCTACGTCGGAGGCGACTACGAGGCTCGCAAGGGCTCCGCCATCGGACTCGGCTCGATCTCCTTCCACCCGGGCGGCCACCCCCACGGGCCACAGCCCGGCGCGATCGAGGCCAGCCTCGGCAAGGACTACTTCGACGAAACCGGCGTCATGGTCGACACCTTCCGGCCGCTGCAGCTGGGCGAGGCCGGCCTCGCGACCGAGGACAAGGCCTACGCGTCGTCCTGGAGCGGCGGGCGGTGGCTCGCGTGACGACGACCGCCCCGGCATTCACCGGCTTCTTCGACGACGCCGCGATCTTCCCGCCGGGATCCGCCACCCTGCCGGACGCCGTACGCGCGCACCTGGCCCGCCGTTCCACGCCCCTCCTTCCGCTGGTCGGACCGCTCCTGCTGACGGTCGACCGGGTCCCCGAGGCCGCACGAATCGCCCGGGCCACGAGCACCGAGCTCGGCCACGACCTCGGAAGTGAACCGCTTCGGACCGGACTGGTCGTGGCCCCCGGCGCACTGGACACGGCGCGCCGCATCGCCGACGACCCCCCGGAAGGGCTCGTGGTCTGCGGCCTGGAGGTGAAGACCGACGAGCGATGGCCTGAGCAACTGCGTGCGGCGGTGGACCTGGCGGCGACGTCCCCCTACACCGTGCATGTCGAGCTCTCCGGTGACGCTGTCGGAGAGGGAGGGGTCGCGGCCCTCGGCGGAACACCGGCCCGGCTGAAGTTCCGGACCGGTGGCCTCGACGCCGCGCTGTTCCCCACTGCCGAGCAGCTCGCCGCGGTCATCGACGCGGCCGTCGCGGCTCGGGTGCCGTACAAGCTGACGGCCGGACTGCACAGGGCCATCCGGTACGTCGGGCTGGAAACGGGCTATCCGCATCACGGCTTCCTCAACATCGCCCTCGCTACCGCCGCAGCGCAGCAGGGCGCGCCCCTGGCAGAGGTCGTACGGATGCTGTCCCTCAAGGACCGTGGCGAGGTCCGCCGCGCCTACCTGGAGGCCGGCGCCGGATGGCGCGGCACGTTCGAGTCCTTCGGCACCTGCAGCATTCTCGAGCCGGTCGAATCCCTCATCGATCTCGGCCTTCTGGACCCAGCCCTTCTCCCCGCCCCTGATGGAGGCACCGCATGAGCACCCCGTCCCCCACCAGCGCCGCCGCGGCACTGGGCACCGTCGGCAACGGCGTCGAGCACCTTCCCTACGGATCGTTCACGGCAGGGGACGCGGCACCTCGGCTCGGCGTACGGCTCGGAGATCACGTCCTCGATGTGGCGGCCGTGCTCGACCTCGCCGGAGGGAACGTCAGCGCCGCTGCCCGGGAAGCCGCCGACTCCCCCTCCCTGGACGGGCTGCTGGCCTGCTCCAAGGCGGTGTGGGACGAGGTGCGCGGAGCGCTGCAGGCAGCCTTCCTGGACCCCGCCCGTACCGACGCGATCCTCGCGACGGCGGTGCCCCTGAGCGACGTGACGCTCGGCCTGCCGTTCACCGTCGCCGACTACGTGGATTTCTACGGCAACGAGTTCCACGCCCGCAACGTCGGCAAGATCTTCCGCCCGCACATGGAGCCGCTCACCGCGAACTGGAAGCACCTGCCGATCGGCTATCACGGTCGCGCCGGCACCATCGTCCCCAGTGGGACGGACTTCCCCCGTCCGCAAGGGATGCGGCCCGAGCCCGAGGGGCCGCCCAGCTTCGGCCCCAGCCGGCGCCTCGACATCGAGGCCGAGGTCGGCTTTGTGCTCGGCTCCCCGGTGCCGCAGGGCCGAGTACCGCTCCACGAGGCCGAACAGCACGTCTTCGGCCTCACCCTCGCCAACGACTGGTCGGCGCGGGACATCCAGAGCTTCGAGTACGTTCCTCTCGGCCCCAACCTCGGCAAGTCCTTCTGCACCACCATCTCGCCGTGGGTCACCCCGCTCGCCGCCCTGGCGGGATCCCGTGTCGCGCCGCCGCCCCGGGACACCCCGCTCGCCTCGTACCTCGACGACAGCGATGCCGACCCGTGGTGCTTCGATCTGCAGATCGAGATCTCGCTCAACGGTGAGGTGATTTCGGTGGCGCCCTTCGCCGAGACGTACTGGACCGCGGCCCAGATGCTGGCCCACATGACCGTCAACGGGGCGGGCCTGCGCGCGGGCGACTTCTTCGCCGGCGGCACCGTCTCCGGGCCGGAGCGCAACCAGCGCGGATCGTTCCTGGAGATCTGCTGGGGAGGCTCGGAGCCGCTCACCCTCAAGGATGACAGCGAGTTCACCTTCCTCCGGGACGGCGACGAGGTCAGCATGCGGGCCACCGCCCCCGGCCCCGACGGCAGCGTCATCGCGCTCGGGGAGTGCACGGGCCGAGTCCTCCCTCCCGCCAACAGCTGACGCTAACGGCGTCGGGCCTGTCGGCCCCCGCCGGGGCCGTAGTTGCTGCATGCCAAGACCAGATGCTTCATGCGCGGCCTCGCCGCGCCCCTCGAAGGATGGGAAACATCATGTCAAAACTCTGGACGAGCGCCGCGGAAGCGCTCCAGGACGTGCTGCACGACGGAATGACGTTGGCAGTGGGCGGGTTCGGGCTCAGCGGAGTTCCCGTCGATCTGGTCGACGCCGTCCGGGACTCCGGAGTCAAGAACCTGACGATCGTCTCGAACAACATGGGTGTCGACGGCAAGGGCCTGGGCGTTCTGATCGAAGCCGGGCAGGTCGCCAAGGTCGTGGCCTCGTACGTGGGCGAGAACAAACTCTTCGCCGCTCAGTTCCTCTCCGGGAAGCTGGAGGTCGAGTTCAATCCGCAAGGGACGCTCGCCGAGCGTCTGCGCGCCGGGGGCGCCGGCATTCCCGCCTTTTACACCAAGACCGGTGTAGGGACACCCGTGGCTGAAGGGAAACCGCACGCCGAGTTCGACGGCGAAACCTACGTCCAGGAGCGCTCCATCGTCGCCGACGTCTCTCTGGTCAGAGCGCACCTGTCCGACACGGACGGCAACCTCGTCTACCGCTGGACCGCCCGGAACTTCAACCCCGTCGTGGCCACCGCCGGAAGGACGACCATCGCCGAGGTGGAGCAGGTCGTCGACACCGGTGCGATCGACCCGAACCACATCGTGACCCCCGGGGTCTACGTCCAGCGTGTCGTGCGGGCGGACGACCGGCTCAAGGATATCGAGCAGCGCACCGTCAGGCCCCGGCCGATGGCGGCGGCCGCAGCCAAGTAAAGAAGGACGAAGGAGCAGCACACCATGCCATGGACCCGCGCCGAGATGGCCGCGATCGCGGCCAGTGAGCTCAACGACGGCGACTACGTCAACCTGGGCATCGGTATCCCCACTCTGGTGGCCAACAACCTGCCCGAGGGGGTGCGAGTGACCCTGCACAGCGAGAACGGCCTGCTGGGCATGGGACCTTTCCCCTACGACGGCGACGAGGACGCCGACCTGATCAACGCCGGCAAGCAGACCGTCACCATCCTGCCCGGCGGAAGCATCTTCGATTCCTCGGAGTCGTTCGCCATGATCCGGGGCGGCCACGTGAAGATCGCCGTCCTCGGCGCCCTGCAGGTCTCCGGTTCCGGTGACCTCGCCAACTGGAGCATCCCGGGGAAGCTGGTCAAGGGGATGGGAGGAGCCATGGACCTGGTCGCCGGAACCCCCCGCGTGGTGGTGCTCACCGACCACGTCGCCAAGGACGGCACTCCCAAGATCGTCAAGGAGTGCACCCTTCCCTTGACGGGCCGCAAGGTGGTGGACCGGATCATCAGCGACCGTGCCGTCTTCGACGTGACCGAACGCGGCCTGTTGCTGCGGCGCATTGCCCCCGGCGTCACGATGCGCGAGCTTCGGGACCACACCGACGCCGAATTCGATGTGAGTGACGAGGTCGAGGAGACGTTGGCGGCATGAGCCTGACAGAACAGTTCGGCAAGGACGTACTGATCACCGGATGGGGGCACTCCAGGTTCGGCAAGCACTCCGACGAGACCCTTGAATCCCTGATCGTCCAGGTGGCCGCGGAGGCCATCCGCAACGCCGGTGTGGAACCCGACCAGATCGACGAAGTCTTTCTGGGCCAGTTCAACTCCGGTATGGTCCCGCTCGGTTTCGCCTCGTCCCTGGCGCTCCAGGCCTCCGACGAGATGGCGGGCATCCCGGCCACCCGGGTGGAGAACGCCTGCGCCTCAGGCTCCGCCGCGTTCCACCAGGGCGTCAAGTCCCTGCTGGCCGGGACCGCGCGCACCGTACTGGTCATCGGCGCCGAGAAGATGACCCACGCGACAGCCGACGTGGTCGGCGCGGCCCTCCTGGGGGCCGACTACGAAATGGCCGGGCAGCACTCCACGACAGGGTTCGCCGGACTCTTCGCCGACGTGGCCAACCACTACGAGAAGCGATACGGCGCGGTCGGTGACGTCCTCGGATCCATCGCGGCCAAGAACCACCGCAACGGCATGCTCAACCCATACGCCCAGCTCCGCAAGGACCTCGGCGAGGACTTCTGCCAGACCGTCTCCGACCGCAACCCCGTGGTGGCCGCACCGCTACGCCGCACCGACTGCTCGCCCATATCCGACGGCGCCGCGGCCCTGGTACTCACCACCACCGCCTTGTCGCTGTCCGCCGCAACAATTCCGGTCCGACTTGTCGGCTTCGGCCAGGCCAACGACTTCCTGCCCGCCGGCAAACGCGATCCGGTGGCCTTCGCCGGAAGCGTCACCGCCTGGCAGCGGGCCACGGCGATGGCCGGCGTATCCCTGGACGACCTCGACTTCGCCGAGGTGCACGACTGCTTCACCATCGCCGAGCTCGTGCTCTACGAGGTCATCGGCCTGACCGAGCGGGGCGCGGGCCGCCGAGCGGTCGAGGAGGGATGGGTGTACCGGGGAGGCAAGCTGCCGGTCAACCTCTCCGGAGGCCTCAAGGCCAAGGGCCACCCCGTCGGGGCCACCGGGGTCTCCCAGATCGCCCTCGCAGCCATGCAACTGTCCGGCGCCGCCGGCGACATGCAACTGCCCGGCGCCCGGCGCGCCGCCGTACACAACATGGGCGGTCTGGCAGTGGCCAACTACGTCAGCGTCCTGGAAGCCGTCTGAGCCGGGTCGTGATGGACACGCGAGGGCAGAAACGGGGCGGCTTCGTCCGGAACCTTCCCGCGCGCCATCCCACCGGCTGACTACCGCATCGCCACTGACCGGCCGTACTACCCCGGAAAGCACCGGAAGAACGGGGTGAACGTGCGGGTCCCCGCCGCCCCGTTCGGCACCTGCTGTGGGCCTCGCCGGCTCTGTCCGGCGCGGTCCACGACGCCCGCGCGGCCCGTACCCACGGCGTCATCGACGTCCTGGCCGAGGCCGGCATCCGTTGCTGGGCCGACAAGGGCTACCAGGGAGCCGACGGTACGGTACGCGTGCCGTACCGTCGGCCGCTGGCGTGTGGCCCTACCAGGTCCGTCGTGTCTGCCGCCCGAAGCGGATGCCGCCCGGTTCGGGCGGTGGGGGAGTGCCCGGCTTGAGGGGCCAGGCGAGCAGCATGCCCACGACGAAGCCGACCACGTGGGCCGCGTACGCCACCGTCCCGGCGCCGGTGACGCCCGCGCCGGACGAGTAGACCGCCTGCAGGACGAACCACAGGCCGAGCACGATCCAGGCCGGCAGTCGCAGCGGCAGGAAGATCAGGAAGGGGACGAGGACCCAGACCCGGGCCCTCGGGTAGAGCACCAGGTAGGCGCCGAGGACGCCGGCGATGGCTCCCGAGGCGCCGATCAGAGGAGTGGTGGCGTCGGGGTTCGTGAGTGCGAATCCGTATGCGGACGCGTAGCCGCAGACCAGGTAGAACAGCAGGTACCGCAGATGGCCCATGCGGTCCTCGACGTTGTTGCCGAAGATCCACAGGAAGAGCAGGTTGCCGAGCAGGTGCAGCCAGCCGCCGTGCAGGAACATCGCCGTGAGCACGCTCAGCTCGGGCGACTTTTCGTACGACGGCGGCCCCGCCACACACCCCGGCCCCTGCGGTCCCACCCCCGTGGCGCCCGTGGGCACCAGGCGGGGCATCTGGTGGTGGATCAGCTCCCGCGGCACGGCCGCGTACCGGTCCAGGAACGCCTGGAGATCGCACAGCTCCGCGAGACTGCTCCCGCTGCCTGTCAGGGAGCCGACGACACCGGGCGTGAAGAACACGAAGACGACGAAGTTCGCGGCGAGCAGCGCGTAGGTGACCCACGGGGTGCGCCGTGTCGGATTCACGTCATGAACGGGGATGACCACGTCCCACTTGTGCCCTTGCTGCCGCCGGTGAATCCGCCGCCCCGCTGAACACCGCCGTCCGGCCCTGCGTATCCCTTCCCAACTGCCTGCGGCGCGGGGAAGGGGCCGCGGGGCCGACGTGAGGAACGGGCCATGAACGACCGAGTGACCGCTGCGATGCAGGCGCTGCCCGACGGGGAGGCAGAACTCACGCTCGTGGTGCGCCTTTCCTGGGAGGACATCGCCCGGCTCGGCCAGGAGGCGGGGCGGCTCGCCTCCCGGATGCAGCGGCCGGTGACGCTGGACGAGGCGGTGAGCCACCGCCTGCGCTCGGCGCGGGCCGCCGCCGCGCACGCGAAGCCGGCGGGGGAGCAGCCGCCGGCGGCCGTGAGCGCGGGGGTCACCGGTGCGGCCGGTTTCGCCGGTACTGGCGGCACCAGCGCCTCCGTGTCGTCCCTGCCGCCCCGGGCCCCGGCGGAGCAGGCGCGGCCTCCGGCGGAGCAGGCGCGGCAGGCGATCGAACGGATCAACGGGACCGCGTAGGCCGGACGGCTGTCAGGCCTACGCGGCGACGGCTGTCAGGGCGTACGCGGCGACGGCTGTCCCGCCGTGGCGCGGATCTTCGTGGTGGCCTTGCGGGCCGCCACCAGGACCGGGTCCCAGGTGGGGGAGAAGGGCGGGGCGTAGCCCAGGTCCAGCATCGTCATCTGTTCCACCGTCATCCCGGCGGTGAGGGCGACCGCCGCGATGTCGACGCGCTTGCCCGCGCCCTCCCGGCCGACGATCTGGACCCCGAGCAGGCGGCCCGTGCGCAGTTCGGCGAGCATCTTCACCGTCATGGGGGAGGCGTTCGGGTAGTAGCCCGCGCGGCTGGTCGACTCGATGGTGACCGTCTCGAATCGCAGTCCCGCGCGGTGGGCATCCTTCTCCCGCAGACCGGTGCGCGCGATCTCCAGGTCGCAGACCTTGCTGACCGCCGTACCGACCACGCCCGGGAAGGTGGCGTAGTCGCCGCCGACGTTCGAGCCGATGATCTGGCCGTGCTTGTTGGCGTGCGTGCCGAGCGCGATGTGCCGCTCCTGCCCGGAGATCAGGTCGAGCACCTCCACGCAGTCGCCGCCGGCCCAGATGTTCTCGTACCCGCGGACCCGCATCGACCGGTCGGTGAGCAGGCCGCCGTGCTCGCCCAGGGGCAGCCCCGCCGCCCGCGCCAGAGCCGTTTCGGGCCGCACGCCGATGCCGAGCACCACCACGTCCGCCGGGTACTGGGCGTCCGCCGTGGCCACGGCCCGCACCCTGCCGTCGTCCCCCGTGAGCAGCCCGGTGACCTCGGCGTCGTTCACCATGGTGATGCCCAGGCCCTCCATCGCCCCGTGCACCAGGCGCCCCATGTCCGGGTCGAGGGTCGCCATGGGCTCCCGGCCGCGGTTGACGACGGTCACCTCGTAGCCGCGTTTGATCATCGCCTCGGCCATCTCCACGCCGATGTACCCCGCGCCGACGACCACCGCGCGGCGGCCGGTCGTGCGCTCCAGCGTGTCGAGCAGGGCCTGACCGTCCTCCAGGGTCTGCACCCCGTGCACACCGTCGGCGTCCATGCCGGGCAGCTCCGGGCGGATCGGCCGCGCGCCGGTCGCGATCACGAGCTTGTCGTACGAGGTCCACGACTCGGTGCCGGAATCGAGGTCCCGCGCGCGCACCCGCCCCCGGTCGGGGTCGATCTCCGTGACCTCGGTGCGCATCCGCAGGTCGATGTCCCGCGCGCGGTGCTCCTCGGGCGTGCGGGCGATCAGCTCGTCGCGTTCGGCGACGTCACCGGCCACCCAGTAGGGGATGCCGCAGGCCGAGAAGGACGTGAAGCGCCCGCGCTCGAACGCCACGATCTCCAGCTCGTCCGGCCCCTTCAGCCGGCGTGCCTGCGACGCCGCGGACATCCCCGCGGCGTCGCCGCCGATCACCACCAGGCGCTCCGGTCCCTTCGCGGCCGGACCTGCGCTGCGGCCCGTACCCGTACCCGTACCCGTACCCGTACCCGTGGTCGTACCCGTGCTCGTGCTCGTGCTCGTGGTCATGCGACCACGCTACGGGGGTCGGTCACTTCGTATCCGGCTCCGGGGTCTCGTCCGAGGTCCGGGCCGTCGCACGCGCGGACGAGGGCCGGGACGCGGGAAGGGGCGGGGAAGCGGGTGCCGGCTGTGCGGGGCGGGACAGCCTGGGCCGTACGGCCTTCAGCCACAGCAGCGCGAGCAGGGCCGCCACCGCCGCGAACGGCAGCACCGCGCCGATCGCCACCGCGAGCCAGCGCAGCATCGTCACGAACGCGTCCCAGCCGCCCGCGAGCGCGTCCAGGAACCCCGGGTCGTCGTCCTCGGTGCTCTCCTCCACCGGCGTCTCGGACAGGGTCAGGGTGATGGTGGCCAGGCTGGTGCGGTCCTTCAGGGACACCTGCCGGGCGAGCAGGGCCTCCAGGTCGGCCTGACGGGTGCTGAGTTCGCCTTCCAGGGTGACCACGTCACTGAGCCGGGTGGCCTGGTCCATCAGCTCGCGGATCCGGGCCACGCTGGCGCGCTGCGTCTTGATCCGGCTCTCGACGTCGACGACCTGGTCGGTGACGTCCTCCGCCTTCGCGCTGCGTTCGACGAGTTTGCCGGCGCCCTCGAGGTCCGCGAGGACCTTGTCGTACTTCTCGACGGGAACGCGCAGCACCACGCGCGTGAGCTCGTGGCCCTCCCCGTCCTGACGGGTGTTCTCGTCGCCGACGTAGCCGCCCGCGTTCTCGGTGGTCGTGCGCGCGTCGGCCAGCGCCGTCGGCGCGTCCTTCACCTGCACGGTCAACGAGGCGGTGCGGATGATGTGGCTCGTGGCGGTGCTCCTGTCCGCGGGCGGCGCCGTCGCCCGCGAGCCGTCCGCCGAGCTGCCGGGAGCTCCTTCCCGAGCCGCCCCTGCCTTCGCCCCTTCCTCGGTGCCCGCTTTGGCGTCCGCCTGCGCGGCGGCCTTGCCGTCGGACGAGGCGGAGTCGGCGCTGTCATCCGCGCCGCTGCATCCGGCCAGGGCGAGCGCGGCTGCCAGCAGCAGGCCCGTCATGGCGTGTGCCGGCCGTTCGGATCGTCGTGTGCGCATGTGGGTTCCCCCCGGGTTCGAGACCACTGACGTTCCTACGACGCCGGAGGGCGCCGGAACGACGGCGCGAAACGGTCCCGAAGCGGTCACGGTAGGGACTCGGGAGGGCCGGATGGCCCTGGTGGGACCGTCGGCGGCATCTGAGAGGGTGGAGCCATGAGCGGATCACACACGGGTGCGGAGCAGCGGGTCGTCGTGGTGGGAGCCGGCATCGCCGGACTGGCCGCCGCGCACCGGCTGCTCGGGCGCGGGGCACGGGTGACCGTGCTGGAGGCCTCGGAGCGGGTCGGCGGCAAGTTGCTGCCCGGTGAGATCGCGGGCGCGCGCGTGGACCTGGGCGCCGAGTCGATGCTGGCCCGCCGCCCGGAGGCGGTGACCCTCGCCCGTGAGGTGGGCCTCACCGACCGGCTCCGGCCCCCGGCCACCGCGACCGCGTCGCTGTGGACCCGCGGCGCCCTGCGCCCGATGCCCAAGGGCCACGTCATGGGCGTCCCCGGCACCGCCGCCGCCCTGGCCGGGGTGCTCTCCGACGAGGGCCTCGCCCGGATCGGACAGGACGCCGAGTTGCCCCGTACCGAGGTCGGCGACGACGTCGCCGTCGGCGCGTACGTGGCGGCCCGGCTCGGCCGCGAGGTCGTCGACCGGCTGGTCGAGCCCCTGCTGGGCGGGGTGTACGCGGGCGACGCGTACCGCATCTCGATGCGCTCCGCCGTCCCCCAGCTGTTCCAGGCCGCGCGGACGCACACCTCCCTGACCGAGGGCGTCCGCGAGATCCAGGCCGGGGCCGCCACCGCGCAGCAGACCGGACCGGTGTTCATGGGCATCGAGGGCGGTGTGGGCACCCTCCCGCTCGCCGTCGCCGAGTCGGTGCGGGCCCGCGGCGGGGAGATCCGCACCGGCACCCCGGTCACCGAACTGCGCCGGGAGCCGGCCGGCGGCTGGCGGGTCGTCACCGGGGAACGGGAGCTGCGCGCCGACGCGGTCGTCGTCGCCGTGCCCGCCCCGGCCGCCGCCCGGCTGCTGCGTGCCGAGGCGCCCGGCGCCGCCGCCGAGCTGGCCGGCGTCGAGTACGCCTCCATGGCGCTCATCACGCTCGCCTACCGCCGCGCGGAGACCGATCTTCCGGCGGGCAGCGGATTCCTGGTGCCGCCGGTCGATGGCCGCACCATCAAGGCGTCCACCTTCGCCTCGTGCAAGTGGGGCTGGATCGACGAGGAGAACCCGGACCTCACCATCCTGCGCACCTCCGTCGGCCGGCACGGCGAGACGGAGATCCTCGGCCGCGACGACGCCGGTCTCGTGGAGGTCTCCCGGTACGACCTGTTGGCCGCCACCGGCCTGGACGCCACCCCGGTCGCCACCCGCGTCACCCGCTGGCAGGATGGCCTGCCCCAGTACCCCGTCGGCCACCACGCGCGTGTGGCCCGTGTCCGCGAGCACCTCGCCGCCCTCCCGGGGCTGGCCGTGTGCGGCGCGGCCTACGACGGCGTCGGCATCCCCGCGTGCATCGCGAGCGCGTACGA